>NZ_JBGUAX010000005.1:0-300000 GCF_041821065.1 Egicoccus sp. AB-alg2 | reverse complement strand
CCGTGCCCCTGATCGCGCAGTTCGGGGCCGTGCCGATGCTGGTCGTGATGAGCGTGCTGCTGGTGCTCAGCGCCGGGGTCGGCGTGTTCCACTTCGGACGCAAGGAACCGGACCGCGAGGTGCTCGCCCGGGCCGAGAGTCCCTGACACGACCGTGGCCTCCGGACCGCGAGGTGCCCGACCGCGGCGAGAGCCCCGGACACGACAGCGGCCCCGGTGCCTCGAGGACACCGGGGCCGCCGCTTCGCGTCAGGCGCTTCTTCGAGTACCTGGCGCCCGTCCGGTCACCGGCTCCGAGGAACCAGCCACCGTCCGGTTCGCGGTCGGGGCCTCGCCGTCCCGAGGGACTGCGACACCTGCCTCCCGCTGCACCGACCGCTGCGGCGGCGGTGCGGCCCGGCGACCAGGCGCAGTGGTCGTCGAGCTGACGTCGCGGCCTCCTCGTCGCCCGCCTTCTGCCAGCCGGCCTCGCGGCCGGGCGGCCTCCGGCGTCGCCGTCGGTGCCTCGTCGTCGTCGGCACCCGACCCTGGCGGGCCGCGTACCCACCACGAGGTCCTGCACCGGCTCTCGTGGCGTCCGATCGGGGAGTTCCGCAGTGCCGTTCCCGACCGGCGAGGGGAACCGTACGCAGGGGCGGCGGACGGCGTCCAGGGGTTCGCCGCAAGTCACACCCAAGACACAGGCTGTCCACGGCTTGTCCCCAGGTTGTCCCCGGAACCTGTGCGGCAGCGCGCACGACCGGCGCGTACAGGCGCGCTGTGGACACCGTGTGGACGCGGTGTGGACGGCGTCCCGACGCGTCGGCAGCCGGGTGGGACCGCCGCCTCGGATGCGGCGACCGGTCGCGGTACGGTGCCGTTCGTGAGCATTCGGCGCACGGGCGCCGGGTACCTCGAGCACGTGGAGGCCAGGCATGAGCAGCGGCGAGGGTCCCGACGAGTTCGCCACCCGGCGCGTGCCACGACCCGATGCCCCGCCACCCGCCGACGCCACCCGCCGTGTCGATCGGCCCGACCAGCCGCCGCCGGACGCCACCCAGCGCATCGACCCGGCCGACCTCGACAACGAGCGCACCCGGGCCCTGGGCGACGAGGCGACGGGGCAGCGGCCGGCGCTGTCCTACGAGCAGCCCTGGTACGGCGACCAGCCGGCGACCGGTGCCGCCGACACCATGACCGCCGAGGACGAGGCCCTGGCCGCCGAGGAGGCCGAGCGCCAGGCCGCCGAGGAGAAGAAGGAGCGTCGCCGACGCGACCTGATGATCGGGCTGGTCGGCGCCGTGCTCGGGTTCGCGCTCGCGTTCGTCATCGTCGCGCTGGCGACCGGCGGCGACGACACCGAGCAGGCCGCCGAGGACGAGCGCGTCCTGGCCCTGGAGTCCGACGTCGCCGAACGCGACGCCCGGATCGAGGAGCTCGAGGCGCAGCTGGCCGAGGCCGAGGCGGCCGCCGGTGACCGCGACGAGGACGTCGCCCGCCAGCAGGAGGCGCTGGACGAGCGGTCCGCGGCGCTGGAGGACCGTGCCGCGCGGCTGGACCAGCGCGGCGAGCAGCTCGACGAGCGTGAGCTGGCGCTGAACGAGCGTGAGCAGGAGCTCGACCAGCGCGAGCGGGAGCTCGACCAGCAGCCGCCGGCGGACGAGCCCGCCGACCAGCCGGCCGACGGCGACGGCGCCGGGGATGGCGGCGGTGATGGCGGCGGTGGCGTCGACCTGCCGCAGATCGACGACGAGGCGGTCGACAACTTCGTCGAGCGCGTGCTCGACCGCATCCGCGACCTGTTCGGCGGCAACTGACCCCGCCACCCGTCATCGGGCCCGGCATCCGCGGTTTCCGTCGCGGGCGACGGGAAGCCCTTGTGCCGGGCGCGTCCCGGCCGGCGACGCGGGACGGTTTCCGCCGCGGGCGACGGAAAACCTCGTGGCGGCCGCGTCCCGGCCGGCGAGGCGGGACGGTTTCCGTCGCGGGCGACGGGAACCCCTCGTGGGTCAGAGCCAGCGGCGCAGGCGGCCCTCGGCGAGGGCGAGGCGGGCGGCGCCGTGGCCGCAGGCGCCGTGGACCGCGCCGCCGGGGAAGGTCGCGGCCGAGCCGAGGTACAGCCCCCGCACGGGGGTGCGGTAGGGCGACAGGCTCGGGACCGGCCGGAACACCAGCTGGTCGATCGCGTACGACCCGCCGCCGACGTCGCCACCCGGCAGGTTGTCGTTGCGCGACTCGAGGTCCTTCGGGCCCAGCACGTGGCGGGCCAGGACACGGTCGCCGAAGCCGGGCGCGAACCGTTCGACCTGGGCGGTGATCCGGTCGGCGAACGCATCGACGCCGTCCGCGTCGAAGCGGTGCGACTGCGGCACCCGCGTGTAGGCCCAGGCGGTGTGCTTGCCCTCGGGGGCACGGGTGGGGTCGGCCAGCGACTGCTGGCCCAGCAGCAGGAACGGCCGCTCCGGCAGCTCGTCGTCGCGGACGGTGCGCTGCGCGTCGACCAGGTCGGCGAGGTGCCCGCCGACGTGGACGGTGCCGGCCGTGCGCGGCTCGTCGGCGCTCCAGGGGATCGGCCCGTCCAGCGCCCAGTCCACCTTCACGGTGGCGGGTCCGTAGCGGTAGCGCTGCAGCCGGGCGCGGTACTCGCTGCCGAGCGCGTCACCGGCCAGCGCCATCAGCCCGGCCGGCAGCACGTCGGCGACGACCACGTTGGCCCGCAGCCGCTCGCCGCCCACCAGCTCGACGCCGGCCGTGCGGCGGCCCGCGGTGACGACCCGGGCCACGCGGCTGTTCACACGCAGGGTGCCGCCGAGGTGCTGGAAGTAGCCGGCGAGCGCGTCGGCCAGGGCCTGCGCCCCGCCACGCGGCGACGGCCAGCCGACCGCGTGCCCGAGCAGCTGCAGGTACGTGCCGGTGATGGCACTGCCGGCGTCGTCGGCGGCGACGTCGCCGTGCAGGCACGAGCCGGCGAGCCACGCCTGCGCCCGTTCCCCGCCGAACAGCTCGGTGGAGAAGGCCCGCGCCGAGGCGAGGATCACGCGGGCGAACTCGAGCGTGCCCTGGATGCCGTGGCGGGCGAGCAGTCCCGCGGGGCCCACGATCGGGAACCATCCGCCGATCAGCGTGCGTCGCAGCTGCGGGAAGACGTCCAGCAGCGGGCCGGCGAACGCCTCCCAGGCCGCGCCGTCCCCGGGGTGCTGGGCGTCCAGCGAGGCGGCGGTGCGCTCGAGCGAGCGGTGCAGCGCGACGGCGCTGCCGTCGGGGAACGGGTGCGCCATCGCGACCGGCGGCTGGATCCAGTCGAGCCCGAAGTCGGCCAGCGGCCAGCGCGCGAACACCGGCGAGGCGGCCGCGGCGGGATAGACGCTGGAGAACGTGTCGTGCCGGAAGCCGGGAAGCGTCAGTTCCTCGGTGCGCACGGCCCCGCCCGGCGCGTCGGCCGCCTCGCACAGCACGACGTCGCGGCCGGCCTCGGCCAGGGTGATCGCGGCGGCCAGGCCGTTGGGCCCGGCACCGATGACGATGGCGTCGTGGCGTGTCACCGGTGGACCCCCTGGGTGGCCTCGACGGCGTCGGCGAGCTGGTGCAGCACCGACTCTTCGGGTTCGCCCATGCCCCAGAAGGCGTGCTGGCTGTAGCGGCCGATGCCGGCGTAGAGCCGGTCGAGGTGCCAGTCGAGCGGGTCCCAGTTGCCGGCCGCGCGGACCCACGCGTTGCCGTCCGCGACGAAGACCAGCAGCCGGTTGCGTGCCCGGCCCAGGAAGTGGCCGGCATGGGTCGTCAGCTCGATCAGCGCGACCGGGCGGGCCCCGTCGGGGAGCGGCAACGGATCGTAGGGGGCGTAGCGGCCGAACGACTCGTTGAGCTGCGCCGTGTACGCGTCCAGCGCGTCGCCGGCGGTCAGGACCTCGGTGACCGTGACGTAGGCGCGCAGCAGCATCGGCAGCGGACCGACCGGTTCCCCGATCACCTCGATCTCGAACGTCTGCCCGTCGAGGCTGCCCGAACGCACGGGCGTGAACCGCCCCAACGCCGAACCGTAGTCGGGCCAGGTCTCCGGCCGGCCCAGCAGCGCCAGCGCCCGGTCCGCCGCCGGCTCGTCGCCGAGCTTGACGGCCGGGTAGGTGTGCCAGGTCTGGTCGGCCGGCGGCGCGGTGGGCGGGGTGATCCCCCCCAGCTTGGCGTGGTCCAGCCGCAGTTCGGGCAGGTAGGCCTCGCGGTCGGCCACCTCGGGGAAGGCGATGCCGTAGGCGCGCCGCTCGGGGTCGTCCCAGGAGTCGAGGAACCCGTCGCCGAACAGGCGGGCGGCGCCCTCGCGCAACTGGACCTGGTTGAGCGTGCCGCGGGGGCTGTCGTGGTCGTCGATGAACCGTTCGCGCCCGAAGGCGCGGTGGAAGGCCGAGACGTCGCCGGCGTGCAGGCGGCGGGCACCCGTGCGGTGCCAACGGGTGGTCAGGATCCCGAACGCCAGCCGCAGGTCGGCGGTGGTGCGCTGCACGGGATCGCGGCGGTAGTAGGCGGCGTTGAGGAAGTCGGTGATCCAGCCGGCCGCGCTCGGGCCGGCGATGGAGGTGCCGCTCATGCCGGCGAAGCGGGCCGAGGGCAGACGTCGAAGTCCCCGGACCGCCAGGGCGCCGCCGGCGGCGGCCAGGGCGAGCTTGCCGAAGGACGGGTTGGACGACGACGACATCGTGCGACCTCGATCGTGGGGCGGCGCGGCTCGGTCCACGCTAGGCCCCCGCGGGCGGACACCGAGAAGGTTGCCCGGCCGCCCGGCCGGTGTCGAAGGGCGGCGGTGCCGGCGATGCCGACGGTGCCGGCCAGCGCGGCTCACTCCCGGCCCGGCCCGCCTCGACGCACGACGAATCGAGGGCCGGTGGCGGGACGACCACCGGCCCTCGACGGACCCCGAGGAACGAAGGGTGCGCGTCTACCGGGAAGGACAGCGCACGTAGGGGTCCTCGTCGGACAGCCAACTCTCGCCGAGGAACGCGTAGGTGTTCCAGTAGGCGAAGCGGGCCTCGAACAGCGTGGTCATGAAGGTGCAGGTGTCGGCGTCCTTCGTGCGGGTCGGCTCGCCCGCCACGCCGAGCCGTGCGAGCAGTTCCTCGACGACACCACGGTCCGGGTCGGCGCTCAGCAGCCCCCAACCCGCCGTCAGCCACGGCGCCGGATCCAGGATCGGGGTGCCGACGGCGTCGAGCGGGCTGCCGAATGCCAACGGGTCCCACTCCTCCAGGGCGGGGTAGGCGGCGGCTTCCTCCAGCGCCCGGCGCACCTGCCAGTTGTTCAGGCGGAGCCCGTCGCCCGCGACCAGCAACCGCTCGTCGCCCGTGATGCCGCCGACGTGCCCGGCGGCCCGCCGTGCGGCGAGGATCCCGAGGGAGGCCACGCCAGCACCGGTCGGCGTAGCGAAGCTCGTGCCGGCCACCTCCCGCCGGCCGGACTGGCAGTCCATGCAGTAGGGCAGGTCCTGCACGAAGGCACCGAGGAAGTCGGAGGCCGTGCCCGAGAGGTGCTGGCGGCCGCGGGTGTCGTGCTCCTGGAAGCCGGCCACGCCGATCGACCACCACGGCCCCCCCGTCGAGTCGATCGGGGACAGCGCGGGGCTGTTGTCGACCGCGCCGAAGTGCAGCTTGCCGTTGCCGACGACGCCGGTGTGGCTGAACGACAGGTGCTCGGGCAGCGGCGGGCTGCCGATCGGTCCGTAGCTGGTGGTGACCACGTCGACGGCGGGGTGGGTGAAGGCCCATTCCTCGCTGGCGTCGGTGATGCCCTCCACGAGCACGACCACGGCCTCGGGGTTGGCCTCGAGCACGGCCGCGGCCACGCCGACGCCGTGGGCGGACTTCTCCGGACCCGGCCGCAGCGGTGTCCGGGTGCTGGTGTCGAAGGAGATGCCGATGACGTTGGTGCCGGCGAACCAGTACGGCACGCCGGGCTGCACGGCGTCCCACTGCGCCGTGTCGGCGGCGAGGTCGGCGGCCACGTCCCCGGTCCGCGTCAGGTGCAGCACCTGGTCGTCGCCGATGCCGAACTCCGCCAGCACGTCGGGGGTCACTCCCGTCGGCGGGGCGTCGGACGGGTAGGGGCCGTCACCGCCGGCGTGGAAGAACTCGTGGTAGGGGTTGGTGCCGGAGTCGATCGCCGCCACGACCACCCGCGGCGCGCTGACGTCCTCGGCCGGGTCGTTCCCCGGCGTGCCGGGGCCACCGGGCGCGTGGGGTGGTGGGCCGCCAGCGTGGCCCGGACGGTGGTGCGCCGCGGCAGGCTGCGCCACGACGACGGCCAGCGCCACGGCGGTGGCCAGGACGGACAGGTGACGGCGGCGCACCTCGGACGACCTCCCAGTCGCGGCCGCCCCGCGCGCGGGTGCGGCGGGCGGTCCGGGAAAGGAGTTCGCCGTCGCGGTCGTCCGCTCCTGCCGCGGTGTGACCGGCTCCGTAGAGTCACGCCCCACGATCCGCCTACGCCCGACTCCCGAAAGGCTCGCTCGTGTCCGGCACCGACTTCGGAAGCGCGCCCGACGGCCGTCCCACACACCGTTTCCGCCTGGTCGACGGTGATCTCGAGGTGGACGTCACGGACTTCGGTGCGACCGTCGTGGCCGTGCGCGTGCCGGACCGCGACGGGCGCGTGGCCGACGTCGTGCTCGGTCACGACCACGTGTCGGCGTACGCCGACGCGGCCAACCCCTACCTCGGCGCGACGGTCGGTCGCGTCGCCAACCGCATCGGGGGCGCGGCCTTCACGCTGGACGGCCGCACCCACCGGCTGGCGGCCAACGACGGCGACAACCACCTGCACGGCGGCGGGGCGCGCGCCTTCAGCCGGGTGGTCTGGGAGCTTCTCGAGGTCGGCGACGACCGGGTGACGCTGGTGCACGTCTCGCCGGACGGCGAGGAGGGCTATCCAGGCGGCGTCGAGGTGACCGCCGCCTACCACGTCGTCGGGGACCGCCTGGAGATCGAGTACCGCGCCCGCGCCGACGCCCGCACCCCCGTCAGCCTGACCAACCACGCCTACGTCAACCTGGCCGGCGAGCCCGCCGGGGACGTCCTCGACCACCGCGCGCAGGTCTTCGCGCACCGCTACACCCCGGTCGGTGCGGGCCAGATCCCCACCGGCGAGATCGCCGAGGTCGCCGGCACCCCGCTGGACCTGCGGCAGCCGACCCGGATCGGCGACCGGCTCCCGGCACTGGCCGACGATCCCGGGGGCGGCATCGACCACAACTTCGTCGTGGACGGCGAGCCCGGACGACAGCGCCCGGCCGCCCGCGTCGAGGACCCGGCCAGCGGGCGCACCCTCGAGGTACACACCGACCAGCCGGGCGTGCAGTTCTACACCGGCAACATGCTCGACGGCTCGATCGTCGGGCGCGCCGGGACGCCGTACCGCCGCCACGCCGCGTTCTGCCTCGAACCGCAGGGCTTCCCCGACGCCGTCAACCAGCCGGCCTTCCCGTCGGTGATCCTGGACCCGGGCGCGGAGTACGTGCACCGCACCCACTACCGGTTCGGCGTGTCCTGAAGCGGGAGGAGGCGCGCGGGGCGGGGGCAGGCGACGCCGTCGTCGCGGCGCGTGACCGGCTCGACCGGCGGCGGGCCGGTGTCCACGGTGGGGGCGGCGCCGGCGGGGGCGGGCCCGGCCGGCATCCCGAAGACCTGCGTGGCCCACATGCGGCCGTCGTTGCGGCACACGATGCCGACACCCATGGCGGTGAACCCGGGTCGCAGGATGTTCTCGCGGTGGCCGGCGGACTCCATCCAGTCGACGTGCACCTCCATCGTGTCGCGCTGGCCCATGGCGATGTTCTCGCCCGTGCCCGGGAAGCGGGGGTGGGCCAGGAAGCCGTCGGGGGAGTGCTCGTAGGTGTCCTCGATCATCCGCAGCGACCAGGTCCCGGCGCGCTCGGCCAGGTCCGGGTGCCACAGCAGCGGGCGCAGTCCGCGGGCGATTCGTTCGTCGTTGACGCGCTCGAAGACGTCCTCGGCCAGTGCCTGGTTCTCGGCCGGTCCGGTCCAACCGAGCCGTCGCGACTCCGCAGCCAGCGTGACGGGATCCGGCGGGTCCACGACCGGTGCCGGGATCGACTCGGCCACGAACCACAGCCCGAGCACGACCACGACCGGGACGACCGCCCGCCAGCCACGCGGCAGCCGCCACCGGGGCCGTCGCCGCGGTTGCCGCCCGCCGCGACCCGATCCGGTGCGCGGGACCTCGGCGTGCTGCGGACGCAGCCGCTCGATGCGCACCGCCCAGTCGTCCTGCTCCGCCATGCCGCCACCTCCGCCGCAGCCATCGGCATGCCGAACGCCCGGCTTGATCGTCCGTCCGCCTAGGGTTCGTGCCGTCACGAGGGAGGCGCGACATGCGGACGCGTGCGGCGGTGCTGCTGGCCGACGATCGTCAGCGCCCCTACGCCGACAGCCGGCCGCTGGAGGTGCTGGAGCTCGACCTCGCCCCGCCCGGGCCCGGCGAGCTGCTCGTGCGGGTCCACGCCGCCGGTCTGTGCCACTCGGACCTCTCCGTCGTCGACGGCAACCGGCCGCGCCCGACCCCGATGGTGCTGGGTCACGAGGCCGCCGGCGAGGTCGTGGAGGTCGGCGTCGGCGTCGCCGACATCGAGGTGGGTGACCACGTCGTGCTGGTCTTCGTCCCACGCTGCGGCACCTGTGCGGCGTGCGCGGCCGGCCAGCCGGCGCTGTGCGAGCCGGCCGCCGCGGCCAACGCCGCCGGCGAGCTGCTGCGCGGCGGGCGCCGCTGGGGCCACCTCGACGGCCGGGTCGTCCACCACCACCTCGGCGTGTCCGCCTTCGCCGAGCACGTGGTCGTCGACCGCGGCTCGGCGGTGGTCGTGCCCGACGACGTCCCGCACGCCACCGCGGCGCTGTTCGGCTGCGCGCTGCTGACGGGTGCCGGGGCGGTGCTGTCCTCGGCGCGGGTGCGCCCGGGCGAGTCGGTGGCCGTGTTCGGCCTGGGCGGCGTCGGGCTGGCGGCGGTGCTGGGGGCGGTCGTCGCCGGCGCCAACCCGATCGTGGCGATCGACCCGGTGGCGGACAAGCAGCGCCTGGCCCGCGAGCTCGGCGCCACGCACGCCGTCGGCGTCGAGGACGTCGTCGAGGTGGTGCGTGACCTGGTGCCCGGCGGGGTGCGGCACGCGTTCGAGGCGGTCGGCTCCGCGCGGGTGCTGGCCGACGCCTGGCAGGTCACCCGCCGCGGCGGCACCACGGTCGCGATCGGGCTGCCGCATCCGAGCCAGCAACTCACCATCCCGGCGGTGCAGCTGGTCGGCGAGGCCCGCACGCTGATGGGCAGCTACCTCGGCGGGGCCGTCCCGCAGCGCGACATCCCGGCCCTGATCGAGCTGTGGCGGGCCGGCCGGCTCCCGGTCGAGCGCATGCACAGCGCCTCGCTGGAGCTGGGAGCGATCAACGAGGCGCTGGACACGCTGGCCGAGGGGCGGACGGTCCGCCAGATCCTGCATCCCGCCGGCGTGCCCGCCTGACCGGGCTCCCGCCCCGATGCGTGCATCCTGGCACGCACGGACCGCGGGTGCGGATGACGCATCCGCGCCGCCGCGCATCCGCGCCGCCGCGCCGCCGCGCATCCGCGCCGCCGCGCATCCGCGCCGCCGCGCCGCCGCGCGTCAGGCGCTGCGGCCGGTGGGCGCCGTGCGTCGGTGCGGGTCGGGGGCCGTGGCCGGCAGCGACGCGAGGCGGACGTTGGCGTGGTCGCGGACGTCGAGGTCGACCGGGTCGGCCACCTCCTCGCCCCCGGCGTCCAGCAGCAGCCGGACCCGCGGCTCGTCGAGCCGCGCGTACGGCACCGCGGTGACCACGCCGCGCCAGCCCGCCCAGCGGCTGCCCGGCCGTACCTCGACCCAGCTGCCGACGGGGTAGCTCGGGACCAGGCGCCGCAGCCAGCCGACGATCTCCGCGTTGAGGTGCGGGCCGGCCATCTCGGTCAGCGTCGCGGTGACCCGGTCGGGTGGCAGCGCGGCGCGGTAGGGGCGGTCCGAGGCGAGCGCGCTGTAGACGTCCGCGACGGCGCCGATCTCCGCGATCAGCAGCATCCGGCCGGCGCCGATGCGTTCGTGCACGGTGCGGGCCCCGACCGTGTTGTCGCCGACCAGGCCGCGCGGGTAGCCGCCTCCGCCCTGCTTCTCGTGGTGCTGGTAGGCGACGTGGGCGGGCAGCAGGCTGCGGAACGGCATGCGGCGCAGCAGTTCGAAGCCGAGGTAGGGGTGCTGCTGGATGGCGGCGAACTCCTCGCCGGTCAGCGGCCCGGGCTTGTCCAGGATCGTCTGGTCGACGTAGGTCTTGCCGATGTCGTGCATGAGGCAGCCCAGCGCCAGCTCGCGCAGCCGGTCCCGCGGCATCCCCAGCCGCCGGCCCAGCAGCACGCCGATGACCGCGACGTCGACCGAGTGCTCGAACGTGTAGCTGCTGTGGGTCTTCAGCGACGCCAGCCCGGCGGCGCTGTCGTGCTCGAGCACCTCGGCGATGAGGTACTCGACGTCGGCGTACAGGTCGGCCAGTGCCCGGGTGCCGCCGCCGTCCAGCGCGATCGGCTCCTCGCCGAGGCGGTCCACCATGCCGTCCACGCCGCCCGGGCCGGCACCGCGTTCCTGGGCTACCAGCGCGATGCTGGTGAAGGTGGTCGCGACGTGCCCGGTGATCGTGGCGCGGACCTGCTCGGTCACGATGTCGACCGGCACGACGTCGTCGGCGAGCCCGTCCCGCACGTACACCGACAGCAGCCCTCGCGCGCGCAAGGCGTCGACGTAGCGGGACGACAGCACCGTCCCGGCGGTCAGCAGGGGACGGCCGACGTCGTCGTAGACGGTCTTGGCGAGGACGGCACCGGGGGTGAGCCCCTCCAAGGACTGGCGGTACATGGGCCTCCCCGGCACGGCTGGAAGCGGTCCCCACGCAGCACGGCCGGGCGACGGGGAACCCCGCGTGCCCATCGGCCGCACGGGGCGAGAACTGAAGGGGACGGGCGGCCGACGGCTGGGGCCGCGCCGCTGCGGCCGTCGCCGCGCCGATTACGGTCGAGGCCCGACGTGCGGAGGAGTCGAGGAGGCGATGGCCGAGCCGGGGCACGTGTTCGTCGTGCGGGGCGACCTGACGCAGCTGGCCTGCGACGCCGTGCTGGTGCCCACGACGACCGACCTGTCGGTGACCGGCGCGTGGCGGTCGCTGGTCGACGAGGTGCCCGACCCGCCGTCGTCCTGGCCGAACGAGCCCCTGTTGCTTCCGGCGCGCGACGACGACGGACGGGGACAGCCCCGTGTGTGGCTGGCCGCGACCGCCGGGCTGCACCCGCCCGACGCGTCCGCCACCGACGTCGCCGCCACGCTGGAGACGCTGCTGGACCGGGTCGAGGCGTTCCTCGCCGACGCCGCCGAGGTGCTCGAGCGCGAGCAGGTCGGCCGGCCGCGGCCGCTGGTCGCGCTGCCCGTGGTCGGCACCGGGGAGCACGGGCTGGGGACCCGGCCGGGCGCGGTGGTCAGCGCGCTGCTGCGCCGGCTGGATCTGGCCGTCGCGGAACGCGGCATCGACGTGGTCGTGGTGGCGTACTCGGCCACCATCGAGGCGCTGTGCCGCCACTGGCGGCGACGGCTGTGGAGCCGCCGGTGGGACGGCGAGACCGGCTACGCCGAGGCGGTGTTCCGCCGCTGGCGTCGCGGGCGGGTGCTGGACGGCAAGGTGGTCGACACGCCCGCCGCCGACGACCTGCGGGCACTGCGGGACCGCGCCGCCCAGGGCCGGCTGGTGCCGTTCTTCGGCTCCGGGGTCAGCCGCGCCGCCGGCCAGCCCAACTGGGCCGAGCTGCTCCAGGAGCTGTCCCCGCCCGCGGCGGTGGACCTGTTCGACCGCCTCGTCGGTCAGGACCTCAGTCACATGGCGGACCCGTTCGCCCGGGCCCAGGTGATCGCGAACCTCGACCCCGGCGGGACCGGGGCGCTGCGCGAGCGGCTCGACCAGCGGCTGGCGGTCGAACGCCTGTCGCTGCTGCACGTCGAGCTGGCCAACCTCGGCGCCCGCGACGCGATCACCACCAACTACGACCGCGGCTACGAGCGGGCCTGCGAGGCCAGCGGCGTCGAGGTGACGATCGTGCCCCGCCCGGGCGGGACGCGGCGGCTGGTCAAGTTGCACGGCAGCCTCAGCGAGGAGGGCGGCGAGCCGCTGCTGACCCGCAACCAGCTGCTGGATTTCGACGTCGAACGCGGCGCGCTCGCCGGGGTGCTGCAGATGCTGCTGCTGACCAACCATCTGCTGTTCGTCGGCTACAGCATGAGCGACCCGTCGCTGCACGCCGCCGTGCACGCCGTGCGCCGAGCGCTGGAGCAGGAGCGCCAGGGCGTCGACGCGCCGGTCATGGCCACCTCGCTGCAGGTGGACCCGAGCCCGGCGCTGGCCGCGCTGTGGGACCACACCATCGACGTGCTGTGGCCGTGTCCGGAGACGTACGCCGACGACGCGGCCCGGGTCCGGCAGAAGGAGATCCTGCTGGACCTGCTCGCCGACACCGCCAGCCAGGCGACCGTGCCGCTGCTGGCCATGGACGCGCAGGCGGCGGAACTCGACCTCACCGCCGACGAACGCGAGCTGCGGGCGGCGCTGTGCGTGCTGGCCGACGCCTACCGACGGGACGAGCCGCGTTCGGCCCTGTGGGACCCGGTCGCCCGGCTGCTGGACCGCTTCGGCGGCTAGGCGAGCGCGCGCGGGCCACGGCGCCGGCACCGGTAGCGTCGCGCGCCACCGAGACGAGGAGGCAGCGTGGGCGGAGCGTTCGACGGACGGGTCGTGCTGGTCACCGGCGGGTCCCGCGGGATCGGGCGGGCGGTGTGCCAGCAATTCGCCGAGGCCGGCGCCCGCGTCGTCGTGCACTACCGCGCCGGGCGCGAGGCCGCGGAGGAGACGCTGGCGTCCCTGGACGGCGACGGGCACGTCGCGCTGGCGGCCGACGTCGCCGACCCCGCCCAGGCCGCGCGGCTGGTGGCCGACACGGTGGGGCGCTGCGGTCGCCTCGACGTGCTGGTCAACAACGCCGGCATCTTCGAGGAGCACCGGATCGCCGACGTCGACTACGACGCCTGGCAGACCGCCTGGCAGCGCACCATCTCCACCAACCTGCTCGGGCCCGCCAACCTGATCCACCAGGCCGTGCCGCACCTGATCGCCGCCGGCGACGGCCGGATCGTGAACGTCTCCTCGCGCGGCGCGTTCCGCGGCGAGCCCGACCATCCCGCCTACGGGGCGTCGAAGGCGGGGCTCAACAGCCTCGGCCAGTCGCTGGCCCAGGCCCTGGCGCCCCACGGCGTGTACGTCACCACGGTCGCCCCCGGCTTCGTGGAGACCGACATGACCACCGAGCACCTGACCGGCCCCGGCGGCGACGCCATCCGGGCCCAGTCGCCGCTGGGCCGCGCCGCCGAGCCGGACGAGATCGCCCGCCTCGTGGTCTTCCTGGCCACGCCCGGCACCGAGTACGCGACCGGCACGATCGTCGACGCCAACGGCGCGTCCTACCTGCGGACCTGACCGGGCGCCGACACGCCGGCCGGGTCAGGGCGCAGCGGGTCGACGTCGACCAGGCGCAGCAGCGCGACGGTCTCGGCCAGCGGCAGGCCGATCACGTTGGTGTCGGAGCCCTCGATGCGCTCGACCAGCACGGCCCCGGCGCCCTGCAGCCCGTAGGCGCCGGCCTTGTCGAACGGCTCACCGGTGTCGAGGTACCAGGCGATCTCCGCGTCCGTCAGGGAGCGGAACACGACCGTCGTGCGGACCGCGTCGACGTGCACGAGCGTGTTGCGCCGCACCGCCACGCCGGTGACGACCTCGTGAGCACGTCCCGACAGCGCCCGCAGCATCGCGGCGGCGGCGTCGCGGTCGGCGGGCTTGCCCAGGGTCGCGCCGTCGAGGACCACCTCGGTGTCGGCGGCCACGACGACCTCATGGGGGCCGGCCCGGGTCGCCATCGCCTTGAGTGCCGCCAGGCGTCGGACCAGTTCGTCGGGCGTCTCGCCGTCGCGTGGGGTCTCGTCGACGTCCTGCGGCCGCGGTTCGGGCGTCAGGCCGAGCCGGGCCAGGAGCGCGGCCCGGCGCGGGCTGGCCGAGGCGAGCACGAGGCGGGGGAGCGGCGGCCCGGCGGCGGGGGCCGGGGCGTCAGCCACCGGACACCACCTCGGCCGCGGCCGCCGGCAGCGGCGCACCGTGGTGGCGCGAGTCGAGCCAGCCGTAGGGCAGCACCGGCCGCTTCGGACGGTCGGTGTGACCACGAGGCTGACGGCGGACCGCCTCGTCGAAGGGGACCGTGCGGTCGAGGCCGGCCAGCAGCTCGCGCAGCTGCTCGAGCGACGTGACCTGGTTGAGGGCGCGCCGCAGCTCGCCACCGACCGGAAAGCCCTGCAGGTACCAGCCGGTGTGCTTGCGCAGCTCCCGGATCCCGACGTGGTCCCCGAGCGCCTCGACCAGCAACTCGGCGTGCTCGACGACCAGCTCGCAGACCTCGCCCAGCGTCGGCGGGGTCGGGATCGGCTGGCCGGCGAAGGCCGCCTGCAGGTCGCGGAACAGCCACGGCCGGCCGAGGCAGCCGCGCCCGACCACCACGCCGGCGCAGCCGGTCTCCGCCACCATCCGCAGCGCGTCGGCCGCCTCCCAGATGTCGCCGTTGCCCAGCACCGGCACCTCGGGCACCGCCTCGACCAGGCGGGCGATCGACGACCAGTCCGCCGGCGGGCCGTAGCGCTCCTCCGCGGTGCGGCCGTGCAGCGTGACGGCGGCCACGCCCAGGTCGGCCGCGATCCGGCCCGCCTCGAGGTAGGTGAGGTGGTCGGCGTCGATGCCCTTGCGGATCTTGACCGTGACGGGGACGTCACCGGCGGCCTGCACGGTGGCCGCGACGATCGCGGCGTACAGGTCGGTGCGCCACGGCAGGGCCGAGCCGCCGCCGTGCCGGGTCACCTTCGGAGCCGGACAGCCGAAATTGAGATCGAGGTGTTCGACCGGGGCGAAGCCGCCCTGACCGTCCGGCGCGCCCGTGGTGACCAGCAACTCGGTGGCGGCCGCCGCGTCGTGCAGGTCGATCGTGTACAGCTGGATGGAACGTGGGGTCTCGCCCGGCGCGAACGACGCCTTCCACTGCGAGGTGTGGTTGCCCTCGACCAGCCCGCGCGCGCCGACCATCTCCGACACGTACAGCCCGCCGCCGTGGCGCCGACACAGGGTGCGGAACGGCGCGTTGGTGACCCCGGCCATGGGCGCGAGCACGACCGGCGGCCACACCTCGAGGTCGCCGAGGTGCAGCGGGTCGGCCACCCGCGACGCGGTGGTCGTGTCGGCGGGCACGCGGGCAGGGGCGAGGGTGGTGGGCATGGCGCGCAACGGTACCGGCGGCTCCGGTGCGGGCCGGCCGTCGGCGGCTGTCCAGGAACCGCTCGGTATCGTGCGCGGCGCCCCCGCCACCGTGTCAGGAGCCGCGTCCGGTGCCGTCCTACGCCCGCTTCGTCGCGCTCGGTGACTCGTTCACGGAGGGGCTGCACGACGAGCTCGGGCCCGACGGCCGCCATCTCGGCTGGGCCGACCGGGTCGCCGAGGCGCTCGCGCGCGACGGGGCGGCGCGGGCCGCGGACGCAGGTGATGGCGACGGGCCGGCCCTGCAGTACGCCAACCTCGCGGTCCGTGGCCGGCTGCTCGACGAGGTGGTGGAGGAGCAGGTGCCGCTGGCGCTGGACCTGCAGCCGGACCTGGTCTCGTTCCACGGAGGCGGCAACGACGTGCTGCGCCCGAAGGTGGCGATCGAGGACCTCGTGCGCCGCTACGAGCACGCGGTGCACCGTCTGCGGGCCACCGGCGCCGAGGTGGTGCTGTTCACCGTGCTCGAGCGCACGGGCGGCACCGGCCGGCTCGCGGACGCGCTGGCGCGCCGGTTCGCGATCTTCAACGCCGGCGTGCGTCGCACCGCCCGCCGCACGGGTGCCCGGCTGGCCGACGTCGGCAGCCAGCCGGCCCTGCAGGACCGGCGCATGTGGCACGAGGACCGGCTCCACCTCGACGCCGAGGGCCACCGGCGGGTCGCCGCGGCGGTGTTGGAGGCCCTGGAGGTCGGCTCCGACGAGCTGCGTGGCGGACCGGTCGGGTGGTGGCGCGAACCGCTGCCGGGGGGCGTGCCGGTCTCGCGCCGGGAGACGCTGGCGGGGGACGTGCGTTGGGTCCGCCGTCATCTGCTGCCGTGGGTCGGCCGCCGGGTCCGCGGCGTCTCCAGCGGCGACACCGTCGCCTGCAAGCGCCCGGCGCTGATGGAGCTCCGACCGGAGGCGTGAGGCGTGCCGGCGTGAGGCGCCCAGGCGTGAGGCGCGGAGGCGTGAGGCGCGGCGCGTCCGGAGGCGTGAGGGTGGCCGCGCGACCACTCGGACGGCGGTGCCACCGGTCTCGGTGGCGCAAGCTGGGACGAGTCGTCCGGAGGAGCGCGAACGTGCCACGACCCCTTGCACAGCTGGTGGCGGCCACCGTCGTCGCACTGGTGACCACCCCGCCCGGGCAGGCACTGCTGCGCCGGGTCATCACGCGGCGGCTGGCGCGGTGAATCCTGCCCGCCGGCCGCAGGTCAGCCGGCGGGGAACGGCTCCCAGCCGTCACCGCGGTGCACGGGTGCGAACGCGTCCGGGTGGAGGATCTCCGCCAGGATCTCGGTCGATTCCGCCAGCCGTGGGCCGGGCCGGTTGAAGTACCGGTTGCCGTCGGTGAGCGCGACGCGGCCCTCGCGCACGGCCCGCAGCTCCGCCCAGCCCGGCAGGTCGTGCAGCACGGCGGCCTCGGCGCGGGTGCGCTCGAGGTCGAAGCCGCACGGCAGCACGACGATTGCGTCCGGGTCGGCGGCGACGACGTCGTCCCACGCGAGCCACGGGGAGTGGCGCCCGGCGACCCCGAACAGCTCCTCCCCGCCGGCCGCCGCCAGCAGCTGCGGCATCCAGTTGCCGGCGGCCATCAGCGGGTTGATCCACTCCAGCGTGACGACCCGCCACGTCGGCAGCCCGGCGGCGCGGTCGGCGACGGCCCGGATGCGGGCGGTCATGTCGGCGACCAGTCGCTCGCCGCGGTCCGGGACGTGCAGGGCGCGGGCGACCCGTCGTACGTCGCTCAACACGTCCTCGAGCGTGTTGGGTTCCAGCGCGACCACCTCGGCGTGCCCGTCGAGGTGGTCGTCGACGGCCTGCTGCACCTCGTCGGCGCTGACGGCGCAGACCTCGCACTGCGACTGGGTCAGCACGACTGTCGGGGCGAGTTCCACCAGCACGTCGGCGTGGACCCGGTAGACCGACAGCGCCTGCTCCAGGATGGCGCGGACCTGCCGGTCGATCTGCGCCGAGGTACCGGCCATCGGCGCCTTCGGCTCGGTGACGACCGGCAGCGCCCGGACGTCGGCGGGGTGGTCGCACTCGTGGGAGCGCCCGACCAGCCGGTCACCGCATCCCAGCGCGTGCACGATCTCCGTGGTCGACGGCAGCAACGACACGACACGGTCCACGACGAGGTCCCTTCGGCGCTCAGCCGGCGACGTCGGGACCGGCCGCGGTCAGCGCGATGCGCAGCAGCACACGGCGCTCGGACTCCATGGCGCGGCGGTAGTCGTCCCAGTCCGGGTGCTCGCCGGCGACCGAGCGGTAGTAGTCGATCAGCGGCTTCATCGCGTCGGGCAGCCGCACGATCGACGTGTCGCCGTCGATGCGGATCCAGGGACCGAAGAACCTGTCGGTGAACACACACAGTGAGGCGCGCGGGTCCCGTTCCAGGTTCTTGACCTTGATGGCGGTCTCCCGGGTCGACACGACGGCGTGACCGGCGGCGTCCACGCCCACGGCGACCGGGGACAGCTGCGGCGCGCCGTCCTCGCGGTAGGTGTGCAGCACGGCACGGTGGTGGTCGCGCAGGAAGTCGCGCGCCTCGTCGAGCTCCATCAGCGGCCCTCGCGGTCGGGCGGCCAACGCTAGTCACGGTGGCGTGCGCGGGTGGACGTGCCGAGGGACGGACGTCCCACCTCGGAGCCCGTGACGGTTCCTCGGTGCCGTCCGGTCCCCGCCACCCGGTCGTGGCGGCCGGCGGCGCGACGGCGGTCGCGGCGTAGCGTCGAGGGGTCGTCGGCACGCGGAGGACCGACATGCGGCATGCGTACGACATCGCGCTGGATCTCGAGGAGAACGCCAAGCTCGACCGGGCCGTGGACACGCTGGACAAGGCCCTGCCCCAGGCGCTGCAGAAGCAGCCGACCCGTGGCCTGCTGGAAGGGACGTGGCTCGGCCACGCCCTGCACCCGCTGCTGACCGACGTGCCGCTGGGCTGCTGGATGAGCGCCACGCTGCTGCGGCTGTTCGGGCCGGCGCGCTGGTCCGGGGCGGCCACCACGCTGACCGGGATCGGGGTCGTGGCCGCGGTGCCAACGGTGGCGACCGGGGTGGCGGAGTGGCAGCGTGCCACGCCGGCGGCCAAGCGCGTCGGTGTGGTCCACGCGGTCGCCAACAGCATCGGGCTCGGCTTCTACACGGCGTCGTTCGTGGCCGGGCTGCGCGGCAAGCGCGGCAAGGCGACGGTCACGGCGCTGCTGGGCGGTGTGGTGGCGTCGGTCGGTGGCTACCTCGGCGGTCACCTGTCGTTCGCGCAGGCGACCGGGGTCGACCATGCCCGCATCGAGCCGCACCTCAGCGAGCGGCTGTCCACGCCCCTGCAAGCCGTCGACCAGCCGCTGGACACGCCGTCGGTGCTGCCCTAGCGCCCGGTCCGTCGTCTGCGGACGGCTCGGGCCCGGAACGCGCTGTCGACGCGTCCCGGGCCGGGGCCGGTGCGGGCGACCCGTCAGGTCACTCGACCGTGAACTCGGCGGCCATGCCGGCCATGGCGTGCGGCTCGCCGTCGCCGAGGTCCGGCGGGGCGTCCTCGCCCTCGGCCCCGTGCATCGCCTCGTGGACCACGTCCGGGTCGGCGCCGATCGGGATGAAGCAGGTCGCGACGTAGCGGCCCGGTTGGTCGAGGGTCAGGTCACCGGCGACGACCTCGCCCTCCTCGCCCGGGGGCGCGACCGCCACTCCGACGAACTCGAGGGCCTGGCCGGCCTCCTCGGGCGGCAGCGCGAGCAGTTCGTCGAGGCTGCGGGTCTCCTCGTCGGGGACCCGCATCACCACGACCTCGTGGTACTCGACCTCGGAGGCGTTGCGGAACGTCAGGGTGCTGCCGGCATCGATCGGCCCGTCGAGCCCTTCGAAGCCGTAGTCGACGCCGACCACCTCGACCGCACCGCCGGCCGCGTCGGTGTCGGTCGCGGACTCGGTGGCGGTCTCGGTGGCGGTCTCGTCGGCCTGGGCCGTCGAACAGGCGGTCAGCAGGACGCCGGCGACGACGGCGCCGGCCAGGCTGCGGGTGCGGTTGCGGACGTGCATGGCTGGACCTCGCTTCCAGTGGTCTGGAGGTGGTGGGCGGGACCGGCGCCGTCGGCGCCGGGCGACGGTCACGCCGGCGGGTAGCCGGCCGTGACCAGCGCGTCGACGACGGCGGCCGCCGTCACGCGTCCTTCGTCGAACACGACCGTGGCGATGCGACGTCGTAGGTCGACGTCCGCCGACACGACCCCCGGGTGACGCTGCAGGGCCGCGACGATCGCCGCGCGACAGGCACCGCAGTGGGCGTCCGGGACGTCCAGCAGCAGGGTTCGCACGGGCAGGCCTTCGATCGGTCCGACGAAACGCAGCCTGCGACGGGGGCCTTGGGGCTACGTTGCCGCGGCCTTGGTCGCGCGCTGACCGGGGTGCGCCGCTGGCCGGCGGGGAGCCGGTGGCAGGGGACTGAGGTATGGACTTCCGCCTGCTCGGACCGCTGGAGGTCCGTCGTTCCGGGACGCGCGTGGCGTTGGGCGCGCCCAAGCTGCGCTCGCTGCTGATCCTGCTGCTGCTGGACGTCGGACGCGCGGTGCCGTCCGAGCGGCTGGTCGCCGACCTGTGGGGCGAGGAGCCGCCGCCCCAGCCGATGGTGTCGCTGCGCTCGTACGTGTCGAACCTGCGCCGCCTGCTCCAGCAGCCCGGTCGACCGCAGCTGATCGTGACCAGCGGCCGCGGGTACGCCCTCGACGTCGAACCGGAACGGATCGACGTCCACCGCTTCGAGCGGCTCGCGAAGCAGGGCCGCGAGGCCGTCGCGGCCGCCGAGCCCGCCACGGGCGTCGAGGTACTGGACGCCGCACTGGCGCTGTGGCGCGGCGACGCGCTGGTCGACGTGGCCGCCGAGGCCTACGCCCAGCCGGTGGTCGCCAAGCTCGACGAGCTGCGCCTGACCGTCGAGGAGGACCGTTTCGACGCGTTGCTGGCGCTCGGGCGCCACCTCGAGGTGGTCCCGGAGCTGGAGGCGCACGTCGGCCGGCACCGGTTGCGCGAGCGCCCGCGCCGGCAGCTGATGCTGGCGCTGCACCGCGCAGGGCGCACACCGGACGCCCTCCGCACGCACACGGCTTTTCGGGCCGAGCTCGTCGAGGAGCTGGGCCTCGACCCGAGTCCGGAGATCGCCGGGCTGGCCGACCGGATCCTGCGGCAGGACCCGTCGTTGGACGCACCCGCACAGGCCGGCTGGGCGGGCGGGACCGCCGTGACCGCGGCGGCCGGCGGGGCCGGCGGGGGCGGCGGGGGCGGCGAGATCGGGACCGCGGTGCCGGTCGAGCCCGCGGGCACCTCGGATGGACGCCGGCCGTCGGCGCTGTTGCCGGGCGTCGTCGGTCGCGACGCCGAGCGCCGGCAGCTGGTCGCCGCGGTCGAGCGACTGGCGACCGGGGAGGGCGGGCTCGTGCTCCTGGCGGGCGAACCCGGCATCGGCAAGACCGCGCTGCTGCGCGAGGTCACCGCCGCCGCGTCCGCGACCGGCGTGCCCCACGCCTGGGGCCGCTGCCTCGACGCGGACGGCGTGCCGGCGTTCTGGCCGTGGATCGAGGTGCTGCGCCACCTGGCCGCCGACCTCGACACGCGGGCGTTGCGGTCGGCGCTGGCGGGCGCGGCCGCGCCGGTGACCCAGCTGGTCCCGGAGCTGGCGGCCCGGATCGGCACGGAGCCGGTCGCGCTGGGCGGTGACCCGGGGGCCGCACGGTTCGCGCTGTACGACGCGGTCGCGACCTTCCTCGGCCGGCTCGCGGCAACGGCCGGCGGAGCCTCGGACGACGCCTCGGCGGAGGTGGCCGCCGGCGGGCCGGACGGTGCCGCGTCCGACGGCGTCTCGGACGGCGGCGCCTCGGGCAGCGGCGTCTCGGGCGGCGGGGTGCTGGTGGTCCTCGACGACCTGCACTGGGCCGACCCGCCGACGCTGCAGTTGGTCGAGTTCCTCGCCGCGCGGGCCCCGGCGGCGGGGGTGCTGGTGGCCGGCTCGTACCGCAGTGCCGCGGCCGAGCGCACGCCGGCGCTGGACGCCGCGCTGGCCGGCGTGGCGCGCGAGCCGGCCACGCTGACGTTGGAGCTGGGCGCCCTGGGCGCCGACGACGTGGCCGCCATCGCGACCGAGGTGGCCGGCACCCCGCCGTCGGACGCGGTACTGGCCGACCTCGTGCACCGTTCGGGCGGCAACCCGTTCTTCACACGTCAACTGGCGGCGCTGGCGGTCGAGCGCGGCGGGGTGACCGACGGGCGCGGCGGCGTGCCGGTCGGCGTCCGTCACGTGCTGCTGCGCCGCATCCAGCTGCTGCCCGAGGAGGTTCGCCGCACCCTGGAGCTGGCGGCCGTGCTGGGGCAGGAGTTCGACGCGCGCACCGTCGCGGCGGCGGGTGGCGTCGACGTGCTGACGGTGCTCGACCACCTCGACGTCGCCATCCAGCACGCACTGGTGGAGGTCGGCCAGCAGCACGCCTCGGCCTACCGGTTCGTGCACGCGCTGGTGCGCGAGACCCTCGACGGTGAGCTCACCCCCGGCCGTGCCGCCCGCCTGCACGCGGCCGCGGCCGACGCGCTCGAGCAACTGGAGCCGGTGCCCGTGACCGCGGTGGCGCAGCACCTGTGGCAGGCCGCCGACGTGGTCGAGCCGCTGCGGGTCGTGCACCACCTGCGGGCCGCCGCCGACGAGGCGTTGGCGCTGTTCGCCTACGAGCAGGGCGAGCAGCACCTGCGCCGCGCCCTGCACGTGCTCTCACACGCCGCCAGCGACGACCCGGCCACCGAGCTGGCGGTGCGGCTGCGGCTGGTGCAGGTGCTGACCAGCGGTCGCGGCTGGGTCGCGACCGAGATCGACGAGGTCGCCGGCCGGCGGGTGCGCGAGCTGGTCGGGCGGGTCGGCCTCGACGGCGAGCTGGTGTCGCTGTGGTGGTCGCTGTGGACCGGGGCGATGACCCGCGGGCAGCTCGACACGGCCGCCGGCCTGGCCGCCGACATGGCGAAGCAGGCCGCCGGTGACGACGTGCCGCCGGTCGTGCACGTCGCGTCGCACCTCGCCAACGCCTACACGTGCCTGTTCCGCGGCGCCGACCTCGAGGTGGTGCGGGGCCAGCTGGCGGCGGCGCGCGAGGCGGAGTCGCGCACCGACGCGGCCGCGCTGGCGGTCACGCCCGAGCACCTGTCGGTGTCGATCGGCGTGGCGGCCACCATCTTCCACGCCCTTGCGGGTGAGGAGACGGCGACGCTCGGCGCGGTCGAGGAGCTGGTGGCCCGGGCGCGCGCGACCGGGTCGACCTTCTCCCTCGGTTACGCGCTGCTGTTCGCCGGCTGGGGGATGGCGGCGCTGGACCGGCCGGCCGACGCGCGCCGCCACACCGACGAGTGTCTGGCCCTGTGCGAGCAGGCGGGCCTGCAGTATCTCGCGATGCTGACGACCCCACTGCACGGCTGGGCGCGGGCACGCACCGGCGGCGACCCGGCCGTCGAGGCGGCGCGGGTCGCCGAGGCGTGCCGGTACCTCGACGAGGCCGGCCAGCAGCACGCGCTGTCGAACTGGCGGCTGCTGCTGGCCGAGATCCTGCTGCTGGCGGGCGACCGCGAAAGCGCCCGGGACGAACTGGCCCGCGCCGTCGCGGTCGGCGAGGCGATCGGCGAGCAGGTCTACGGCCGCCAGCTCGTCCGCGTCCAGGCGTTGGTCGAGGCAGCCGCATAGGGATGCCGCGCGGCCGGGGAGGACGGACACGCGCGACCCCGTGGCTGCCTGCGCGGTGACCCAGCCCGCGTTGGCGGGCCGCGTCGCCCGTGCCGGGATCACCCGGGGAGGGTCGGCTCCGCGTTGCGGACGACGGTGCCGTCGGCCAGCGTCAGGTCGTAGGTCAGGACGAACCGGGGCTTGCCGTCGGGCTCGTCGGCCGCGTCGCTGAAGGCCGCGCCGGGCCACCAGGCGGTGTAGCGGCCGTCGGCGACGCTGGCCTCCACCGTCATGTCACCGGCGTGGATGGTGACGCCGACGACCTGCGCGCCGACCGCGCCGTCGGTGATCGACGCGCCCTCGAACTGCGACACCGCGCCCTGCGTGTAGCCGCGCGGCGGCGGCCGCAGCGCCGGACCGGAGCTGCCGCCCACGCCGCTGTTGACCTCCAGCACCTCGTCGGTCCCCGGCGGTTGTCGGGCCAGGCACGCACCCGACAGGTCCGGGTCGTCGGTGCGGTACAGCAGCGCGACGTGCTCGCCGCGCCGTTCGGCCAGCACCAGCCGTGCGCGCGACAGGTCGAGCGAGGAGCCCTCCAGCTGTGGCCGGCAGGCGGCGGCGACCCGGGCGACGTCGTCGTCGGCGGCCACCGCGGGCACGGCCGTCCAGGACGCGTACGACGGCGACTCACGCTGCACGAGCTCGACCGCCACCGCTCCCGCCACGAACGTCGCGACCGCGGTCAGCGCGATGCCGGCGCGCCGGCCGTGCCCCGGGCCACGGTTCGGCGCGAACCACCGCTTCCGTGGAAGCGCCTCCGACGACCGCTTCCGGTGCGGCGCTGCGGACGACCGCTTCCGCGGAAGCGTCGCCGGGGCGGCGCCACCGCGGTCCGGGTCTGTCGCGACGATCCGCTCGAGCGTGGCCATCGCGCGCTGCTGCTCGTCGGCCGTCATCGGCCGGTCGGCGGGATCCAGCGTTCGCAGTGCTGCCTCGATGTCCTGCGTCATGGCCGCGTCTCCAGCGTCGGATCCCACGTCGTGGGAGGGAGGTGTCCAGTCGTGGACGCGGGATCCGTGGCCGCGGGGTTGGCGGCCGCGGACTCCGCGGTGGCGTCCAGCTGTCGGCGCAGCGCCCGACGGGCGCGCAGCAGCCGCAGCCGGAAGGCGACCGGCGAGATGCCGAGCACCTCGGCCGCTCGCGGGGAGGTCAGCTCCTCGAACACCGTGAGCGCCAGCGCCTCCTGGTCGGCTGGCCGCAGCCGCCGCCAGGCCGCGGCCAGCTGCAGCCGGTCGGCCACGCCGTCGTCCGCGCCGCTGGTCGTTCCGGTGGGCGCTGCGACGGTGGCGATGCGGACGGCGAGCGCCTGGTGTCGGGCGTGTCCCCGGCGGCTGTTCAGCAGGCAGTGGCGGGCGACCCCGAACAACCAGGCGCGCTGGTCGTCGTGGTGCTGCGGTGCCTCGTCGAGCCGCCGCCACGCCACCAGGTACGCGTCGGCGACGACGTCCTCGGCCTGCGCCGGCTCGACGCGCCGCAGCGCGAAGCGCAGCACCTCGGCGTGGGTGTCGAGGTAGAGGGCGCGGAACCGGGCCGCGCGATCGGGTTCGTCGTCTGCCATGTCGTGGTCCGTCCGGGGACTGTGTCACCCCTACCTGTCCGGCGCGGCAGGGAGTGTTTCATCCGGCACAGATGCGAGCACCTCGGCGCGGGCGCGTCGGGTCGGCGCGGCCGGGACGCGTGCGACCGCGGCTGACGGAGCGGTGCTCAGCCCTGCGGAAGGGCGGCGAGGCGACGGCGGAAGCTGGGCTCACCCGTGCGGGAGGGCGGCGAGCCGGCGGCGGGAGCGGTGCAGCCGGGCGCGCACGCTGGCGGGTGCGAGCGCCAGCTCGTCGGCGATGTCCTCGCACGAACGGTCGTCGAGGTAGTGCGCCACGACCGTGTCCCGGTCGGCGGGCGTGAGGTGTCGCAGCAGGCGGTCGACGTGGTCGCGTTCGGCGGTGTGGTCCTCGGGTCCGGCGACGTCCGTGGGCACGCGGCTGAGGGCCAGCGAGCGGCGTTCGCGGTCGCGCCGGCGGAAGCGGTTGACCACCTCGTTGCGCAGCGCGCGGGCGACGTAGGCGTCGGGGTTGTCGGGCAGGCCGTGGCGTTCCCAGCGTGCCCAGACCCGCAGCAGCACCTCGGAGGCGACGTCCTCGGCGTCGGCCCAGTCGCCGAGCAGGTGGCCGGCCAGGCGGCGGGCGCGTTCCCACCGCTGCGCGTACCAGGCGGCCGAACCCACCTCGACGTCGTCGGGGGTGGCGAGGCTGGCGAGGGCGGACATTGGGGTGACCTCGAGGTGGCTGCGCCGTGACCCGCTGCCCGGCGTCGACGCTTCGCAGCGTCCGCCGGGCCGCTTGCCGGCTGCTTGGCGTGGTCTTGACGGCGGCGCCCGGCGGCGTCCGGCGCGCCGCCCAACGTCGGCTCAACGTCGCCCCAATCGGCCTCACGGAACCTGCCGGCCGTCGGAGTGGCCGCACGGGGCGGTCACCCGTGCGCAAAGGAACGCACGTGATCGAGCACCAACGCCGCCGCCTCCGCCGCGGCACGGCGGCCGGACTGGGCGCCGTCCTGGCATTGTCGATGGCGCTGCCTGCAGGGGCGGACACGGTCGTGACGCCGGTCGTCGAGGACGTCGCCATGCCGCTGGGCCTCGCCATCGGTGAGGACGGCACCATCTACGTCGCCGAGGCCTTCTTCGCGTTGACGACCGTGGATCGCGACAGCAACCGCACGACCCGCTACGAGGGCGCGGTCGGTGGCGTCGACGCCACCGGGAAGGGCAACGTGGCCGTCGTCGGCGGCGGGCCGACGCAGCTGACGGCCCTGCAGCCGAGCGGGCGGACGTCGTTCGTGGCCTCGCTGGAGGACCACGAGACGGCCGTGAACCCGGACGGTGGCGTGCGCTACGGGTTCGTGGATGCCGACGAGGCGTGCCAGGCCGAGTTGGGGGCCATCGCCGACTTCCTGGTGCCCTACGACGGGATCGTGGAGTCCAACCCGTACGCGGTCGCGGTCGCGGGCGGGGAGTGGTTCGTCGCCGACGCGGCTGGCAACACGATCGTGCGGGTCGGCCGCAACGGGCGCGTGTCGACGCACGCGGTGCTGCCGCCGGTGCCGGTGACCTTCACGCAGGAGCTCGTCGACGGGATCGCCGAGCAGTACGGGATCGCGCTGCCGTCGTGTGTGGTGGGGCAGAGGTTCCTGGCCGAGCCGGTGCCGACCGACGTCGAGGTCGGTCCCGACGGCGACCTGTACGTGTCCTCGCTGCCCGGCTTCCCCGAGCTGCCCGGCATGGGTGGCGTGTTCCGGGTGGACCGGCGCTCCGGTGCGGCGTCGTCGGTCGCGACCGGTCTGACCGGTGCCGTCGACCTGGCGGTGGCGGGGGACGGCACGATCTATGTCGCGGAGCTGTTCGCCGGCCGCATCAGCGCCGTGTCCGGCGGTGCGGTGTCCACGTTGGTCGAGGTGGACTCGCCTGCGGCGATCGAGGTCGCGCGCGACGGGACCGTGTACGCCACCACGGGGGCGTTCGGTCCCAGCGGCGCGGTGGTGACCATCACCCCGTGACGTGAGACGCGGGGCCCGCGCACGGGCGGGCTCCGCGTACGTGGTCCCCGTGTCAGGGGCGGGGCCGGCCGGGGGGCCGGCCCCGCCCCTTCGCGTTCGCCGCTCGGGTCGTCGCCGGCCGCTGGCGTTCGCCGCCGTTCGGCCAGCCCCGGCTTGGACGGCGCACGGCACGGTGAGATGGTGCGGCAACGGCGGAGGTTCGAACGATGCCGATCGAGAAGAAGGACGACCTGCCCGGCACGATCCAGCGATCGCCGAAGAAGGCGCAGCGGACGTTCGCGAAGGCCCACGACTCCGCCTTGGAGACCTACGACGGCGACGAGGAGCGCGCACACCGGGTGGGGTACTCGGCGCTGAAGCACAGCTACGAGAAGGTCGACGACCACTGGGAGCCGAAGGACGAGAAGGGCCCGTCGGACGAACGCGCCAAGCGCGGCGGTCCGGGCAAGGAGGGCCGCACCGCCGGAGGCGTGGACGTCGAGGGCCACAGCAAGAAGGAGCTGTACGAGCGGGCGAAGAAGCTCGATGTTCCCGGCCGCTCGTCGATGAGCAAGCAGGAACTCGGCGAGGCGATCGCCCGCAAGCAGGACTGACGATGAGCTTGGTGTCGATGCGGTGAACGGCGTATCAGGTACCGCCATCGTGCGATCCCGCGGCGCGTTCAGCCGGCGAGGAACTGGCCGACCGCGAGCGCAGCGCCCAGGAGCAGGAACGTGACGAACACCGGCACGCTCCAGTAGGTCACCAGCCGCCATCGCCGTGCCGAGCGGTGCCGACGTCGCGCGGTCGCGAGCTGGCCGGCGCGCCAGGCCCGGTCGGCCCGCTTGGCTTCGACGGCCGAGACGGCGGCCAGGACCGGCATCCAGACCATCGGCAGCAGAAACAGGAAGAGGAAGGAGCCGCCGAGGAGCCATGCGGCGTGCCTGGTGCTCCGCTGGAGTTCGGTGGCCTCTTCCTCGAGGTCGTCGATCGCCGCCGGCAGCCCGTCGCGCGCCAACTCCTCCGGCGACCACGTGCGCGACTCGTCCGTCCACACGTCACCGTCGTGGTAGCGCAACTGCACGAGCGCCTCCGGATCGAGGTACCAACCGGGCGCGGTCGACTGTTCGGACACGCGGTTTCTCCTTCGTCGGCCATGCGACGGCGGGTGGGCGTCAGGAGCGACGGTGCCGGCCCTCGGGTGCGGGTGCGGCGCACACGTCGCAGATCTCGTCGTGGAAAGGTGGCGCGTCGAACGGGGGATAGGCGCCCACCAGTTGCAGCGGCGGCGGAGGCTCCTCGCGGTAGGACAGTGGGAGGTCGTCGTCGGGATAGGGCGGTTCCTCACGCTGCAGCGACTCCTGTGCCCACGCCCGCTCTTCGCGCCACTCCTGGGCGCGACGGCAGCCGTCGCACTGGACGTAGGCCGGTTCGCTGCGCTTGGCGGTCTCCACCTCGGTGGGTTTGCGGCAGGTGCGGCACGTGACCGACGTGACGCGTGGGGTGACCAGCCGCTTGAGCTCCGCCGGCGCGATGCCGAACGCGCGGGCGATGTCGTTGACGCGCAGGTCGCGGACCTCCCAGTACAGCCGGTCGACCAGCTCACGCGGCGGGAGGACGTCGGTGTCGCGGTAGGCGGCCGCCGCGTCGATCAGGGCGAGCGCGAGCTGCTCCTTGGCGACCGTGGCGTGGCTGCGCGCCGCGGTGGCCTGCTGTTCGGCTTGCCGGAGTCGGCGGATGGCGGCCGTCAGCAGCTGTTCGTCGAAGTGCGGCTCCGCGGTGACGGTGTCGGTCATGTCGGCCTCTTCGTCGTCGTGGCGAGGAGCAGCATGCGCCGCGTCGGCAGCGCCGGCCGGTTGGGATCGCCGCTGCCTGTGGACGAGCGTTGCCTGGCGTCGCACACCTCGCCGGCTGGGATGGCACCATGTGTGCTACGTCGGTAGAAGGGCTGCCCGTGTCGGAGTTCGTGGCAACCATGGACGACGCAGTGCTCGCCGGGCTGCGCGAGATCGCTGCCCGGGAGGGACGGGCGCTCGAGGACGTCGTCGCGGAGGCCCTGCAGTCCTACGTCGCGGCGCATCGGACGCGGCCACGGTCCGAGGTGCTCGCACACCTCGAGGCCTCGATCGACGAGCACGGCGAGCTCTACCGCCGCCTTGCCGAGTGACGGTCTATCTCACCACCCTCGAGGTCCTGGCGGTGCACGACCGGCTGCTGGACGCCTTCGGCGGTGCGGCCGGGCTCCGCGACGCCGAGGGGCTCGACGCCGCGCTCAACCGTCCGCGGAGCGGCTACTACGAGGACGAGATCGCGGAAGCGGCGGCGCTCCTCGAGAGCCTCCTGGTCAACCATCCCTTCGTCGACGGGAACAAGCGCACGGCGTTCGCCGTCGCGGACATCTTTCTGCGCTTGAACGGCCGCAGCTTGAAGGTCGAGACCGACGAGGCGTACGGCGTCATCGTCGGCGTCCTGGAGGACTCCAAAGATCGCTTCGCTCGTCTCGAAGCGTGGCTGCGTCGCCGCACGGCTACGAAGCCTTGACCTGACGGAACGCGTGAACCAGGGTGGCTGAACCGAGCTGCTCGAGGGGAAGCGCGTGAAGATCCGGTTCCAAGTCGTCGCCATCGATGCGGCGGAGCTGGAGCCCGTGAGCACGTTCTGGGCCGGCGTCCTCGACGGCACGGTCGACGTCGATGACGACTGGCACATGGTCATGGACCGTGACGGGGTGCCGCGCATCGGTGTCCAGCTCGCACCGAACCACGTGCCGCCCGACTGGCCCGACGGCGAGGTGCAGCAGCAGCTGCACCTCGACCTGTGGGTCGACGACCTCGCGGCCGCGCACGAGGAGGTGATGGCGCTCGGGGCGAGGCTGCTCCGCGCGGCGCCGGACCTGGATGCTGAGGAGGGCTGGCAGGTCTACGCCGACCCCGCGGGCCACCCCTTCTGCCTCTGCTGGCACCGCTCGCTCGCCTGACGGGTTGGTCCGTCGGAGTGCGGGTGGTCCGCCGTGGTCCTGGATGTCCGCGATGCTGTGGACGAGCTGCCTCGACGTCGCCGGCGTGGGGGCCCACGACGAACGAAGGACCACCAGGGATGTACGGACTTCACGGACGGATCGACGCAAGCGACGGGCACGGTGAGGAGATGGTCGGCCACCTGCTGGCGGGCGTCGACGAACTGGCCGAGCACGGCTGCCTGCTCTACGTCGTCAGTCGCCCCGACGACGCACCGGACGCCGTCTACGTCTACGAGGTCTGGACCGACGCCGAGGCACACCAGGCGTCGCTGCAGCTGCCGAGCGTGCAGGAGGCGATCGCCAAAGCGCGGCCGATCATCGCCGGGATGTCCGAGCGGGTGGCCTTCACCCCCGTCGGCGGCCTGGGCCTGCCGTCGGTGGGGTAGTGGGTGCGCCCTCCCGGAGTGGTCGACGCGGCTACCTCGAGGTGGTGGTGACGGTGCGGGCAGCGTGTGGCCGGCGCTCGACGACGCCGCGCTGCTCGAGCACGCGCACGTGGTGGAGCACGGTGCTGGCCGAGGCGACCCCGACCTCGGCCGCCAGTTCGCGCAGCGACGGTGCGAACCCGTCGCGCTCGTGCAGGCGCTGGAGCGCGGCCAGCACCTGCCGCTGGCGCCGCGTGAGCTGGAGGTCGGGATCGTTCATCGGCGTGCCTCTCGCTGGAGAGCGCGAACCGTCGCAGGCCGGACGCAGGCTGGCGGATCGGGCACGTCGCCGCTTGTGGAAACGTCCCCGGCGCGGCCCGCGGTGGCGGGACGCGGGTCTGCCGACGGTCAGCTCCAATGGGCCGGACTGGAGGCGGCCCGCGAGGCTGTCCGTGTCGCCCGGTGGTGGTAGAAGCCCCCAGCACCACCGAGTTCGGTGCTGCCCAGAGTCCGTGTCGAAAGGAGACGCGTCCGATGGTCGTCGAGACCGCAGGTCAGCCGCCAGCCGCCTTGCTGGCGTGGCTGGTCGACGTGCTGGGCTCCGGCACCGAGATCGTGGCGACCGTCGACCTCTCGCAAGCCGATTCGCGGGGTCCCTGGCGCGTGCAGGTGCGGCGCGACGGCGATACCCGGGATCTGGTGCTGAAGGCGGCCCGGCCGGACGACGAGGAGCGTCCGAGGTACGCGACGGCCACAGCGGCACTGCAGGTGGCCGAGCAGCACGACGTCCCGGCGCCGCGGCCGGTCGCACACGACATCGCGGGGGAGTGCGGTTGGCTCACGCTGGTGACGACCGCGCTCCCCGGGACCAGCCGGATCCCGAGCCGTGCGACGTCGGAGCGTCTGCGCGGCCTGGGTCGTGCCGCGGCAGGCATTCACGGCGCTGCCGTGTCGGTGAGCGACGTGCTGCCGGTGCGGGCGCGGACGCTCGATGGCTACGACCTCGACGCTGCCGGGACCAGGACGCCGTCGACGCCGCTGCTGTCCCGGGCGCGCGAGTTCCTGGCGTCGACGCCGGCGCCGGCGGACCCGCTGGGGTTCGTCCACGGCGATCTGTGGCAGGGCAACATGCTGTGGGACGGGGACCACTACTGGGGCGCGATCGACTGGGACTTCGCCGGCGTCGGGCCGGCCGGCATCGACCTGGGCTCGCTTCGCGCGGACGTCGCCGTGCTGCACGGCGTGGAGGCGGCCGACGAGGTGTTGCGTGGCTGGGAGGAGGCAGCCGGTCGCCCGGCGAACAACGTCGCGTACTGGGACGTCGTCGCGGGCGTTGCCACGCCGGACGACCTCGGCGGCTGGCTACCCAACTTCCACGCCCAGGGGCGCACCGACCTCGACCTGGCGACCGTCACCACCCGCCGCGACCGCTTCCTCACCGACGCGCTGGCCCGACTGCGCTGACCGAGGATCTGCGTCTCGGAAACACCGGCTGGCATCCCGATTCCCGTTGCTCAGCCCTACTGGGCGGTGATGGGCAGGCTGCGCAACCTGATTCGCTCGGGCGTCAGGCTGGCGACCGCCCCGTCCTCGAGTTCCTGTCCGATCTGCGTCAAGGCGGCGACGACGAGGCGGGCTTGCTCGTCCGGCGTGAGGTGATCCGACGATCGAAGCGTCACGACGGAAGGAGTCGGCGTACCGCGCGCTGCCAGCAACGCACCGAAGTCCGTATCGGCGGTCACGATCACACGGTGTTGTTCGGCAGCGGCAACGAGGATGTCGGCGTCATCGGTGTTGCCGAGGCCGGCGTCGAGGACGTGTACGGCGTCATGGCCAGCCCGCTGCAACGTGGTGATCAGCCGCGGTGACAGATTCTCGTCGACAAGCAGCCTCATCCGGCGGCGGTGAGGCGAATCTCACGCTCGCGAGTGACGGCAGCGGCGTACTCCAAGGCGGCGAGGACGTCGTCACGTTCGAGTTGCGGGTAGTCCTCGAGGAGTTGCTCGATCGTGCGGCCCGCTGCGAGTTGACCGAGGACGGCACTGACGGTGACCCGTGTCCCTCGGATACAAGGCAGGCCCTGCATCCGAGCAGGGTCGATGGAGATCCGCTGAAGGCTCATGCGGTCATCGTAACCGTCGGCGGATCGGTGGGAAGGCCGCTCGCACGCTGGCGATCGGGCTTGCTGGCACCCCCCAAGCCATGAACGAGCATCGGGGGCCTTCGAGAACAGGTCGTCGACGTCATGTTCTGCCACACCTAGGGCGTTGACGGGGTGGCGGTTCGCACGAGCGCGCCGATTGCGTCGGCGGCGGCTTGGTCCATCGCGGGAAGCACGTGGGCGTAGACGTCCAGGGTCAGCGCGACCTTGCTGTGACCGAGCCGTTCGCTGACGACCTTGATCGGCACGCCGGCCTGCAGGAGCAGCGTCGCGTGGGTGTGGCGCAGGTCGTGGAGACGGATGACGGGCAGCTCCAGACCCGGCCACTGGCGGCGCCAGCGATCGCTGACTTCCTCCGGCCGCCACGGGCTGCCGTCGGGACGGGTGAACACCAGTGGGTACGGCGCCGAGGCTCGGCGTGGTTGTCGTGCCAGGAGCTCGGCGGTGTCGGTGTCGAGGTGGAGCGTGCGGACCTTGCGGGTCTTGGTGCGCTTCAGCCGGAGCTGGCCGCCCGCCGACGTGAGCGCCGCGGCCACTCGGAGCTGCGGCACGTCGAGGTCGAGGTCCTCCCAGCGCAGGCCGAGCAGTTCGCCGCGGCGCATGCCGGTCCCGAGTGCGACCCGCCACAGGTCGTGGAGCTCGCGGTCGCGCGGGTATTGCGGAAGTGGGTGACCTGCTGGGCGTCCCACGTGCGAAGACGTCGAGGTGCGTCGTCGAAACGGGGATCGATACGGGGAACGGTCGCCCGGGCCGCAGGGTTGGCGGGCAGCAGCCCGTCCCTAACGGCGTCGCCGAGGGCCTTGTGGAGGACCGCGTGTGCGTACGCGACGGTGCGTCGTGCGAGCGGTCCGCCCTGACGGTTGCCGCGCTCGAGGAGCCGCACGTAGTGCAGGTCGAGGTCGCGGGTCGTCAGCTCGGCGAGGGGGATCGCGCCCAGGCTCGGCCGCAGGTAGATGCGCGCCATCGCGGCGTAGTTGTGCCAGCTGGTCGGCTCGATCCGGGTCCGCTGCAGCTCGAACCAGTCGTCGAGGTAGCCGTCGAGCGTCTGACCGTCGGCCCCGCCGCCGGACGGTGCACTCACCGGCTCACCTGGCAGTGGATCGGTCCGATGTCCATCCCGCGCTCCTCGGTGCTCCTTCGAAGGCACGAGATTGCCGTCGCTGTTCGCGAGGGCCGCCGACGGAATCGCCATGGGCTGTGGATGGGCGAGGCGAACCATCCGGCCTGCCCGGTAACCCCGGTGTTGCATGCACTGCTCATGCTCGTATGCTGAGCGCATGAAGAACCTGCAGATTCGCAACGTCCCTGATGATGTGCACCGACGACTGAAAAGCCGCGCGGCGCTCGAGGGTCGCTCGCTGTCGGAGTACGCACTGCACGAACTGGTTCGCGGACTCGAGCGGCCCACCCGGCGAGAGTTGCTGGATCGTGTCCGCGAGCGTGCGGCGGTCGAGGACGTCGACATCGTCGAGATACTCCGCGACGAGCGCGACCGCCGATGATCGTGGTCGACTCCTCGGCCATCGTGGAGTGGCTGCTGCGACTTCCACGGGCGGAGGCGGTCGAGGCTCGGCTGTCGCGCCAGGACGAGACGCTGCATGCGCCGCATTTCGTCGATGTTGAGGTGGCGCAGGTGCTTCGGCGGCTGACGCCAGCTGGCGCGGTAAGGGAGGAACGCAGCCGTCAGGCGCTCGACGACCTCGCCGACCTGGACCTGGTTCGCCATCCACATGACGTGTTGCTTCCGGTGGTCTGGCGGCTGCGTGACAACCTGACCGCGTACGACGGCGTCTATGTCGCTCTGGCCGAGGTGCTCGACGCGCCGCTGCTGACCCTCGACGCACGCCTCGCAGCAGCACCTGGCCACCGCGCCCGCATCGAGGTCGTGGGTTGACGCTCGTGGTCGGAACAGTTCGATCACGAGCCGGAGCGGACGATCAGCGGGGTCGCCGCCCCCGACCTGAGGCTTCGGGTCGTGCCACCCGAATCACGCTACGTCGCAGCACTCGATGCCATTCGATCGTGTATCGAGTGGGGCCGGTGGCGGCAGCGCCAAGGGTGGCGACTGCGTCACTGATCACGTCTTCTGCGCAGGCGCTGGGGGTACCCCGGCGTCGGACCGCGCGGCGTCGTCGCGAACGAATCCGGTGACTGGGTTGCAGCGATCGCCTAGGTTCGTGGCGCGCGGTGGAGGAGCGTGGACGTGGCGAAGAATCCGCTGTTCTCGACGTACCGGCAGGGCGAGAACCGAGTCACCTCATCGATGCTGGCCGTGTTCGAGCGCATCGACTTGTCGCTGCTCGAAGAGCTGCTCACAGCCGCCACTGGGGAGTCGTCGCTGCAACTCGTCAGCTTCGTCAACCAGCCGCCGGGTCGCGGTGCGTCCGTTCCAGATGGCCGGATCTCCGCTCGGTTCTCGTACTGGTTCGAGGTCAAGACCGTCCCTGACGCCGTCAGCCGGCGGCAGTTGGACCAGCACCTGCACAGCCTGACCGATGACGATCAGGACGAGCGACTCTTCGTGGTCACGCCGGATGCGGTCGAGCCTGCGGTCGTGGCTGAGCTGAATGACACGCGCGTCGTGTGGTTCTCGTTCGCATCGCTTCACGATGCGATTGGGCTGGTCCTCGAGGGATCGGATCAGGTTATCTCCGAGCGCACCGAGTTCTTGCTCCGCGAACTGCAGGCGCTCATCGTCGACGACGGGCTCCTAGACCACGATGACGTCGTCGTGGTTGCCGCTCGTGTCGCCTACGGCGAGTACCTCAACCATGCGGCCTACATATGTCAGCCTGGCCGCAGCTTCCGGGAGGGACTGACATACCTCGGCTTCTACGCGAGCGGCGCGATACAGCGTGAGGTTGCGCGCATCCTGTACCGCGAGGATGGCGTGCCCTTCGGCCCTGATGAGGTTGAGCGTCGGCGCACGTCGGACGACCCGTTCGACCAGCGCATGGCGAGTGTCATCGAGGCCTTCGTCGGTGAGGGCGCACGCCAGGCCAGTGAGTCGTACCAGGTGTTCCTGCTCACGCCGGCGGAGTCTCAGACCACCTTGATACTCGAGCGCCCAATCCTCAACACGAAGCGGGCAGCAAGCGGCCGTCCCTGGGCTTGGACATTGCACCAGAGGTATGTGAACAGCCGGCAGCTAGTCGATCCCGCAGTAGGTACGACGGAGGACCTTGAAGCCGGCTAGGGTCACGGAGCTAGCACGAGGCTGGGCTCCGGCACCGGTGTAGCGACGGTACCTGACCTCGGTTGCTCCGGTGCTGCCGATCCGGCGGCGCTCGTCAGATCACGCCGACCCAGAGGCCGTCGCGTGCGCGGGTCATCGCGACGTACAGCTCTCTGCGTAGACGCTCCCACCGTTCGCGCTCTGCGCCGTCGGCGGGCGGCTGCGCTTCGCCGAGCTGATGGGCCTGCACGTCGGGGAGGAGTACCTGCTTGAACTCGAGCCCCTTCGCGCGCTTGATGGTGCCTACCTTGATGGCATCCACGGGCGCGCCGGTGTATTCCTCGAGCATGACCACCGTCGCGCCGGCGCGACGAAGTTCTTTCGCGGCCCTGAACGCGCCTCTGCGTGTGACGCAGAGCACGCCGAGGTCACCCTGCTTCGTCCCGACCTCGCGCAGCACCGCTCGCGCCCGTTCCACCATCCGTTGGTCGCGGTCCTCGCGGCTGCGGAACGTCTCCACGACGGGTTCGGGCCCTTCCCGTGCGATGACGTGTGGCGCATCACCGCGCGCGACGGCGCCCTCGATGTCGGCGAACTCGTCGCCCGCAACCATCCTGGAGGCGAAGTCAAGGATCTGCGCGGTGTTCCGGTAGTTGACGTCCATGACCACCCCGCGGCCGGCCAGGCTGATGCCGGCCTCGCCGAGCGTGTAGCCGCCCGGGTAGATCGACTGCTGCCCGTCACCGATCAGGGTCAGGCCGTCCGGCGCGTCACCCACGAGCGCGTGCAGCATCCGGATCATCGCGCAGCTGAGATCCTGTGCCTCGTCGACGATCACCGCCGAGTACGGCTGCTCCAGCGGCTGCCGCTGCAGTTCCGCCTCCGCGAGCAGGATCACGTCGGCGAAGTCGTGGATGCGCCGACGACGCAGCTCGGCGTTGTAGGCCGAATACAGCTCCCAGACCGCGCGCCGCTGGTCGACACTCATCCGGCGACGTCGTCCGGTTCGGTCGAGCTCCGCGTAGGTCTCCCAGCGAGAGATGCCGCGTCCCTTGAGGACGTAGTCGATCTCCTCCCGCCAGTACGCGGCCTCTGCGGTAGAGGTCTTGAGTGGACTCGCGTCCGGCACCCGCGTCCAGACCTCATCGAACGCCTCGTCGGCCTGCTTCGGGTTGATGCGGTGGTGGACACCGCGGCTCACGAGAAGGTTCTTCGCGAACCCGTGCACACCGCAGAACTCGACACGGTCGGCGACATCCGGCGCCAGCCGCAGCAGGAGCTGTTGCATCACCGCGGGCAGCGTCTTGACGAACGTCGTGACCAGCACCTTGCCGGGCCGGCTTCGAGCCAGGTACGCGGCGCGGTGCAGACCTACGACCGTCTTCCCGGTTCCCGCGGCCCCACGCACCCGGCAGGGCCCGTTGAAGCTCCGCCGGACCAGCTTGGCCTGGTTGGGGTGCAGGAAGGACATCCAGTCCTCGATCGGGCTGGCGAGGATCCCTTCGAGCAGTGCGGACTGCACCTCGTCGTCGCTCAGCAGCGCGTCCTGCGTGGCCTGCGGCGTCGTCAGCGTCGCCACCGTCGGGGGTGCCGGCGGGCTCAGGATCGGTTCCTCCACTACGGCCGTCACCGGCGCAGGCGCGTTCAGCTGCGGGAAGAACGTCAGCGCCCGCCCGAGGACGACGTCGACCTGCGCAGGCGTGAGCCGGTTGCCGTGAGCGGCGATGTGTCGCAGGACGTCTTTCTCACCGACGACACGGACACGTCCGACCCGCTCGTCGATGCCCTGTCGGCCTGCAAGCACGACGACGGGCCGCACCTCACCTGGCGCGAGGCCGACCTCGACCAGTTCCTCCTCGGTGAGCGCACCCAGGCCTTCCAGTGCCGCGAGGCTGTCGGTCGCGTCTTCCTGGCCACGGAAGATGCGGTCGCCGGTGATCGCCACATCCGCCCAGGCCTTGGTGTCCACGATGAAGACGCCACCTGGTCCCACTACTACGAGGTCGACCTGGGCGCGCTGGCTACCCGGCCAGCGCCGGTCTGCGAGCAGGTGATAGCCGACCCCGGACAGCGGGGCGAGCACGGCTGCGGTCCGGCGCTCGGTCTCCTCGGCGATCCCGAACCGCTTCGCCGCGGCACGAGCCTCGGCAGCGGCGCGGTGGTGCGCATCCGCGAGTGCCAACTGGCGACGAGACTCGGCCCCGGCGGAATGTCCTGCGGTCATCCCCGTACCCCTTTCGGGACAACATCGGCACCAAGGCAGCAGGCCTAAACGGTGACCACGCGAGTACGCGGCGTCGGCCGGACCTTGCCGGGCTCTCCTGATCTACCGACCTAGGGTTGCGGAGGACGCGAGACGGAGGGCTTGGTGGCAAGGATTCAGAGCGAGGCAGCTGACCGCGTGTACGACATGGTCCAGCGCTGGGTCGAGGTCGCCCTGCGCCAGGACAGCTCCTTGTTCACGCCGGAGCGGTCGATCTGGGCTCCGGACGTGATCGACGAGTTCCATCAGCTGCACGTCCAGGCACCGAGCCCGGACGGTGGGTCGTTCGAGTCGAACCTCCTGGACCAGCTCGCTGGCGGTACGGCCGCCTGCTGGCAGTTCGCGGCCGAGCTCGTGTTCGTCCACTTCCTGATCGTGTCCGAACGCGCCGTCGGGAGATCGAAGAAGCTCGAGCTGATCGAGCGCCTGCTTGAGAAGGACGCCGACGGGGCCGAGGTCCCCGACGAACTCCGGGAGGTCATGGCCGACGGGTTCGTGCATCCCGGCCAGGGCTTCAACCAGATGCGACACGCCCAGATCGGGTTCCTCACCGAGTTCGTGCGCGCCTGGAAGGCACTCGCCGCAGAGGCGAGGCAGCGGACCCTCGCGGATCCCTGGGAGTTCAAGCGCTTCGCGCTCTCCGTGGAACCGCACGGCGGCTTGTTGATGCGCAATGCACTGCTCCACCTGGTGCATCCCGACACGTTCGAGCGTGTCATCGTCGGGAAGGCGAAGCGGCAGATCGTCAAGCGGTTCGCTGAGCTGGTCACCACGGAGCAGGACGACGAGGACCGGCAGCTGCTCGACATTCGCGCTGGCCTGGAGCCCGAGTTCGGGCCGGAGCTGGACTTCTACCAGCCGGCGCTCGTCAGCCAGTGGCAGCCGGACACCACGCCATGGGGTCGCACCATCACCTGGGCGGCACGGTTTTACAAGCTGCCGAACTACGACGGGTGGGAGCGCGACTACAAGTTCGAGATCGCCGAGCGGATGAGGCTGGCGGTCGAGTCCGGCCGGGTCGAGGAGTTGAAGGCGGCGCTGCGCTCGAGCAAGAACAACCTGCTGCCGCCCATGAACAAGGTGCACCTGCGCAACTGGATGGAGCGAGCACCGGAAGCAGCGCTGGAAGCTCTCCGGGCCGCGACGGACCCGGACGAACCGCCGCTAGCGCGGGCGCGCGGCTTCCTGGAACTCCTCCCGGACGACATCGTCCCAGGGCTGCACTCGCGGGCACGGGTGCTCGCGTTTGCCGTGTTCACCGGGGATCCAGAGCAATTGCCGCCGTATCAGATGACCCCGTACCACAAGGCGTACGAGCTCACCGACGACGGGCCATCCCCGATCGCGGACGACCCGGTGGGCGTCTACGAGCAGGCGCTCGCCTTCCTCGACCGCTTCGTAGAGGAGGCGGCAGCCCGAGGCCTGGAGCTACGAGACCGCCTCGATGCGCAATCGCTGCTCTACACGCTGGTGAACGACGACCCGCCGCAGGAGTGGGACGACGTCGACCGACGCGCGTTCGCTCGCTGGCGCGGGGAAGCCATCGACGAGGAGGGGGACGAAGAGACGACGACGCCCGTCGACGACCCGCGGCCGCGGGGCGACCTCGCCGCGCTCTCCGAGCGGCTCTACCTCGGTGACCGGTTCCTCCCGCACGTGAGGCAGCTGCTCGGGATGAAGCCGCAGGTCATCTTCTACGGGCCTCCCGGGACGGGAAAGACGTACGTGGCCCAGCGCCTCGCGGAGGCAATGGCCGGCACCGACGGGCACGTCGAGATCGTGCAGTTCCACCCGTCCTACTCGTACGAGGACTTCGTGGAGGGCTATCGGCCTGACCCCGAGCGAGGCGGGTTCCGGCTCGTGGACGGACCGCTAAAGCGGCTGGCGAAACGGGCTATCGAACACGCCGACGTGCCGCACGTGCTCATCATCGACGAACTCAACCGCGGCAACGTGGCCAAGGTGTTCGGAGAGCTGTACTTCCTGCTCGAGTACCGCGGCAGCAAGCTCTCGCTCCAGTACTCCAGCGAACCGTTCCGCCTTCCCGACAACCTCTACGTCATCGGCACCATGAACACCGCCGACCGCTCCATCGCGCTGGTCGACGCGGCGCTGCGGCGGCGGTTCTACTTCGTGCCGTTCATGACCGACGAGGAGCCGGTCAGTGGTCTGCTGCGGCGGTGGATCGCCGACAACGCGTCGCATATGAGTTGGGTGGCCGACCTCGTCGACGAGGCGAACCGGCGACTCGGTGACCGGCATGCCGCCATCGGTCCCAGCCACTTCCTCCGCAAGGAGGGTCTGACCGACGAGTCGGTCCGGATCGCCTGGCGCTACAGCATCCTGCCGTACCTCGAGGAGCAGCTCTTCGGGGAGCCCGAGCGGCTTGACGAATTCGGGCTCGATGAGCTGACGCGGGCGCTCCGGGCGACGGTCGAAGGCGAGGTCGATGCGGCGTCTGACGCTTCGTGAGTACCGGCGCGAGCCGGGCGTCGAGCTGTCCACGACACAGCGTGACGCTCTGTCGACGCTCGGCGGGGTCGACGTCCGGCCCACACCCGGGCAGAGCGGCGCGTACGACCTGACCCCCGGGTCCACCGTGGGCACGCTGGTCGTCGACGGCTTGCAGGTGGATCTGCGTCCGAAGATCCCGCTCGATCGGGTGCTTTTCCTGGTGTCGTATGCGCTCGATCCGGTGCGCTGGCACGAGCAGCGCGTTGGACTCGACGAACGAGCGACCCTGGTCGAGGCCATGGCGCTTCTGTGGCTTTCCGGCGCCCAGCAGGCCCTCCGCCGCGGCCCCCTGCAGGGCTATCAGCGGCGTGAGGAGGCGCTCCCGACTGTCCGTGGCCGGATCCGCATCGGTGACCAAGTTCGGACGCGACACGGCCTCGTGCCTCCCGTCGAGGTGACGTACGACGAGTTCACCACCGACATCGAGGAGAATCGCCTGCTCGATGCCGCCGCTGTCCGCGTTGCTCGACTACCGCTGCGAGGCCGAACGATCCGTGACCGGCTGGCTGGCGTTCTCGCGCACCTCGATGACGTGCCGTTCGCGTCGTACGACGTGCGGCGGCTCCCAGCGATCCGCTTCACACGGCTCAACCGCCACTACCGGACGGCCGTCGAGCTCTCGAAGCTGGTGCTGTCGACGACCAGCGTCGAGTTGGGTGGCGCGCGCCGGGAAGCAGGGTCGTTCCTCGTCGACATGAACGCCGTCTTCGAGCATTTCCTCTTCACCGCGTTGGTCGAGGCCATGCCGCGGACGTCGATCGTCCACGAGCGCCGGATCCACCTCGACCGCGATCGGCGGGTCGCCATGAAGCCAGACCTGACCTGGCTCGAGGGACAGCGTCCCGTCTTCGTCGCCGACGCGAAGTACAAGGCACTGCGCGACCGTGATGGCCGTCATGCCGACCTGTATCAGCTGCTCGCCTACGTCGTCACGCTCGGGCTCGAGAGGGGGCTCCTCGTGTACGCCGCGGGTGAGGGCGAACCCGGACACCATGAGGTCGTGGAGTTGGGGCGCTCGCTCCACGTGGCATGGCTGGACCTGTCGGGGCAGCCTGCGGACATCCTGGCCTCGGTCGCCGACCTGGCGAGTCGCATCCAACAGCTGACCACGGCGGTGCGCTGATGGCCCGCCAACCCAGTTCGCGGCCGCAGGCAACCGACGGGTCACTGGCCTTCGCGGAGAAGCTTCTCTCGCTGCTCGACACGGGCAGCTTCACGACGTCGTACAAGTACGCGCTGTTGATCGCCCTGTTCGATGCGACGGTGGAAGGCACCGCCGCCGATGGCGCCGCACCTCGATCTCTCCATGGCCGTGACCTGGGGCGTCGGGTCTTCGAGCTGTACTGGCGCCAGGCGCGTCCCTACTCCGAGGCGGGACCGTTGCGCCAGTCGCGACAGCGCGACCTGGTGGTCAAGATCGGGGACCTGCGACGTGGGCTGGGGCTGGCGGAGCACGTCTCGCTCGACGCCGCGCGAGCAACTCATCCCCTCGCCGTCGGTCGACTCGAGCGGGAGTTGGTCGCGACCGTCGTCCGCTACCCAATCCCGCTGCTGCAGCGGTTCGGAGCTTCGGGCACGTCGGTGGAGGACCGCTTCATCTACGACGTCCGCTGGGACGACGGCATCTCCGCTGGACGGATCCACCGCGACGACTTCGACGACCGGCTGCACCTCGTCGACGGGGCAGGGCAGCACCTCATCGCCATCGCGGGGCTGGCGCGACCCGTGGTCGAGCGGGAATGGCTGCGCCACGTCGCGCGACGCAATCCCGATCACGTCGACGAGCTGCGACTTGAAGCGTTCCTGTTCGGAAGCGAGCGGGTGTCACTCCACGCGGTCCGTGAGCCGCTGCTCGCCCTCCAGAACGGCACGTGCTTCTACTGCGGCGGTGAGCGAGGGACCTGGGAGGTGGACCACTTCCTGCCCTGGGCTCGGTGGCCCGACGATCGGCTCGACAACCTCGTGGTTGCGCATGCCCGCTGCAACAACGACAAGCGGGCTGCGCTGGCCGCGATCGGTCACGTGGAACGGTGGTGGCAGCGGTTGCTGCCGGGTACGCGGGACGATCAGCAGCTGCAGGAGGCGTCGACCCGGTTGGCATGGCCGCGCCGTCCCGATCGAACTGCGGGCGGCGCGCGTGGCCTTTACCTCCACCAGCCAGCAGGCACGATGTTGTGGGCCGCGCCGGGGCAGGTCGAGCCGCTCGACCCGGACCGGCTGCGTGATCTTCTGCAGCCGGCATCCCTCGCGGCCGAGCAGCGAGGTTCATACGGGGAGGAGTGACCGTGAGGGTCGGACTCGTGGGGTGCGTCAAGTCGAAGCTGAACCGCGCGCCAAGTGCCGCTGATCTCTACACCTCGCCCTTGTTCTCGGGACGCCGTGCCGCGGCCGAACGCCATTGCGACCGCTGGTTCGTCCTCTCGGCGCTGCACGGGCTCGTGCACCCCGACCAAGTGCTGGAGCCGTACGACCACACCTTGAACGACGTGTCGGTCGTGGAGCGCCGCCGGTGGTCCCTGGGGGTCGTCGAGGCGCTTGGCACAGAGGTTGGCGATCTGAGCCGGACCACCTTCGAGGTGCACGCTGGTGCGACGTACACCGACCATGGTCTCGTCGAGGGACTGGAGGCTGCAGGGGCAGAGGTAGAGCTACCGGTGCGCGGCCTGGGCCTCATCGAGCAGCTGGCCTGGTATCGCTTGCCGGTCGTTGGGGAAGAGCGGCGCGCGAGCGCAACGCGCCAGGCTGGACGGACGGGTCCTGGCCGACGAGGTAGGCGCTACGCGGGCCTGCGCACCCATCTCGAGTCGACCGGCGACGGGAGCAGCACCTTGCGCTTCGCAGACATCGAAGAGCTCCTCGGGGCACCCCTCCCGGCGTCCGCCCATCAACACCGGGCGTGGTGGGGGAACAACGGTCGCAGTCCGCAGGCGGCCGCGTGGCTCTCGGCCGGCTACGAGGTCGAGGCGGTCGACCAGCGGGCCAGCTGGGTGCGCTTCCGGAGGGTGCGATGAGCCTTGATCGCCGGGCAGCGCTGGACGAGCTGTACGCCGCGATCGGCGAGCTTCGTACGCGCCTGGACGGCGCCCGCCAGCTGGCAGACGCAACCGGAAGGTCCGGATGGCCCGACCAGGGCGTGTATCTATTCTTCGAGGCGGGGGAGTACCGGGAGGACGGCGTGACGCCGCGTGTGACGCGCGTGGGGACCCACGCACTGACCGCGACGTCGAAGACCCGGCTCTGGACGCGACTGGCACAGCACCGCGGCTCCGTCGGTGGCACGAATCCCGGCGGTGGCAATCATCGCGGTTCCGTCTTCCGGCTCCACGTCGGAACTGCGCTGATCGCCCGTGACGGCTGGCCGGGTGCCGCGCCGACGTGGGGGCGTGGCTCGAATGCCAGCCGCGAAGTCCGCAACCAGGAGGCCGAGCTCGAACGCGCCGTCAGCCGGTTCATCGGAGCAATGCCCGTGCTGTGGCTCGACGTGCCGGAGCGAGCCGATCGTCGGGTGATCGAGGCGGGTCTCATCGCGCTGCTGTCGGATGCCGGGCGAGAATCCCTCGATCCTCCGTCCCAGACGTGGCTCGGCCACCACGCGAACCGCGACGCGATCCGCCGCTCCGGCCTGTGGAACGTGAACCACATATACGAGGCGCCCAACCGCGCGGCCGTCGACGAGTTCTGCCGTCACGTGCTTCGCTGACCCGAAGTGTGGACGACAACGGTGACGTGCCCCGCTGTCGACGAGCTTCGGCTCCCTGGCGACCCTCTCGCGGGGCCATGCATGCGAAGGGTCGCGTCGGAGTGCGCGGTGCGATCATGGGACGGAAGGTGGAGACGTGCTCATCAGAACCCGGGCGAGTCTGGGAGCCCCCCGGCGTGACGACGTACGAGAACGAAGGCGAGCTCCAGGCCCTGGTGGTGGAGTCGCCCGAGCTCGTCGGTGCTCCCGCTTCCGTGGTGGCGTTGCGCGAGTTCGCCCTTCCCAATGCGGGGTACCTCGACGTCTTGTTGATCGACCTCGATGGTGCGATCACGCTCGTGGAGGCCAAGCTCAACCGCAATCCGGAGATCCGTCGCGCCGTCGTGGGCCAGCTGCTCGGCTATGCGGGCGGCCTCTGGGGGATGTCCTACGACATGCTGGACTCGGTCGTGCGAAGCCGGACGGGATCGGCACTGGCCGAGCTCGCGCGTGCCGTAGCCGGCGAAGAGAACTTCGAACCTGACGACTTCCGCGCGCGTCTGGCGACCAACCTGACCGACGGTGTCTTCCGACTGGTCTTCGCCGTGGACGAGATCACCGAGGATCTCAAGCGAGCGGTCGAGTACCTCAATGCCCATACGACGAGCGCGCTCGAAGTCATCGTCCTCGAGTTCCGCTATGCCAAGGTGGAGGGAGTTGAGATCCTCCCACCCAACACCTTCGGCGAGGAGTCGGCGCGCCGCAAGCAATCCGCACGCAGTTCCGTCAATCGGTGGAGCGAGAGCACTTTCTTCGATGCGGTGGAAGAGCGGGCGGCGGCCGAGGAGCGGCGACTCCTCCAGACGCTCTACGACTGGGCGGCGCCCCGGGTGAGCTACTTCTACTGGGGCGAGGGGAACAAGCCGGCCTGCACCTTCGTCTTCGAGGCACCCGAGGGAGCGGTCCAACCATGTCGGATCGTGGTCACAGAGGGCGGCATCGTGGTGCGTGTCGCCTTCGGCTGGGCTCGGAAGCGACCGCGAGTAGCGCTGGAGGCGATGCTCGATCGCCTGACCGAACTGCCTGGCTTCGCCGCAGTTCGGGAGGAGGTTCTGGCCGCGGACTTCCGCAAGCATCCAGGGCTCCCCATTACGGAATACGGCGACGAGGGCATCCAGCGATTGACCCGGGCCCTGGAGGCCTTGCTCGAGCATCCGCCGGAAGCCTGAGATCGCGGTCGGCAGCCGGAGAGATGACCCCTGCTCTGTTCCATTCGGGCCGGATGGCGGATCGGCACGGTTCGCCCATCGCTCGCGCTGCTGCATGGAGCCACCCCGTGACACCAACCTGACTCGGGGCTTCGAGATGGCAGTGCGATGTCGCGTGCTGGTCGAGCAGAGGTCGTTGCTCGCCGTCGTCCGCGCGACGTCTTCCCAGCTGACGCGCTTCGGCGAAGGGGCGGGGATGGCGGGGAGTCAGCACATGCCGAGCACGTGCGCTAACCCAGCGGACTGAAGGCTCGGTGAAGTTGTCGACGCAGCGGCCTCCAATGCTTTGCCGGGCGGGGCCAAGGCCGACGTGGGCGGTAATGCGGATCTGCGTTCGCGGCGCATCAGCCGACCGCGCTCACCGAAACACGGGAGAAACCACATGGGGCGTTCGACAACCTTCCGCTTCGACGGCGGGGCCGGCACCTACCTCGGGACGGGCATCCTCGCCTTCCTCGTAATCGTCTGCACGCTCGGGATCGCGACGCCGTTCGCGATCGTGCTGCAGCAGCGCTGGCGCGCGAAGCACACCTACGTCAACGGCCATCGTCTGATCTTCCTCGGGACCGGGACGGGGCTCTTCGGTCACTGGCTCAAGTGGTTCGCGCTGACCGTGATCACCCTGGGGGTCTACAGCTTCTGGGTGATTCCCCGCGTTCACCGCTGGATCGTCGAGAACACGGACTTCGACCCCGCTTTCACGTCTGGTCCTGCCTTTCAGGGCGGAACCAGCGTGGTCGGACATCTAGGCGGAGCAACACCGGCTCCGCTGCAGGCGAGCGACCGCCCCGCAATTCCGTCGACCGACGTCTGAGCGCGGCGGCGTTCACCGGCTCCAACGGCGATGAGATGCGCCTCCAAAGAGCGACGGGGAGTTCATGCGCAGGGCAGATCCGCGGTCGCCCAAGCGTGCCGGTCGACACGTCCGCCGCATGCTTCGCGAGGAAGCATGGAAAGCGGCCAAGACGAACCGGGGCCGGATAGCTGGGTTCCTCGGCTTCCACGGGTGCCTGACGGCGCTGGCGGGCGTCGGAACCAGTGCGCTCGGTGCCAACGCCAGCGTCGTCGGCTTCAACGTCGGAGTGATGGTCGGCCTGCTTCCCTTCTTCGCCCTGCTGTTCTTCGTTGCTACCGGCGTCGCTCACCGCTCCATGGGTGCCGATGCCGAGGAATGGACCGCGCTTGAGCTGAGGCGTCTGCAACCACGGCGTTGGGCCGTCTACCACCACGTGCCCCTTACCGGGGTCGGTGACGTCGACCACGTCGCGGTGGGCCCCGGTCGCGTGTACGCGATCGAGAGCAAGTGGACCGCGCGCTCCGATGTCGAGCGATTTCTACGTGGCGCGGCTGGGCAGACCGACCGTCAGGCGAAGCGTCTCCGCGACGAACTGGCGTCTCGTGGGGTGGCCCGGGAGGTCATCCCCTTGCTCGTGGTGTGGGGGCCAGGCATCGTGAAGCGCCTCGGTGATCGACCTCAGAAGCGCGGGCGCACACGGATCGTCGCAGGAGCTAACGCAAGGGACTGGTTAGCACGGATGGAGGACGCTGCGAGCCGATTGGAGCTCGACTGGCCGGCGCAGCAGGCGATCGACGCCATTGTCGCGGAGGGCGACAGCGACGCGGCTGCAGAACTGCCGAACGAGCACGCCGAGCTTCCGCCCGCCTCGGAGTCACCTTCTACCCGTGAGCTCCTTGGCCTAGATTCGAAGCGCACGTACCGGAGAAAGAACCGAAGATGCTCGAACTAGGTCGTCTGCAGCAAATCGATCCCCGCGACGTCTGGCAACACGAGGCTCACGATTTCACGCCGTGGCTGCTCGAGAACGCGGATGTGCTAGCCGACGCACTCGGGATCGACATCGAGCTGAGCGCAGCGGAGCATCCGGTCGGCGGCTTCAACCTCGACCTCGTCGGCCGCGACCTGACGAACAACTGCGTGCTCATCGTGGAGAACCAACTGACGGCCACCGATCACGGGCACCTAGGTCAGCTGGTCACGTACGCGGCCGGTACGGACGCACGCACCGTCGTCTGGGTGGCGCCGACGTTCAGAGAGGAGCATCGCCAGGCACTGGATTTCCTCAACAACCTCGGCGGGGAGGACACACGGTTCTTCGGCGTCGAGATCTCGGTGGTCAGGATCGGGTCGTCCGCGCCGGCTCCGCTGATCAAGCTGCGAGCACAACCGAACGATTGGCACGCACAGGTCACGGCAGCAACGAAGTCGACGGCCCAACAGGCTGGGAAGGCGCCCCTGTATCGAGAGTTCTGGACCCGCTTCCTCGATCGTGTCAAGGTCGAGTTCCCAGGTTGGACGAATGCAACCAAGCCTCAGATCGCCAACTGGTTCTCGATGGCGTGTCCCTTCAAGGGTGGCTCCTACTACTCCGCGAGCTTCGCAGCTGGCGGCAAGCTCCGGACGGAGCTCTACATCGATTTCGGCGATGAGGAGCTGAACCGGTCGTTGTTCGAGCAGCTCGCAACGCACCGGACAATGCTCGAGGAGGTCTACGGTGGGTCGCTCTCCTGGGAGGACCTGCCCGGGAAGCGTGCGTGCCGGGTCGCCGATTACGGAGACGGCGATGTGACCAACGGCGACCTGCATGATGAGTACATCGACTGGTTCTTCGACACCGGGAGGCGGCTGCGTGCCGCCGTCGATTCTGTCGCTCCATCGATCAGGCTCGGGTAGGGCTGGCCGAGTGGCGCCGGGACTGCAGTCTTCCTGGATGTCGGGGCCGTCGGGGGCACAACCTCAAGACCCGCTCACCGTCAGCGGCGTGCACGCGGAGAAGGATCCGTCGTGTGGCTGCGGTGCCGACATGGTCGTGCGCACCCGCAGACGCGACGGCGAGCCTTCCTCGGCTGTGTGACCTTCCCGACGTGCCGTCGCACCCGGCCGCTGGCCGAATCGTGACCGGCACTCCTACGGCGGTGGTCGACGAGCATGGCCCGCTACGGCGTCCCGGCACGGTGGCGGTCCTTCAGCGCGTGGATGCCCACACCGGCAAGGCCGAGTGCCAGCACGATCATCGGCGCCGGGTGCCGGCCTGACGTAGCGCCGGCGGGGGCCGAGGCGAGCTCGGTAGCGACGTGGACGTGGTCGTGCTCATCGAACGCGACGTCGGCCACTGGCTCCGTGCCGCCCGCGGACTCGACCGCCGAACCGGCCGCTGAGCCGCCGTCACCCGCGCCGGCACCTCCGTCGCCGCCCGCGCCGGGCCCCGCACCTTCGCCACCGACGGCCGGCGGAGCATCGGCACCCTCGCCCGGCAGCGCGGCGCCGTCCGACGCGACCACCTCGACGTCCGTCACGCGACCGTCGGACCCGAATCCGACCGTCGCGCGGCGGCCGCCATCGATGCAGTAGGTCCAGGCGTCGTGGCCGCGGACCGCCGGCTGCCCCAGTGTCAGCAGCACCTGCTCGGCCGGCTGCCCGCCACGGACGCCTGCCCTGGCACGGTCGTCGAGGCCGGCCACGTCCGCACGGCAGGCGTTCGGTGTGCCCCCCAGCGCCCGCTCCCACGTCTGCAGGTAGGTCTCCGGGCCGCGTTCGAGGTCGGCGACGATGTCCTCGCCGGCTTGGCGGCGTAGGTCCTCGATCCAGTCCGGGTACAGCCCGTAGTGGGCGACGCCGTCCACGTTGACGTCGAACATCCGCTGGCCGCTGATCTGCCGGTCGATGCTGACCCCGCCGAACCCCTCGAACGGGTAGATGACCGGATCCTCGCCGCCGCGCGGGCCGCCCTGGGTGGCGAAGCCGTTGATGTCGCTGCCGTACCCGAGGCCGAACCCGAACCGCGGGTCGGCCCAGCCGCGCAGGTCACGCCACGCGTCCACGAACCCGCTCGAGCCGCCCGCCATCGGCGTTACCACGCCACCCAACGCGAGGATGCGGCGGTAGAAGTCGTCATCGGCCCAGCTGTGGCTCGAAACGACCCCGGAGTAGTCGGCCTCCTCCATGACCAGCATCGCCTCGTGACGAGCGCGAACACTCATGTGATCGGGGTCGAACAGCATCCCGCGTTCCATCATGCGGTGCAGCAGGTGCTCGCCGAGGTCGGTCAGGCCGAGCTCGTTGCAGTGCGGGCCGGGCCCGTAGACCGGTGCGACTCCGCTCGTGCCGGCCGCCTGGAGCAGCGCACCCGCCAGCGCGTCGCGGCCGACCAACTCGTCGGGCACGCCGGCGCCGTCACCGAGGTTGGGCTGGGTGCGGTCGTGGCCGCGGTAGTCGTCGTCGCCGCCGCGCGGGCCCTCGTGTACGTGCTCGTGGTCCGGGCAGGCGCCCATTCGCCAGAAGCTGCCGGTCTCGAGCACGTTGGCGGCGTTGACCAGCAGTCCGGTCTGGCCGCTGTCGCCGGCGACGCCCGAGAAGGCGTTGTCGAACTTGTTGACCAGCTCCATCTGCCGGACGCCCAGGTCGTGGACCTCGGCCAGCCGTGCGTCGATCTCGTCGGTGGTGCACCGCGCCACGCCGCGCACGGTCCCACAGTCGAACAGCCGTGACACCTCGATGCCCATGACGACCGCGAGACGGCCCTCGTTGATCACGCGCCTGGCCTCGAACGGGTCCCTGACGATCCGCAGCCAGCCGCGGCCGGGACCGCCGTGCTGCGCGTCGACGTAGCGCTCGAACTCGCGCAGCCGTTGGGCCTGCAGCCGCACGCCGTCCATCTCGTTGCAGCTGTTGTGCTTGTAGGGGTGCACATTGCACAGCTGGTTGTTGTCGACCAGCAGGTTGACGTACAGCCGCAGCCCGCCGCGCCAGGCCCGCTCCAGCCACCGGTGGTAGGTCTGCTCGTAGGTCAGCGAGTCGTGGGCCGGCCAGTCCACGAACGTCGGCCACCCCGTCGTGTCGTGGCCGGCGACGGGGTCGCGCCCGGACAGGAACGTCTCCAGCACGTGGGTGCGCCCGCCCAGCAGGTCGTGCTCAGGGCAGCCGCGCAGCGCCGCCTCGACGCCGTACGGATGCCACGGACGGCCGCAGCGGGCCCGGCCGCCCAGGAACTCAAACGCCATGCCGTGCAGGTGCGCGTCGAGATGGCCGCGTGTGGCGCCGGTCGGGGTCGGCGCGTGCACGTACGGACCCTCGACGCCGAGCTCCACCTCCGGCCAGCCCGCGCAGCCGTCCACCCGCCGGAACGCGACCGTGTCCGCGCCGTCCGCCGCGGCGGCCTCGGCCAGCCCGACACGACCATCGTTGGCGACCACGAGGTGCAGGTCCGGCAGCGGCACCGACGCGAGGTGGAAGCGGCCCGGGCGGCCGGACGCCTGCAGCTCCCAGTCGGCGAGCACGTCGGCCGAGGCCGCGGCGACGACCGCCCGTCCGCGGCCCGTCAGCGTGCTGAGCGGCCCGGACGCGAGCTCGCGCGCCACCTCGTCGGTGATGCCCAGCGACAGGCCACCGAGCTGGCCGCCGACGGGCGTGTCCGGCAGGTCCGAGGCCAGCTCGCCGACCAGCCCGTCGGCGATGGCCACGAGGTGGGTGTCGCTGCCGTACAGCAGGTAGCGGCCGAGGTCGGTCGCCTGCAGGTGGAACCGCTCGGCGTCGCGGTGCCGACGGGCCGTGGCCGCGTAACCGTCGTCGTCGCGCACGACCCAGCCGCCGGTCGCGACTGACTGCAGCGCGTAGCAGCCGCCCGCCAGCGCGTAGCGGTCGGTGGGCACGCCAGGCGGTTGGTGCGCCGCGGGCGGCGACCACGCCCGGCCGGCGGCGGCCTCGGCGGCGGCACGGGTGCCCGGGGCGAACGGGTCCTCGACAGCCTGCGCCGTCGTGTCCCCGAGCGGCACCAACGCCGTCAGCCCCGCGGTCAGCGCGGCGAGGGCGAGCGTGGGCCGACGGTGGCGCACGGCGGATCTCCCGGTCCGGCAGCAGTTTCCGGCAGGTGATTCCCCGCCGTCGGCCGGTTCTCCTGCCGGCTGCTCACACACGCGTGCGCCGCGGCCGTCGCCCCGAGGCGTGGTCGCGCGAGCCGGTGTGGTCCGTCGACGGACGACACGACCACCCTCGACGCAGCCGCGTGATCTGCGGCCGCGAGTCCGGCCCCGGCCCGGACACGAGGAGTCGGAGCGGCTCGGCGGAACCGACGCCGCCCGGCAGTACCCTGGCGGCGATGGAGCTTCCGGTCGAGCCCGACCGACTGCAGGCAGTCCTGCGGCGCCACGGCATGCGCTTCGCCTTCGTGTTCGGGAGCCGCGCCGAGGGCACGGCGGGGGAGGATTCGGACCTCGACCTGGTCGTGTGGGCCGACGAAGCCATCGATGACTGGGCGCTGCGCGGCGAGCTTCCGGACGACGTCGATCTGGTCGATCTGCGACGCACACCCGAGGGCTTGGCAGGCCGGATCGCGCTGACCGGTCTGGTTATCCTCGACGACGATCCGGCCGCGCGCGTCCGGTGGCAGGCAGACACGCGCAAGCGGCACCTCGACGAGGCCTTTAGGCGCCAGCGTTACCGTGACGACTTCGTGCGTGCCCATGTTGACGCCGACCGACAGCTCGCCGTCCTCGGACGGGTGACGGCGCGGCTGCGTGTGCTCGAGGAGTACGCGCAGCAGGACGCGGACGACCTGCTGACCGACGACGTGCGGCTCGGCCACCTCGAGTACACGTTCCAGACCGCGATCGAGGCCGGTATCGACGCGGCGCAGCATGTGGCGGCCGCCGATGGGCTTGGCGTGCCGGCGTCCAACGCCGACGTGTTCCGTCTCCTGGCCGGCGCCGGCGTCATCGATGACGTCCTCGCCACCTCGATGGCCCGCGCGGTCGGGTTCCGCAACGTGTTGGTGCACGACTACGCCGACGTCGACGACCGCCTCGTCGTCGAGAACCTGGCACGCCTGCCCGACCTTCACCAGTACGTGCGAAGCATGACGCGTTTGCTGGCCGAGACGGACGACGGCTGAGCAAGCGGTGGCGCGGCCCGGCGGGCCGGGGTGCCGATCAGGCCGCCAGCAGGGCCGGCGTGATCACGCGTCCTCGAGGGCCGGTTCGGCCCGCAGCGCCGCGATGAAGGCGAACAGGTTCATCGCCGACCGCGGGTCGACGCCCGTGAGGTCGCGGATACGGCCCAGCCGGTACAAGACCGTGTTGGGATGCACGATCAGCGCCTCGGCCGTGCGGCTGATGGAGAGGTCGCACCGGGCGAACTGCTCGAGGGTCTCGCGAAGTTGTGGGCGGCCCTTCAGCGGGCGCAGGTAGCGCTCCACAAGGGCGGCGGCCGCTTCCCGGTCGGCACCGGCCAACACGTCGATCAGCATGGCCTCGTACGTCACGACGCGTGCCGGCAATCTGGACCGCCGCACGGCTCGCATCGCCGACAGCGCCTGACGGCAGGACGTTCCCGCCTCGCTCAGACTCGCGACGGCCCCGCCCACCGTGAGGTGGGGTGCTAGTGCGCCGTAGTGCTCGAGCGTCCGGGCGAGCTCCTGCATCACGCGGCCGCCCAGCTCACCGGGCACGAGTAGGACGTCGCAGCCGTCCACCGAGCCGGCGACGATCCGGCCCTCCCGGCCGCGGCCGAGCACGGCCAGCACCTCGCGCTGCAGCGCCACGACGTCGGTGACCTCACCCTCCCCGGTGGCGAGCGCCAGGCCGCGGACATCCGTGTGCGACTCCTCCCAGTCGAGACTCGCGGCCAGCTCCTGGACCTGCTGCGTACGGAGCGTCCCGGCCGTCAGCCCGGTCACCAGGTCGCCGGCGAGCCGGTCGTAGTGCGCGGTCACCTCCTCGGTGGTGACCCGGTAGGCCTCGATCGAGGTGGTCGCCAGGTCGTCGAACGCGTCGGCGATGCGGCGCAGCCCGTCGCGGAGCTCGTCGCCGGTCAGGTCCTTGCCCGCGTCTACGAACGCGTCGGTGATCACGCGCTCCGCACATCGGTAGGACAGCACGACCGCGTCCAGCGGCACGCCCTGCAAGGCGCGGCTGACGCCGATGCGGCGGGCCCGCTCACGATCGGCGGGATCGGGCGCCTCGTCGGCCAGCCGTGCGATCACGGACTCGAGGTTGGGTGTCACGGCCTCGGCCAGCTCTTCGGTGCGCATGCGTGGCGGCTGGTAGCCCGGGATGCGCTCCCAGACCAGCTCGACGACGCGTCGGGAGAGCTCGCCGACCGCACCCGACAGCGATGCAGCCACTTGTGGGAGAGTCACAATGTCGACGCCTCCAAGTTCGGGCGATCCAACGCTAGCCGCGCGCCAGCCTCGTCGGCATGATCGTTCCGTCGGGAGACGGGCGACCGTGCTGGGAGCAACGGCGCGGAGAGAGGGCAAGAAAGGTGAGCGAGGACACGGAGATTGTGAGAGGAACACAAGGCGACGGTGATGCGACCGAAGCCTTCCTGCACGACCACGCGCTGGAGGCGGTCCCCATCAGCCAGCGTCGGTCGACCTTCCAACTGGTCGCCGTCGCCTTCGGGTGGGCGATCAGCGTTTCCGGGTTCCTCGTCGGGGGCACCCTCGGCGGTGGCCTGCGGTTCGGCGAAGGCGTCGCCGCCATCCTGCTGGGCAACGGCCTGCTGGTCGTCGTCGCCAGCCTCATCGGCCTCATCGGCTACCGCACCGGCATGACCTCCTACCTGATCGCCCGCAGCGTCTTCGGACGTGTGGGCTCGATCGTCGTGTCGCTCGTGCTGGGCATCCTGGCGATGGGCTTCATCGGCGTACTGCTGGATGCCTTCGGCAACGCCTTCACCGCTCTCGTGCCGGGGATCCCGTGGACGGCGGTCGTGCTGCTGTTCGCCGTGGCCGTCCTGTCGACGGCAATGTTCGGGTTCACGGGGCTGTCCTGGATCAGCCGCTTCGCCGCGCCGGCACTGGTGCTGCTCTCGATCATGGGTCTGGTCACGCTCGCGCGCTCCGAAGGTGGGTTCGGTACGGCGATCAACGCCGTCCCGGAGACCCCGATCAGCTTCGGTGTCGGCATGACCGCCGTCTTCGCAACCTGGATCACGGGTGCCGCACTGACCAGCGACATCGCGCGCTACGCCAAGCGTGGGCGAGACGTCGTCCTGGCCACCTTCTGCGGGTACGTGCTGGGGGCGGGCTTCTTCGAGTTCGTCGCCATGATCAGCTCGAACGAGGCCGGGACGCCGGACTTCGTCGCGGCCATGAGCGCGCTCGGCCTGCTGCTGCCGGCCGTCGTGGTCCTGGTCCTGGCGCTGTGGACCACGACCGACAACAACCTGTACTCGGCCTCCCTGGCCTTCACCCACGCGAGCGAGCTGCTGGGCAAGACCGTCGCCAAGCCGGTGTGGGTGGTGCTGTCGACCGCGATCGCCGTGGGCGTCGCATTCCTCGGCTTCGCGTCCAATTTCCTGTCGTTCCTGCAGATCATCGGCATCGTCACGCCGCCGTTCGCCGGTGTGGTGATCACGCACTTCTGGGTGCTCGGACACATCCGCCGTCCGGCGGCCACCCTCGACGTGCCGCCGCTGCGCTGGGAGGCGATCGTGGCCTGGATCGGGACGTCCGTGTTCGCCTACTTCGTCGACCTGCCCGTCGAGCCGGTCGCCGCTCTGGTGATCGCCGGCGTGGTCTACGCGGTCCTGTCCCTCGTCACGCGCCCGGCGACGCAGCGCAAGCCCGACGCGGCGGTGGAGGCGTGACCCCCCGCTTCGGGCTGGGCGTCCCCACCGGCACCGAGGGGATGATGTATCCCGTCCCCTACGCCGACGTGCAGGAGGCGGTCGAGCTCTCGGTCGCGGCCGAGGAGCTGGGCTTCGACTCCGTGTGGGGCAACGACCACCTCTCGACCCAGGCCTACGTGCGCGAGGAGTTCGCCGACCCGCCACGGTTCTTCGACCCGCTCGGCTACCTCGCCTATGTCGCCGCGAAGACGCAGCGGATTCGGCTGGCCACCTGCATCCTGGTCCTGCCGTTCCGTCACCCGGTCGTGGCCGCCAAGCAACTCGCGACCATCGACCAGCTCAGCGGCGGCCGCCTGGTCGTGGGCGTCGGGATCGGTGCCTACCGCGAGGAGTACGAGGCGCTGCACCCGGACGTGCAGCTGCACCGCGGGCGCTACGCCGAGGAGGCCCTGCGTTCGCTGCAGCTGCTGTTCGACGAGCGCCGGGCCAGCTTCGAGGGCGAGTTCATCCGGTTCGCCGATGTAGAGAGCTACCCGAAGCCACTGCAGCAGCCGTTGCCGCTGCTGTCCGGCGGCAACAGCGCCGGCTCGAAGGACCGGGCCGGACGGCTGGTCGACGGGTGGCTGCCCGCCTGCCTCACACCCGCAGAGATGGCGGCCGGGCTCGCGTCGATCCGGGAATCGGCGGCGAGCGTCGGGCGGGAGCTGCCCGAGCACTTCGAGGTCGCCCTCCAACTCGGCGTGTCGGTCGCGGCCACGCAGGAGGAGGCCGAGTCACGGTTCCGGTCGTCGCAGGTCTACAAGCACATGGAGTCGTTGTCGGCCTCGACCCTCAAGGACCAGCAGGACGGCGACCTGCTGGCGCGCAACCTCGTCGGCACGCCCGACCAGGTCGCCGACCGGATCCAGGAGTACCTCGACGCGGGCGTGCAGACCTTCGCCGGACTGCTGTTCGCCTGCGACACGGTCGGCGAGACGCTCAAGGCCATGGAGACGTTCCGAAGCGACGTGATGGAGCGCTTCCTGTAACCGCGGTGTCGCTGTGACCTGCCACGAGTTCTGGAGGTTCCCGTGTCCGTTTCCCCTGGTGGCGCGCCGGCCGACAACCGCACGGCGCTCGTCGCGCAGCAACTCGACCGCTTGCGCGCGGCGCTGGCCGAAGCGCCCTTCGACGCCTACCTCGCCGGCTCACCGGCCAACGTCGCGTACGCGACGGGGTACCGCAGTGTGGCCGGAGAGTTGTTCCGGCAGCACCAGATGGCCGTGCTGGTGACCCCGGACGCCGTCACCCTGATCTGTCCCGTCGCCGATGCCGCGCCCGCGGTTGACGCCGGGGTCGACCTCGACGCGATCGTGCCGTTCGGCAGGTTCTACTTCGAGACGGCGGACGCCGACACCGTGCCGGCTCCGACCGCCGACCTGCACGCCAGTCTGGCCGAGGCGACACAGGTGGCCGTCACGACGCGAGCGCGAGGCTGCCGCACCCTCGGCGTGGACGTCGAGGGACTCGGGGCCGCCTGGCCGGCGATGTCGGCCGCGCTCCCGGAGGGGATCGGCGTCCAGGACGCCGCCGGCTGGGCCAAGCAGCTGCGGGCGACGAAGCTGCCGGGTGAGGTCGAGCTGCTGCGGCGCGCGGCGCGACTGGCCGAGGAGGGCATCGACCGTGCCATCCTCAAGGCCGGCCGCGGCATCACCGAACGCGAGCTCGCCGCCGAGGTCGCCCAGGCGATGGTCGCCGGCGGTGGCGCGCCGAGGTTCGTCGTGGTCACCAGCGGCCCGCGCAGCGCGCTCGCCGACGCGGCGCCCAGCGACCGGCCGCTCGAGCCAGGAGACCTGCTGCGCTTCGACGTCGGCTGCGTGCTGGAGGGCTACTGGTCCGACATCGGACGCACGGCCGTCGTGGGGGAGCCGACGGCGCTGCAGCAGCAGCGCTACGACGCCATCTGCGCCGGCGAGCAAGCTCAGCTCGAACGCGTCCGGCCTGGCGTGACGGCCCGGGAGCTGTTCGACCTGGCGGTGGAGACGGTCGAGGCACACGGCCTGCGCCCCTACCGCCGGCAGCACTGCGGCCATGGCATCGGCAGCGAGGTCTACGAGCCGCCGATCATCGCACCGTCGTTCGACACTCCCCTCGAGCCGGGCATGACCTTCTGCTTCGAGACGCCCTACTACGAACTGGGCTGGGGCGGGATGATGGTCGAGGACGCGTTGGTCGTCACCGACGGAGGTTGCCGGATGCTCACCAGTTCCGACCGCTCCCTGCGGGTGGTGTCGGCGTGAGCGACTACACCGGCCGGCTCGCCTGCGTGCGCTGCGGCACGCAGGTCGACGCCGTCGCACCCTGGACGGGCTGCCCGGCGTGTGCTCGCGACGGCGTGCACGCCAACGTCCTGCCGACCTACGGCGCCGGGACGACTGACGCGGCCGCGCCCGACCCCACCCAGCCCGGCATCTTCCGGTACCGCCAGCGGCTGCCGCTGGCCGCGGACGTCACCCCGGTCAGCCTGGCCGAGGGCAACACGCCGCTGGTGCCGACACCGGATCTGGGTGCGAGCCTCGGCGTCGGAGCGTTGTGGTTCAAGGACGAGACCCGCAACCCGACCTGGTCGTACAAGGACCGCCTCGCGGCCATGGCCATCACCGACGCCCGGGCCCGCGGCGCGAAGACCGTCGCGTTGGCCACCACCGGCAACCACGGCGCCGCCACGGCCGCGTACGCCGCGGCCGCCGGGCTGCGGTGTGTCGTGCTCACGCTCGAATCGGTTCCGCTGACGATGAAGGTGCTGATGCAGTCCTACGGCGCCGAGGTCGTGGCGCTGCGGACCGGCCCGGAGCGCTGGCAGTTGCTGCGCCAGGCGGTCGACGCGTGGGGCTGGGTGCCGGTGTCCGGGTTCCTCGATCCGCCGCTGGGCTCCAACCCCTTCGGCATCGACGGCTACAAGACCATCGCCTTCGAGCTCCACGAGCAGCTGGGGGACGTTCCCGACGCGGTCGTGGTGCCCAGCGCCTATGCCGACGGGCTGGCCGGCGTCCAGCGCGGTTTCGCCGATCTGGCGGAGTTGGGCGTCACGAGCCGCCAGCCGCGGCTGATCGCCGTTGATCCCTTCGGTGCGTACGCCGCTGCCATGGACGCAGAGACGCGGGTGCTGCCCCGGGTGGCCGCCGGTGCCAGCGTGTCGTTCTCGATCGCCACGCCGACGGCCACACACCAGGGGGTCGCGGCACTGCGCGCCAGCGACGGCGCGGCCGCCGGACCGTTCGACGACCAGGCGACGATCGACGCCCAGCTACGCATCGCCCGCCGGACCGGCCTGTACCTCGAGGCTTCGTCGGCCACGACGCTGCTGGCCGTGGAGCAGCTGGTCGCGCGGGGGGAGCTGGACGGTGACAGCCGGGTCGTGTGCCTCGCCACCTCGACCGGCCTCAAGGACATCGCCACGACCGCGCAGCGGCTGCCGGACGTGCCGGTGATCGATCCCGACCTGGATCAGCTCGCGCGGTACCTCGAGGTCAGCGAGGACAGGACGCCGGTCAGCCGGTTCTCGGCGGAAGTCGCGCCCTGATGCGGCTGGGGTTTGCCATCTCCGGGAAGCGCACGGCGGCCGATGCGCTGGAGGTCGCACGGCGGATGGAGGCCGCCGGCATCGACGAGGTGTGGATCACCGAGGACTACTTCGAGCGCGGGGCCTTCGCGCTCGCCGGCGCGATCCTGGCCGCCACGTCACGCGTCCGGCTGGGCATCGGCGTGGTGAATCCGTGGACGCGTCATCCGGTGCTGACGGCCATGGAGACGGCCGCGCTGCAGGAGCTCGCACCGGGGCGCGTGGTCCTGGGTCTGGGTGCCTCGAACGCCCGCTGGATGCAGGAGCAGCTCGGGATTCCCTTCGAGCAGCCGCTCCGGCGCCTGGGAGAAGCCGTCGAGCTGGTCCGGGCGGGCCTGCGTGGCGACCCCATCCGGCAGCGGGGGCTGGCGGGGACGGTCGACGCTCGCCTGTCGTTCACGGCCGGTGACGTGCCCATCGTCCTCGGCGTGAAGGGTCCCCGCGCTCTCGATCTCGCGCGTCACGTCTCGGACGGCGTGCTACTGTCGGTGTTGTCCGCGCCGGCCTACGTGGCGTGGGCGCGCCAGCGGCTGGGGAGCGAGCTGGATCAGGGCATCAGCAGCTACGTCGCGGTGCGCTGCGACGACGACCGCCGGGTGGCTCGCGAGGCGATCCGGTCGTTCGTCGCGTCGTTCCTGGGCGTCCACGGCGACCACGCCATCACGCGGGTCGCCGGTCTCGACCCGCAGCTGGCCCGGGCGTTCACGGACGGGCTGCGGGCCGGTGCGCCACGCGCCGACCTCGTCACCGAGGACCACCTCGACGTCTTCGTCGCAGCCGGCGACCGCGACGACGTGGCAGGCGCGTTGCACCGCCATGCCGAGGCCGGCCTCGACCGGGCCGTCATCTTCGACCAGCCGGGCGGCCCGATCGCGCCGTTCCTCGACGACGTCCTCGCGGCGGCGAAGGTCGCGGGCCTCGAACTGGGTGAGTGACTGGAGCGGCGACCCGCCGGTGACTCAGGTCGGCCAGTGGTAACCGACGTATGGGCGCGGGTGGTCGGCGGCCCAGCGGCGCAGCAGCGACGCGATCGCGGCGGCTTGCGCGTTCCCGGCGGGCAGCCGTCGCTTCAGGACGAAGACGACGACGAGGTCGTCCATGCGCGCGAAGTCGGCCACGTTGTCGGTGACGACCGCGGCGCCGTGAGCCCGACTGAACGACGCGACGTCAGCGTCGTCGGCGCCGGCCAACCCGACCTCGGTGACGTGCTCTGCCTCCTGGTCGCTGTCTCGCCGCAGAACCTGCGCGGTCGCGGGCGGGAACATCTCGTCGACGAGGAACCTCACGCCAGGTAGGTCCGGCGCTGCTCGGCAGCCTGCTGGCTCTCGCGAATGGCCTCTTCGCGGCGGGCGATCCGTCGATCGACGTCTTCGGGATGGCGGACCGCGAACTCGAGTGCGAGGCGGATCTGTCGCGGCTGGACGCCGCTCTCCTCGGCGAGCGTCTCGATGCGCTCCTCCTCGGCGCCCGGCAGCTCACGCCGGCGAGCCACGATCTCCCAGACGTCGGGGCCGCCGGCGACGGCAGGCCGGCGATCGGACGTCGGGCCGCGGTAGACGATCCCGGGGTGGTCGAGGGTTTCGATCCCTTCGAGGATCAGCCGCTCGAGCAGGGCGGTGGCGCTGATGCCATCCTCGTCGGCGAGACGCTGCAGGCGCGCCTTCGCCTGCTCACTGAGACGGAACGACGTGCTGGACGGCATGCGCGGCCCTCCCCGCGTAGCGCAGTCGTAGTAGAACGTAGCGCTCCAGGGTCCGCTTCCGGCGGGATCGGGTTGCTGTGAATCCCTGCCTCGATCCGGGGCGACGGCGTACGGTCCTCGCGTTCTTGCCCCGCCATCATCGCGAGGGCCCGAAGCGCCGACCGGAGGATCGTCATGCTCGACCACGTCTCGATCCAGTGCGAGGACGCTGCCGTGAGCGCGGCGTTCTACGACGCCGTCCTGGCCCCGCTGGGTGGCCGCCGTCTCCTCGAGTTCGGCCCGGTCATCGGCTACGGAGTGCCGCCCCAGCCGACGTTCTGGATCGGCCCGCACCAGACCGGTTCCGGGTTCCGGGAGTCCCACCTCGCGTTCGTGGCGGCGGACCGGGCGGCGGTCGACGCCTTCTTCGCCGCGGCCACGGCGTTCGGTGCCGAGGTGCTGCACGAACCGCGTGTCTGGCCCGAGTACCACCCTGGCTACTACGGCGCGTTCGTCCGCGACCCGGACGGCAACAACGTCGAGGCGGTCTGCCACACGCCCGAGCACGCGGGCTGACCTCTCGGCGAAACCCGGCCGCGGCGTCGCTCAGTTGCCGTGCAGCGCGCGTTCGAGGTCCCGGACGCCCCACGCCAGCTCCCACAGCGTGTGCTCGGGGTAGCGGCCGCCGCCGGAGTTCTCCCGGCGCCAGTCGCGGTCCCAGAACCGGTCGATGACCTCGTCCAACGCCTTCCTGGTCAGGTCGAGGTGGCGTTCGAGCGCCGCCTGCACCTCGGCGTCCGGTGGTGCGGGCGTCCGGACGTCCTCGGGACGGCGTCCGCGGAGGGCTTCGAACGCTTGCTCGTCGATGCCGTGCTCGGCGTCCCACAGGCGGACGGGGCGCACGATGCGGTGGTCGCCGACGGGCAGGTCGCGAGGTCGCGCGAACCACCGGATCGGGTGGCGGTCGATCCGGGCACGCTCGACGAACCACCGCAGTGCCGGCGGCTCCACACCCCACGGCAGCTCGTCGACGCTCGCGTCGACGACGAAGGCGACATCCGTGCCCTCCGACTCGTCCGGGACGTCGAGGATGTCACCGAACGCGTAGGCGCCCAGCACGTACGGCTGCGGCAAGTCGCCCAACGGCGGAAGGGTGGCCGCCTCCGCACACGCCTCGGCGACCATCCGGAGGTGCCCCACCGCGGTCGCGTACCTCATGTCGTCTCCCATCCACAGGCTCGCAGCATCCCAGATCCGCAGTCTCACCGAACTGCGGCAGGCTGCCTCGGTGACCAAGCACGAGAGGGTGACATGAGCAGCCCGCCACGGTGGGAAGATCCGATCGGCAGCGCCGGCGAGGAAGCAGCCATCGCGGTGCGCCGCGGCCTGCAGGTGCGGCCGACCCTGTACGGCTTCGAGGACGGCCAGCCGACGATCCGCGTCCAGGTCGGCTTCGGCGTGCTGCACGCCCGCCAGCACGAGATGAACTCGCTGCTGATCGGGCCGGTGGCGCTGCTCGGGATCCGCCAGGTCCTGCTGTTCAGCAGCGCGCGATGTACCGACCCCCAGGTGCAGGACTCGGACCTCCAAGCCGCGCTTGCCACCTATGGCATCACCGTCGAGGTGGCGCAACGCAAGGGCGTCCAGCCGGTGGTCGAGGCATACCTGCTCGACCAGCAGGTCGTCGACGGCGAGGTCCGCTGGAGCGACCCCGAGCGTCTCGACGACGGCGTCTGGAGCCCGAGCCTGCGCCACGCCCTTGCCCAGGACGCGGCGATGCGCGAGGACGACCCGGCGCGGCTGGGCACCGTCTACGCGCTCTCGCGCTGGGGCGTGGTCGTCGAGGTGGCACCCGGCTGGCAGGACCGCTATGGCTTCACCCGAGTCCCCAGGAACCTCGAGCGACAGGTCAGACCCGCGGACCGCCGGCGTGCCCGTGATCTCGCCCGCCGCCGAACCGTTACCACGGGCCCGGTCGCGCGGTCGGCAGCCTCGCGGTCGGACGCCCCGCGGTCAGCCGCCTCGCGCTCGAACGCGTCGCGGTCGGACGCGTCGCCGTCGACCATCGCACGGGAGGGCCGACGTTGACGACGCCTCTCGACTGGCACGACCACGAGACGTGGCTCGCCGACCTCCTGGGACCGCTCGACGGGGACGAGCGGCCGGCAGCGCTGCTCGCCTGCTTCACCAACGGCGCGGCCGACCTGATCGTCCGAAGCCGGCACGAGCGGCCCGGCGACGACATCGATCCTCTGACCGAGCTGGCCGTGATCGCGGGCGAGCGCGCCCCCGACGGCCTCGTCGTCGCGCTCCCCGGCCGAGTCTCCGACTTGCACGAGCCCGGCCGGCCGACGGTCGCCGTGACCTGGATCTTGACGTCGGCCCTGCGGCGTGGAGCGGGCTCGGAGCTGCGGGTCCGGCAGTTGCCGGTCGGCGGTCTTGGTGTCGCCTCGGACCTCGACGTGGAGATGTCACCGGTGGCGAGCGTGCTGGACGACGCCGCACGGCATCGCCTCGACGAGGACGCGCTCCACGTCGTCTACACGGCCTGGCGATGGGGCCACACCGTGCACGCCCACGACGTCGATGCGTTGACCCGCGACCAGCCGTTGTCGGCGGCGCTGGAAGCCGCCTCCGGCCGTGCCGCCGAGGCCGCGCGTCACCGCCTGCAGCGCCACGCACGGGACCTCGCGGCGCGACACCGACCGCTGGGCGGCTGGGACCGGGTATTCGAGCGGCCTGCCGTACATGCCGACACGCCTGACGGCTGGGTGCCCGCATGCCCCTTGTGAGCCGACAGCTCACCGGTGCGTTCGCGCTCGCCGCGCTGCTGGTCGGCTGCAGCAACAGCGGCGGCGCCGTCGGCAGCAGTGACAGCGGCGACCGTGACGAGGTCGCCGCGGCGGGACCGGTTGCCGAGCCGGCGCCACCGACCGCACAGCCAGGAGAGCAAGGCGCGCAACCCGAGCTCGACGCACCGCCGACAGCGGCGGACGAACCGGGCTCTTCGGAAGTTCACGGGGCGGCCGGGGTGATGGTCGCGAGCTTCGTCCAGTCTGGACGGCCGGCGTAGAGCAGCACTCGGACGCGCCAGTGGGTCCAGTTCGTGATGCCGAATGCGACCCGCTTGATGCGCTTGGCGAGGTTGTTGACGGCCTCCACGGGGCCGTTCGAGGCGCGTGAGGCGTGCCAGGCTGCAATCTGTGGACCCCAACGGCGAAGGGTGCGTCCGAGCCGGCGGATCTCGGGGCTGTAGAAGCGGTCGTCGAGCGTGTCGGCCAGCTCCGTGACCCACTGGAGAGCCAGGTCGGGATCGCCGATGCGGTAGATCTCGCGGACGGCCTCCTTGGCGGTCCAGGCGTCGGCGACCTGCCCCTTGGGATCGCCCGCGGCAAGCAGCCCACGACGCCGCTCACGCGCGTTGTCGTCGAGCCGCTCGTCGGCCATGACCAGCAGCCGGCGGGTGCGGTACAGCGGATCGGTCTTGCGGCCGCGGTGGCCGAGCGTCTCGTTCTGCACGCGGCGGCGGACCTCGTCGAGCCGCTCGTTCGCAACCCGCACGACGTGGAACGGATCGGCGACCTGGGCCGCGTCGGGCAGCATCGTGTCCGCGACCGCCCGGTAGGAACCGGACAGGTCGAGCGTGACCCACTCGATCCCGGCCTTCCACGTCTCGGGCCGGGCAGCGAGCCAAGCGCACGCCGGGGCGGCGTCACGCCCCTGCACGACGTCGAGGAGCTGGCCGTCACCGACGAGCTGGGTGGACCACAGCCGGTGACGGAACTTGCCGAGCCGGACGAACGCGGTCTCATCCAGCCCGAGCGTGGTGACCGGTCCGATGCGGTCGGGATCGTCGACCAAGGCGAGCCCGTAGGCGATCGCGGCCCGGTTGACGGTGTGCCAGTCGCAGCCGAGATCGGCGGCGACCTCGGTGACCGAGCGGCCGTGACGGCCGACCTGCTCGCACGCCCAACGGGCGGCGCGGTCGGTGATGCCACGGTTGCCGATCACGATCCGATCATCGGTCTGCATCCACGACCCCGCTGAACACACCGGAGCCGGGCAGTGCCAGCGGACCTGGCGCCACACCGTCACGACCGGGCGGCCAAACGAGGGCAGATCGACCAGCCGACGCCGCATCGTCTGCTTGATCCTCGCCGCCGATCCGCAACTCGAGCAGTCCGGGCGCTCGAGTGTGGAGGCGATGTGGACCTGCATCGGAACAGTCCAGCCGATCACGCCGACGACATCGATGTCGGCGAGTCCGACCAGAGCACGGCACAGCAACGTAGGCTCGACGAGCACAGGGATCCCCAGGCTGGGTGGCTTCAGACACCCCCATCCTCGCGGGGTCCCTGTGCTCGTCCCAGCACCCTCAGCGGCCGCTCACCCAGCTACCGCGCCCCACCAACTTCCGAAGCGCCACGAACCGTCGTTCGACCACGTGCCCCCGATCCGCGACGACGACCCGTTGTTCGAGCCGCTGCCACCGCTCGAGCCGGCCGACGACGGCGGACTCCCGGCGCACGAACAGCTCGAGTACCTCGAACTGGTCGCCGCGGCACTTGCCACGGAGGCACAGCTGCTGGCCACCGGCGAAGTCGACCACGAACTGTTGCGGCAGACCCACGACGGGATCGCCTTCGACAAGGTCGCGGCGCGTGTCGAGGAGCTCGCGGCGCACGGGGTGATCGAGCGCCTGCCCGATTTGCGCTACACGAGCATCCACGTCCGCCACGCCGGCGGCAGCCATTACGCCATCGTGCGCTCCTGCTTCGAGCCGGGACCGCGCACCGGCCTGTACGACGCCGACACGCGGGAGATGGTCGCGCCGATGGGGGAGTCGTCATTCGGCGACGAACGGATGGTGTGGCGGGTCCCCGAGCAAGGCTCCGAGGAGGCATCGCTGCGCGTCATGGACGTGCAGGGCGTGCCACCCGACGACTGCGACTGAGCGGGCGCGAGGCCGCCGTGGCAGGCCCTACACGACCTCCTCGAGGAAGGCGAGGTGGTGCTCCCACGCGCGGCGGGCCGCGGTCGCGTGGTACGCGACGCCGTCCAGACCGGCGGTGTCGGCCTCCGGGTTGGTGAAGCTGTGCACCGCGCCGCTGTAGGACACCAGCTGCCAGTCCGCCCCGGCGGCACGCATCTCGTCCTCGAAGGCGGCCACGCGCTCCGGCGGCGTCAGCGGGTCGTCGGCGCCGTGCAGGACCAGCACGCTCGGCTCGAACCGCCCTGCACCCGCCGGCTCGATCGAGGTGAGGCTGGCGTGGAAGGCCACCACGGCGCTCAGGTCGGCGCCGTCACGCGCCAGCTCCAGGGCGACGTCACCGCCGAAGCAGAAGCCGATCGCGGCCACCCGTGACACGTCCACCTGAGGCTGGGACGTCAGCACCTCCAACGCCGCGCGTCCCCGCTCCCGGCTCACCGGCCCCAGCCGCGTGTCACCCGACAGCCGCGCCGCTTCCTCGACCTCGTCGGTCGTGACCCCGTCGCCGAACATGTCGGCCGCGAAGGCGACGTAGCCGAGCTCGGCCAGCTGCCGGGCACGTTGGCGCGGGTACTCGGTCACGCCCCACCACTCCGGGAACACCAGCACGCCCGGCGCGGGCTCCGCGGTCGTGGCCGGCGTCGCGAGGTAGCCGACCAGCTTCGTGTCACCTGCCTGGTAGGTGACACGTTCCTCGCGTACCTGTGTCGCCGAGTCGTCGCTCATCGCGCGCCTCCCTGGGTTCGTCGTCGCTCCGCCCGAGCCGGCGGCTGACCGTGGTTCGGTGCCGACGAACGCTAGGCGCGTACGGTGTGGTCGATGCGAATCCTGTACATCGACGCCATGAACGTCATCGGCAGCCGCCCCGACGGCTGGTGGCGCGACCGCGACGGGGCGGTGCGTCGTCTTGCCGCCCGTCTCCAGCCGTTCGCGGCCGCCACGGACGCCGAGGTGGTGCTTGTCGTCGACGGCGGGCCGGTGACCGGCCTCCCCGAAGGCCGAAACGACCAGCTCGAGGTCCGCTACGCGCGACGCCGAGGTCGCGACGCCGCGGACGACCGGATCGTCGAACTCGTCACCGCGGACGACGGCAACGACATCGAGGTGGTGACGGCCGACCGGGCGCTGCGCGAGCGGGTCGAGGCGCTCGGCGCCGCCGTCTCCGGCCCGCGCCAGTTGCTCGACCGGCTCCCCAGCGCGACTGGCGGTGCCGTCACCGACTGATCGTCTGCCAGCCTCAGCTTGGACAGATGTGCGCTGCCGGAGACACCGGTGAAGAAGCCGTGAAGCTGGCCCGCCGAGCGCCGATGGGGGAGCTGAACCGATTGCGAGGCCCCAGGTGCAGGGCCTCGCGCTGCTGCACGCGAGGCGACGGGGGCCGACATGGCGGTTGCGGAGACACCAAGGGAGACGGTCGACCGGATTCTCATCGCGCTGGCTGCGGAGCTGGCCCCGCTGGCCGAGCGTCGCCTGCGCCCGCACTACGAGGGGCGGGACGACTGGCTGCAACGTGCCAACGCTCGGCACGGAAAGCCGGATCGCACCGCCGCGATCAACGACCCGGCGGCCGTCATCAGTGCCATCCTCGGAACCTGGGATCAGGTCTGGAAGCCGCTGGCGAAGCACCGGTCGACGCGAAGCTATCTCCATGAGGTTCGAGACGTTCGTAACCGGTGGGCTCACAACCAGCCGTTGGACTGGGGCGACGTCCGACGGTTGAACGACACCGCCTTCCGGATCTTGGAGTCGTTCGGGCTCGCCTCCGGCCCACCACCGTCCCCACCGCCATCGGAACTGCCGCCGGGTGGCCGCCCCAGGACAATACCCGCGATGGAGGGGACGGCAGCCGGGAAGCTCGATACCAGGCCGATCGTCGAAACGACACTGCAGCCCGTTCATACACGAGCGATGGCCCTCCGGTCCGAGCTCGCGATGCTTCGCCAGCGGGTCTTCACCGCGGGTGGCGCGGAACTGCCTCAGCCGCTGGCCGAGAGACTCGACTCCTGGTCGGACCGCCTTCATCATGTCGCGGCTGCGGCGGAGTGCGTGCCCTCGGTCCGAGTCACCCTGCTCGGCGGCACAGGAGCCGGCAAGTCGACGCTCATCAATGCGGTGTTGGGCGAGCGCGTCTTGGCGAGCAACAACTCCCGCGCATGCACTTCCGCGGCGATCGAGGTTCGTCACGGGCCCCGATACACGGCGACGGTCGAGTTCGTGACGCGCCGATCCTGGGAGGCCGAACTCGAGCGCTATCGGGATGAGCTGCACACCGGGCGTGAAGAAGGCGCGGACGGCGCCCTACCGCCGGGCGGTGAGGTGGAGCGCAAGCTGCGGAGCCTTTTCGGGCAAGACGCGGTCGCCAGCTTCTCGACCTCGCTCTCCCTCACCGATCTGCTCGAACCGCCAGCGGTGACCGAGGCCTTGAGCGATGGGCGGCGAACGGTCTCTGCGAGTAGCGGAGACGCCCTACGACGCGAACTGCGCCGCTACGTCACGTCCGATGGTGACCTGTGGCCGCTGGTCAAGTTAGTGCGGATTGCCGGTCCATTCGAAGCACTGGCCGGCGGAGGGCGCCTCGTGGACCTTCCAGGCCTCAACGACCCGAACGCGGCTCGCGAGGCCATTACGCGCGATTACCTCGAGCACAGCGAGTACGTCTGGGTCGTCTTCGACATGCGGCGCGCACTCACGGGGGACCTGACCGACGCGCTCAAGGAGGGCGACCTCTTTCGCCGACTGGTGATGCAGGGCCGGGAGGGCGGATTGGTGTTCGTCGGCACGCATGCCGACAACATCGATCTCTCCGTGGACGCTGACGATTTGGAGCTGGCCGAGAACATTTCGCCGGTGGACATCGCCCGCGCCCGCAACGCCCGCTGCGTCGACACCGTCCGCGCCCAAGTCCGCGAGCTCGTCGCGGACCTCGAGCGCGCCTCGGAGCGGGAGTCCGTGCCGCTGCAGGCGGCCGTGGGTCAGCTGCCCATCTTCACGGTGTCGGCGCACAACCGCCTGGTCCAGTTGAAGGCCATGCGGTCCGTTCACCCGCCGGTTCTCGCCACCCCGGAGGACACGGCGATCCCAGCACTGGTGCGCTACCTGCAACACACCGCCGGTGAGGGACACGTGCATCGGCACGCTCAGCATCTGGCCGCACAGCTAGGCGCCGTCGAGGCCGAGGTACTCGAGGCGCGTGCGGCCGCTGACTCGGGAAAAGCCCTGGGCGAGTTCGACGCCTTCGGTGGCCAACTCGCAATCGCAACCGATGACGCGGGGCGGGCACTGAATGCGGCGCTCAGGCAGTTGCAAGGAACTCTTCGCCTGCAGCTGAGTCGTGCGCGAGATCGCTTCCTCGATGAGCTCGTCGACGGCAGCCGGCGCGCGGCGAAACAGGCGCGCACACACATCGCCGTCGACCTTCACCGCTTCCACTGGAGCACCCTGCGCTGCGCCTGCCGTGACGGCGGGACCTTCCTCAGCAGCACTGCAGGTCGAGTACAGCTCTCGGGTGAGGTGGCTCGGCCGTTGCTCGACAGCATCGCCCTCATCTGGCCAGAGTTCTTCGGAGACCAGCTCGAGCGGATCGTCTCCGCCTATGACACCGGCGTGCAGGCCGCGGTCGCCGATTATGGACGCACGCTGGTGTCGGTGTTGCCCGCCGAGATTCGGGCCCAGCGGGGGCTCATCGAAGCGCTCGCAGACACACAGCGCAGCGAACTCTTGGGTGTCCTCCACGATGCGGAACGCGTCGCGGGCGAGATCCGGAGCCGGATCACTCGGACACGAAGTGACGTGCTCGAGGGTCTCGAGCTGGTCATCGACGAGGCAATGCAGGACGGCTACGCGACGGCGGCCCGTGAGTACGGTGTGGGAACGAAGGCGCGCATCATCGACACGGTGTCACGGGCCGGCGAGCGCGTCCTCAGCGATGTCGGGCCGCAGCTCGAGAAGCTGGTCGTTGCCGACGTCGACGAGCTGGTGGAGTGGGCTGCCGCGCGCGTCGCCGATCTGGCCGACGAGGCGGCACGACGGATCGGCGGCACGGCCGAGCGGCTACGAGTCACGGCGGACGAGCGCACCCGAGCCGTGGAAGCGGCGTGGCAGCAGCTGCTTCAGGCCGTTGAGATCGAAGCCGCAGCATGACCTGTCGCACCTCCGTCGTTCACTGACGTCGGACACGGGCGGCCGAGGCGGCAGTGTCGATGCGCTCCGGCAGGCACGGCAGGAAGCGAGGGCGAGCGTTGGAACTGGTAATTGCGTTCGTGGCTGGTGTCGTGGTGACTGCCGCCTTGCTGTACCGCCGTTCCAGTCGGGCGGACGTTGGCCCGCGAGTCGATGGTGGCGCTCCATCGACGTCGCCGGCCCCACAACCACCGCGCCCGCGGCCGTCACCTCCGCCTGCCCCGCCGTCAGCGGCTGCACCGCCAGTGATCCCGGTCGCCGACGCCAGGCCGAGCGCGCTCGCGAGCGAGGCGGCGGAGTCGTTGCCGATCCGGCGGCTGCGCGAAGAGGAGGCGTTCGTCGACGGCGCCGTCATCGGCTTCTACATCGGCAAGGACCGCGCTCGACGCAACTTGGAGGCCGACGCGAAGCACCACGCCGCCACGGGCGCGGATGATGACGCCGCATGGCACTGCGCCGATGCCGAGGACGACACCTGCGATGGTGGCGACGCGTCGCACGACGACTCCCGGCCGGTGATGTGGGCCGCGAACGTCGAACTGCAGACCCACGCGTCCGACCTCGACGGCTGGGCGAGTGGGGACGTCGGCTTCGGGGACGTCGACGACTTCACCGACGACGGTGGAGCCAACGACGACTGGTGAGGCCTGCTCTCGACGCGGGGCTCAGTCGCCGCGGCATCAACACACGTCGAGGTAGGTCGTGAACGAGGCGTTCAACGTGGGTGCAGCTCGCCGTGTCCCGTCCTCGTATGTGCACAAGGTCAGGTTCCAGCTCCAGCCCGTCGGACGTTCGAGCGTGTAGATGACCGAGCTGCCCTCGGCACACGAGGGCTCGCAGATCCGCTCGTGAAGATGCAGGCGGTCCGCCTGTCCCGGCAACTCGTCGCGCTCCCAGTGCTGCACCAACCACCCGAGCCGCTCACCGTCGTTGCCATGCACGCGGAGGTCGAGACCGTCCACCTCGATCGCGTAGAGATAACGGGCAGAGGCGCCGCCTTGGCAGTACACGTAGAGGATGTCGACGTCGTCATGTGCGATCTCATCAAGGTGGCCGCAGGCATCTACTTCGACGCGATCCGCGACGACGAACTCGTTTCGGTCTTCGACGGCGAGCGTCACCGTGAACTCGTCGCCGCCCACACGGGCGTGGAGAGCTTGGACACAAGTACGGCCGTCTCCCGCTCCCGCCCTTCGATGACCCGGCGGTCCACCTCGTCGTGCAGCATGGGCAGCAGCGCGGCGAGATTGGCGGACGCCGCATGCAGTCGGCCCTCCGCTACGCCTTCGCCTGGGGAGGTCGACGGCTGCTCGTTCGACCCCGGCGGCTCGGCTGCCTGCTCGGCATCCGCCTGCGACGGCGTCCCTGCCTGCTCCGGCCGCAACGGAGCAGACCCGGACGAGGGCGACGGCGCCGTGCCCTCGAGGTCGACACCCGCCACGCGATCGACGCGCACGTCGGCCGCCGACGTCTCCCCATCGACCGGCTCGACGGCTTGACCGACGGCACGTACCGCCTCCAGCGACACGAGATCGAAGGAGTAGGCCGTAACGGCACCGAGTGCCAGGAGGGCGGCCACGGTCGCCACGGCCGGCCCCGTCCGGCCGCGTCGCGGAAGTGCGCCGATGGCGACCGTGGTCAGCTCGGGCGTAATGGTCCATCGGTGCGTGACGAGGTCGGTGACCGGCGTCGCCGAAACCGCCTCGCTCGCACCGCTGAGCTCGGTGACGATTCCGCCGGCCGTTGGCCGACGGGCCGGGTCGTCACTCAGAGCGGCGCGAACCAGTGCACGCAGTGGCTCGTCCAACTCTGGAACGTCGGGTGATCCCTCGAGGAGCCGGTAGAGCAACTGCTCGGGCGTACCAGCTCCGTATGGGTTCGCGCCCGTGGCGGCGAAACAGACCAGCGCGCCCCACGCGAACACGTCCGCCGCTGCGGTCGCGCGATTCCCCCGAACGACCTCCGGAGCGACGGCGCCCGGCGTTCCCATCGCTTGCCCGGTCGTGGTGATGGCCGTGCCGTCGCGACAGGCGGCGATACCGAAATCCACGACTCGGGGGCCGGCCCCCGTCAGCAGCACGTTCCCGGGTGTGAGGTCGCGGTGGATGACCTCGGCGGCATGGATGCCGCACAGCGCCTCTGCGACCGCCAGGGCGAACGCGGCCAGCTCCTCACCATCCAGGCAACCATGCTCGGCGACGTGGCGGGCGAGCGTGATCCCCGGGACGTACTCGGAGGCGATCCACGGCGGGTTGTCGGTCAGGTCGAGCGCCACCACGTCGGCCGTGAACTGGCCCTCGACCGTCTGGGCGAGGCGCGCTTCCCGCGCGAATCTGGCGAGGAAGCCGTCGTCATGGGCCAGGTGCGGATGCATGCGCTTCACCGCAACAGGGCGGTCGTTCGCTACACCGAGGTAGACGACGCCCATGCCGCCCTGCCCGAGCCGTCCCAGCAGTCGGTACGGGCCGATCGTTTCGGGGTCGAGATCGCGCAACGTCGCCTGCAGGTGTTCTCGGAGCACCCGTGGGCCGGCGCTGCGCCTCTCGCTGTCCAAGACGTCAGACATCGCAGGTCGAGATCTCACCCGTGACGACGTTCTCCCACAACGCATCCTCGAACTCGACCCAGTTGGGGTCGCCGACCTTCTCCTGCTCGCACTGCTCCATGTCTCGCAGCAGCTGGGCGCACCAGTCCGAGCCGTTCTCGTGCCAGCCTCCGAGCTGGTCGCAAGCGTTGGGCGGCGTCTGGCTGTCCGAAGCGCTGGTCGCGGGCTCGGCAGTCGCGGGCTCGGCAGCAGCGGGGGAGGCGTCGGCTTGCGCGGCCCGCGCGCTGTCGACCTCGGCCTCTGCCGCGACGAGCAGGCCGCGCAGTTCCTCGGCTTCGGCCTCCAGGCGCTCGACGTCGTCGCGAAGCTGCGCGACCTCCGTCGACGACGCAGCCTTGAGTTGGGACGCCTCTTCCGTCAGCGCTTCCACCCGGGTCGCCAAGGCCTCTGCCTCGCCTTGTCGGTCGTGAAGCTCCTGGCTGACGTTGGAAAGCTCTACACGAGCCTGGGAGCGGCTGACGCTCAGCCCCGCAACAGAGACGGCGAGGGTCGCGGTGGCGACACCCAGGAGTACGAACGCCAGCAAGCGCGGCTTCATCAGAACACCTCGTGAGAATCAGCGGACAGTGAGCTTGCGGGTCGGGCTGGTGCCCAGGGCATGGTCGGCGTCGGCGGGCCGAACCACGCGGTAGGTGTAGGTACCGGCGCGTGTTGGCGAGAGTCGGAACCGATAGGTGCTGGTGGAGCTCAGCTTCGTCTCCGCGACCTTGCGCCAGATGCCATTGACGTTCTGCTGCAGTACCACCGGCTGGCCCGCGTGAGCGGGCGAGACCTTGCCGTCGAGCGTGGCGGTTCGGCCGACCGACATGGACGTCGTGCTGAGCGTGGCCGTCACTCGCTGTTCGACGGTGACCGACACGAGCGAACTACTGCCCGGCACAGTGGTCGTGTCACCGACGAAGCTCCAGCGGTACTGGAGGTTGCGGGACGGCTTGACGGCGAAGGAGAAGCGCCCATCGCGGTCGGACGTCACCTGCGCCACGTCACGCCAGGGGTCCTGTGTCGTGTGCCGCACCTGCAGACGGACGGCTTTGCCGCTGAGCGCCGTCGAGCCGCGGAGGATGCGTCCGGTAACGGTCGTCGAGTTGCCGTGAACGAGTTTGGTCGGCGACGCGGCGACGGACACGCTCGGCGTTCTCTGGAAGCCGAAACGCAGACGCTCGATGCGGTCGCCGGTACGGATCGTCACGGTTCGCGAGGTCGTCGTCGTCGCCACGTACCCCGCAGGCACATCGGCGCGCACGGTGTAGGTGCCCGGCATCAGTTCCTCGACGAGGAACCGGCCACGTCGGCTGGCGACCTGCACGCCATCCCGGAAGACGCGGACGGGCGTCGACAATTCGTACTCACGGTTGCCGAACAGGCCGTCCTTGTTGTCGTCCTCGAAGACGGCTCCCTCGATGACACCGGTCGCGCAGCGGACCCCGAAGTTCAACGTGTGGGTGCGTCCGCGTTCGACCCGCACCTCGACGGGGTTCGGCGTCGTGAACTGGCATTCGTAGTAGGGCTCGAACTCGACCTGGTATGTGCCGGCCGGAAGTTCATCGAAGATGAATTCGGCGTCCCACCCACCGTTGTGATCGCCGTAGGGATCGTCCCAAATTCCTACGCTGAACTGTCCGCCATAGAAGCCGCCCTCCAGCAGGACTTGGCCCGGCACGACCGGCAGGCGCATCTCACTGTTGTCGCGGACACCGTTGCCGTTGTCGTCGCTGAAGACGACGCCCTGGATCACGGCCGAGTAGGTGTCAGCGCCTGCCGGCGCGACCGGCAGCAGCGACATCGTCAGGACGGTCGCTGCGCCCATGCCGAAGCGCGCAGCAATGCCGAGCATGCTCATATGGATCCCCCGAATCGACGCGGATGCCCGCGCGGAGGTGCCAAGTGAGGCACCAGCAGAGATCATCGGCCGCCCGGTCTGCCGAAGAAGTCGTCCAGCTTCCCCGGCCATGCGCCGCTCGGTCAGCGCACGGTGCAACTCGCCGAGCTCCTATTGAGCTCGATCTATGATCTGGCGATGCGGCTCTCCGCGCGGCGGTTGAACCGGGCCACGTTGGCCCGGCAGTTGCTGTTGCGTCGGGAAGCCCGGCCAGTTGCCGACGCGGTCCGGCGGGTCGTCGCCCTGCAGGCCCAGGAGCCGGCATCGCCGTACGTCGCGCTGTGGAACCGGCTCGCCGACTTCCAGCCGGCCGACCTCGACGCCGCCTTCGCGCGCACCGCCGTGGTCAAGGCCACGCTCATGCGCATCACGCTGCACGCGGTCCACGCCGACGACTACACGACCTTCCACGAGGCGATGCTGCGCAACCTGCGGGCATCGCGGCTCAACGACCGCCGCTTCACCTCGACGGGCCTGTCCATCGCGGATGCCGACGCCCTGCTCCCGCACCTGGTCGCGTTCGCCACCGAGCCACGCACGAAACGCGACATCGAGGCGATGCTCGCCGAGCACCTCGGCGCGCCCCCGGAGCGCGGCGTGTGGTGGGCGCTGAGAACCTTCGCGCCGCTGCTCCACGCGCCTACCGGCAAGCCGTGGTCGTTCGGTCGCGAGCCGACCTTCGTCGCCGCACCCGCGGCGCCACCGCGCCCCACCCCGGCGGAGGCGCTGCGCGGGCTGATCCGGCGCTACCTCGAGGGCTTCGGGCCGGCCTCGGCCGAGGACGTCGCCCAGTTCGCGATGCAGCGGCGCACCGTCGTCCGCGAGGCCATGCAGGCCATGGCCGACGAACTGGTCGTCCACGAGGGGCCCGACGGCAAGCCGCTTCACGACCTGCCGGACGCGCCGCTCCCGGACGAGGACACGCCGGCGCCGCCGCGGCTGCTCGGCATGTGGGACAGCATCCTGCTCGCCTACGCCGACCGCGGCCGCGTGCTGCCGGACGAATACCGGCAGACCGTGCTGCGCCGCAACGGCGACGTACTGCCCACCGTGCTGGTCGACGGCCACGTCCGCGGCGTCTGGCGGCCGGTCGACGACGGCATCGAGGTATTGCCGTTCCACCGCCTGCCCGACGACGCGTGGGAGGCGCTCACCGCCGAGGCACGCGGCCTCCTCACGCTGTTCGCCGATCGCGATCCGCAGGCCTATGCCCGCTACGGCCACTGGTGGTCGAAGCTGCCGGCGGCCGGAACCCGCGTCATCGGCCGCTAGCGCCCGCTCGACGACAGCCGCTCGAGGACGGCCTGCACCGCGGCTTCCACGTTCGGGACGGTCCTGACCGAATCGCCCGGCAGTGGCCAGCCGCGCAGCGCCACCACGGGTCGGCCGGTCCGCACCGCCAGCGCCACCTCGCTCAACGACCCCCAGCTGCCGCCGATGCACAGCACCGCGTCCGCCGTACGGATCACGAGCCCGTTGCGGAGCTCGCCCATCCCGGTCGGCACCAGCACGGTGTGGGCCGCCGCTCCGTCGTGCCGGTCCATGCCCGGCAGCAGCCCGACGGAGATGCCGCCGACCGTCGCCGCCCCCTCGGCCGCAGCCTCCATGACGCCGCCGAGCCCGCCGGTGACGATCGTGTGTCCGGCCTCGGCCAAGCGCCGTCCCGCCTCCCTGGCATCGGCGCGGTCGTCCTCGGTCGCGCCGTCACCGGGAACGATGATCGCCACGTACGCCGCCATCACCCGAACCGCCCGGTAGTTGTCGCTCGATGCGGCGAGTATGGCCCCGCCCGACCCGTGCGCCGGCAACGCTGTCCGTGCGGGCCTTCAGAGTGGCTGCGGCGCCAAGGGCCCGATGGCTCGCACGCAGCTGCGCCGTGATCAGGCCGGTCGGGTCGGCGACCTCCAGCACGATCTCGCCGGTCGCCACCTCGAGGTAGCCCAGCCGCAGCCCGTCGGCACCGTTGGCGTAGAGACGGTCCTTGCCAAAGCGGCGCCACCGGCGGACCGTCACCGCGCGGCCGTCGGCGGTCGGCGGAGGCGACGGCGCCGCAGCGGCGGGTGCTGGGGGAGCGGCGGGGACCGCCGAGCCGGCCGACAGCGAGGCAGCGGGGGTCGTGGCCGCAGTTGTCGGTGATGGCGGACCGGTGACCGCCGGCGAGGCGGCCGGCGGCGCTGGTGCTGGTGACCTCGACGCAGCCGCGGCCTTCGGTGGCAGCCATGTCTGCGGAGTCCGCGCCGCCCGCTCCAGTTCCAGCACCTGCCCGCCGCTCAGCACGTCGTCCGGCAGGGACGTCAACCACCCCGCCAGATGTGGTGGTGTCAGCACCGCGATGCCGGCGAGCGGCTTCCTCACCTCGATCCGGCAGCCCATCAACACGAGCGCGCCCCACGGCTGCACCGGCCGGCCGACCGCCGCCGACAGCCGGTCCCGCACCGCCTCGACCTCGCGGAGCAGGCCGGGCACGGAGCCGGTCCGGTGGCCGTTCTGGCGGACCGACCGCTCGTGCACCGTGACCGTCCCGGTCAGGTTCTTCGTGTTCAGCACGAAGACCCCGGCGGGTCCGATCACGAGGTGGTCGAGGTTCGCGCCCCGGCGCCCGATCGTGAGGTCGTGAACGACGGCCCAGCGCTCACCGAGCCCGGCCAGTACTGCCGCGACCCGTTCCTCGCCCTCCGCGCCGCGGCGCCAGCTGCGCTCGTCGCTGCGGGTGTCCAGCAGCCGTTCGACGAGCCGTCGCCCGCGACTCTTGCCGGCCGCGTGTTCCCGCTCCTTCTCGCGGGCGCCGGCGCCGGCCTCGTTGTGCAGGTAGCGCTGCTCGATGCGGATGGCCCAGTCGTCGTGCGCGTCCACGCGTCCCCCTCGTCGTGGAGGCGGGTATCGGCACGTCGCCCACCGATCTGGAGGACCTTTCGGTCATGCGACCACAGAAGCCCCGTCCGCAGCCCGTCCGCGGCCCGGCCGCCACGCCGCCCACGATTCGACGACCGCGCCGGGCACGACCGACGGCCACGCCCGGCGCCGCACAGCCCACGACCCCCGCCCGCATCCGGAGCCCGGTCGGCGCCGCCCCCCGTAGAACGGCGCCGACCGGCGGCTACGGCCGCGTGCCGGTGCGCTGTTCGCAGAACAGCGCGGCACGCTCCAGCAGGTCCGCCGCCAGCCGGCGCGGTTCCCACGAGGTCGATCCCATCCGCAGGGCGTGCTCACTGGCCTGCAGCAACCGTGCCGGCTGTGCGTCGGCCAGGTCGCCGAGCAGCGTGACACTGCCACGCGTCAGCCCGGTCGTGAAGGCGAGCCCGAGCGCGGTGGCCGCCAACAGCGCGACCGCCGGCGCCGGCTCCAGAGCAGCGTCTGGTCGCACCGTGCCGTCGGGTTCAGCGACACCAGCCGCCACGTCGCGACCATCCCGGTCGGCGAGGCGGTCGGACCCGACACGCACGTCCGCCCCTGGCCACACCGTCGCCGGCGCGGGCGCCGCGACGACCGAGCCAACCGCCGCCACCTTGCCAACCCCGCGGGGCGGCGCGACGAGGGCAGCGCCGTGATCGGCGAACTCCGTCGCCTCGTCGGGCCGCAGTGGTGCGTGCGCAGTTGCCTGCATGGGCGTTCGTCCCCGGATCGATGTCCGCGCCTAGCTCAGCATGGGGTGGAGCGGGGGGACAGGCACCAAGGTCACTAATGGTCGCCCCGGCGGATCGGACGTCGACGCGCGCGCCCGCAGCGCCACAATGCTGTTGCGGGACGAACTGAGCACCAAGGTCCCTAGCCACGCTCGCGGTCGTCAACCACCCTGCACCTCCTGGCAACACCCTCCCCCGCCTCGGCGTGCCACCCGGCCGCCTACCGACGGTGACCTGCCCATGCCCGCCCAACCCCGCGAACCCGACGCCAGCTGGCCCCGCAACAACGGTGCCGGCACTCCGGGCGATCCAGCCGCCCCACCCGTCGATCTGCTCGACAGCGTCCAACAGCGCCTTTTCGTCGTGGCGTTGGGGCTGAACGGCGTGCGCAACACCGTTCGGGATGGCACGGTTGCGGAAGAGCTCGATCGGCTCGAGGCATTGATCGACGACGTGATCCGAGACGTGCGTGCCGGCTCGGCGCGCTGACCCGCTCGGCGCACCGATCCGCGGGGCCGCGGCCCCCGGGCGGCCCGCACCGTCGGGTGACGCCCCCGGTGTCGGCTGGAGACGGGTGATGGCGCACACGGTCGTGATCGTCGACGACCACGAGGTGGTCCGGCAGGGACTGCGGCGTGCGCTCGAGCGCGTCGCCACGGACTGCGAGGTGGTCGGCGAGGCCGGGACGGTCGCCGAGGCCCGCACGGTCGTGGCCGCGACCGACCCCGACGTCGCGATCCTCGACGTGGTCCTGCCCGACGGGGACGGGATCCAGTTGTGCCGCGAACTGCGCGCCAGCCATCCCAACACCGCCTGCCTGCTGCTGACCTCGTTCCCGGACCCGCGCGGGCTGCTGTCCGCCGCGCTCGCCGGCGCCGGCGCCTACCTCGGCAAGGACAGCCGCGCCGCGGACCTGGCCGAGACCGTCGCGCTGCTGGCCAAGGGCGGCACCCTGCTGCCGCCCGACACCGTCCCGGAGCTGCTCGACAAGGTCACCGGCACCGTCGACGAGGATCCGCGTGTCGCCACCCTGACCGACCAGGAGCGGCGGGTGTTCGAGCTCATCGGCCAGGGGCTGTCCAACCGGCAGATCGCCGAGCGGCTCTTCCTCGCGGAGCGGACGGTCAAGAACTACACGACGCGGCTGCTCGACAAGCTCCAGATGGAGCGCCGCACGGAGGCTGCCGCCCTGGCGGCCCGCCTGGCCGAACGGCGCGCCCAGAGTTCGGCCCGGCAGCCGCCGAGCACGTCCAACACGCCCTGACGGATCGGCCGGCGGACCTCAGGTCGCCGGCAGGGTGAACACGAACCGCGCCCCCTCGCCGTCGCCCTCGGCCGAGAACGAGCCGCCGTGGCGCTCCACGATCCGGCGGCAGGTCGCCAACCCGATCCCGATCGCACCGCCGTTCCCACCCCGAACGAACGGCTCGAAGAGCGCCTCGCGTTCCCCGGGACCGAACCCCTGTCCGGTGTCGCTGACCGAGATCTGCCAGCTCGTCGCGTTCCGAGCGGCGGTCAGGTCGATCACCAGTGGTCGGTCCGGGTGCCGCATCCTCAGCGCGTTGGCGAGCAGGTTCTGCAGCAGCAGTCCGAGCAAACGCGGATCGCCCTCGACCTGTGGCAGGTCGTGCACGCGGATGTCGGCCTCCGCGCCGCGGATCTCGGGTTCGAGCGCCACCGTCGTCTCCTGCACCAGCGAAGCGAGGTCGACCGTTTGCAGCTCCAGCGGGCCGCGCTCGACCCGCGCCAGCGAGAGCAGCCCGTCCACGGACGCGGCCATCTTGGCGGTCAGGCCGTCCGCGGCGTCCAGCAACTGCCGGACGGAGTCGTCATCGAGGTCCGCCCCGGATTCGAGCAGGTGCGACAGGAGTCCGCGCAGCGTCGCCAACGGGCTGCGCAGGTCGTGTGAGGTCACCACCGCGAAGCGCTCCAACTCGCCGTTGCTGCGCAGCAGTTCGGCGTTGAGATCGCGCAGCTGCGACTCCACGGCCTTGCGTTCGCTGATGTCCACCACCTGCCCGATGACGTGGGTCGGCCGGCCGTCGGGGCTGCGGATCACCGCCACGTGCAGCTCGCACGGCACATACGTGCCGTCGCCGCGCAGGTAGCGCTTCTCCATCTCGTAGTCCAGGCGCCGCCCCGCGATGACCTCCTCGAGCAGGCTGAGGTCGGCCTCGAGGTCGTCGGGGTGCGTGATGGACTGGAAGTCGGTGGCGAGCAGTTCCTCGGTGCCCCGGCCGACGATGCGGCACAGCGCGTCGTTGACCTCGAGGAAGCGGCCGTCGAGCCCGACCAGTGCCATGCCGATGGGCGCGTTGGCCAGCGCGGCGCGGAACCTCGCCTCCGACTCCTGCAGCCGGTCCTCGGCCTCGCGGCGGTCGCTGATGTCGCGGGTGGTGCACTGGATGGCGGCCGGCTCGCCGGTCTGCGGGTCCGGCACGGTGCGGCCGCGCACCTCGACCCACCGGTAGCTGCCGTCGGCGCAGCGCAGCCGGTAGGTCGCCGTGCCGCCGCGCGGCCCGGCCAGCACGGCGTCGTGGACGGCGCGGATCGCCGCCACGTCATCGGGATGGAACAGGTCGTACGAGGGCGTGCCGACGAGCTGCTCCGGCCTCCAGCCGAACAGCTCCTCGCTGGCCGGGGACACCTCGAGATAGATGCCGTCGAGGTCGTACAGCGCGAGCATGTCGCCGGCCGTCTCGGTCAACTGTCGCAGGCGCTGCTCGCTGCGGGTCAGTGCGGCCATGCGTTCGAGTTCGTCGGTGACGTCGCGGGCGACGACCAGCCCGCCGATGACCTCGCCGCCCGCACCTCGCAGAGGGACGATGTCGACGGCGTTGGTGCGCTCGGGGCGCCGCACGCCGTGGTAGTGGAAGCTCTGCGTCTCGCCGGCCAGGGCGGCCCGGTAGCGGACAGCCAGTTCGTCGTTGGGGCTCACGAGCTCTTCAAGACGTCGCCCGAGCAGCTCCGCCGGGTCCCAGCCCTGCGCCTCGAGCCCCGGCCCGCCGGCAGCCGTGAACCGCAGGTCCCGGTCGTAGGCGAGCACCGCGACGTCGGGCAGCCGGGCCAGCAGCGCCTGGATGGCCTCGGGATCGGCGAGCGGATGCTCGCGGTCGAGCACGTCCGGTGGGTTCCCGGGCGTCGCCTCCGGGCCATCGAACCTGGCCATCGTCTACCTCCTGCTTCTGCGTGCACACCGGCACACGACGGCGAGGTCGCGCGCTCACCGTTGTTCGTACCCACTGGTGCCCGGGTACGCCGGGGTCCCAGGCCACCGATCCACGGGGCGTTCGGCCTGGGGTGGACCACGGACGACCGTCGTGTCACAGGGCGGACCTACGGTGACCTCGGATCGAGGAGGCGCGCGCGGGCGCGCACGGGGACCGGGACCCGGCCGGGGCACGGCCGGCTCCTGCACCTCCTCGGCACCGATCACGGTCGGCAGACGTCGTCGACCCGGCGGCCGCATGCCGTCGTGCGAACCGAGGAAGAGGAACGAACATGACGCAGCAACCATCCGTCCCACCGCCGGCGACCCCGGTGGAAGAGCCGACGGCCAAGAAGCCCTGGTTCAAGCGCTGGTGGGGCATCGCGCTCATCGTGGTGCTGGTCCTAGGGGTCGTGAACGCGCTGAGTGACGGGGGCGAGGACGCCGCCGCACCGGCGGGCGCGGGCGCAGACGCCCCAGGAACCGACGAGGCCGACACCGAGGCAGCGGACGCCGGTGACGCGGACACGGACGAGGCCGCCGCTGACGCGGCCGCGGACGACGAGCCGGCCGACACCGACGTGGCGGCCGAAGATGACAGCGAGGGTGACAGCGCCGACGAGGCGGCCGGGCAGCCGGAGGAAGCCGCGGACGACGTCGAGGCCGGCACCGACCTGGCGTTCGGCAACGGCACCTACCGCGTCGGTGAGGACCTCGAGGCCGGCACCTATCGCAGCACCGGCTCGTCGCTGTGCTACTGGGAGCGCCTGGCCGGCTTCTCCGGCGAACTGGACGACATCATCGCCAACGGCAACGACCCGCTGTCCATCGTGACCGTCGACGCCGGCGACGCCGGCTTCTCGACCCAGGGCTGTGGCGACTGGCTCCCCGTCGAGGCGACCTATCCCGATGCGCCGGCGACCAACTTCGGCGACGGCACGTTCGTGGTCGGCGAACACATCGCCCCGGGCAGCTACCGGGCTGACGGCGACGCCGACGACCTGTGCTACTGGGAGCGGACGTCCGGGTTCTCGGGCGAGCTCGGCGACATCATCGCCAACGGCAACTCGCCGACCGTCGTCGACATCAGCGAGTCGGACGCCGGCTTCAAGGCCAGCGGCTGCGGCACCTGGTCGCAGTAGACGCACAGCGCGAGGGGTCGCCCGGGTCGACCGGGCGGCCCCGCTTCGTTGCGGCTGGTCGGCCGGCGACTCGACTCGCGCCCGCCGGCGGCATCGGTCGCGCCTGGCTGCCGCCGCGCAGCGGTCGGGCGCGACGCTTGCGCGCTGACGCGACAAGGCAGCCCCGTCGCGCCGGCCGGCATCGGTCGCGGCCGGCGGCATCGGTCGCGTCTGGCTGCCGGCCCGTGGCGGTCGGGCGCGACGCTTGCGCGTAGACGCGACCGGACACCCCCGTCGCGGCCCGTCGCGGCCCGGCGCGGCCGCGGAAGCGCCGCGGTCAGCTCGCTTCCGCGGAAGCGCTCCGGCGCGCTTCTGGCTGCCCGATTCGAGCGACATGCCCGGTGACGGATGGTGACGGACAGTGGTCGAGACAGTTGTGAGACACCTGGACGTCATGCTCAGCGTGGAGGTTCAGGGCCGCCGCCGACTCCGGCCGGTTCGCCCTGCGCCAACGCGCTCACCCACACCGAGGTGCCCCCTTGCCCAAGACGGAACCCGCACCACGACCGGCCGGCGGCCGGTGGTGGCTGGAGGCCGTCCCGGGGCCCTTGGCCGTCGCGGCGATCACCGTGCTGCTCGCCGTCGCGTGGGCGGTGACCTACCTCACCGGCGGCACCCGGATGGTGGGTCCGCACGCGTTCTACCTCGCCATCTTCCTCGCTGCGGTCGTGTTCGGCGCGCGCGGCGGCGCGCTGACCGGGCTGGTCGCCGGCATCCTCTGCGGACCGTTCATGCCGATGGACGTCGCCGCCGGCGAACCCCAGCTGCTGCAGAACTGGCTGCTGCGCGTAATCATCTTCGTCGCGATCGGCGCCGCCGCCGGCGCGATGGTGCGCGCCATGCGCCGCGCCTACGAGACCGCGATAGAGCAGCGCATCGACCAGGAGCTGCGCCTCGCGACGGCGCCGGTGCCCGCGGTCCCGCCCGGCCACGACCGGCAGGTCCGCCAGTTGCTGGACGAGCGCGCCTTCCATCCGGTCTTCCAGCCCATCTACGCCCTGTCCGACGGCCGGCTGCTGGGCGTGGAGGCCCTGACCCGCTTCCACGTCGACCTGCCCGGCTCGCCCGAGGTGTGGTTCCGGCTCGCGGAGCAGGCCGGTCTCGGTCGCGAACTCGAGCTGGCGGCGATGGAGGAGGCGGTCGAGGCGGCCGACCGCGCCGAGCTGCCACGCTGCGTGACCTTGGGACTCAACTGCTCGCCGACCACGCTGCCCGACCCACGCCTGCTGGCGCTCGTGCAGCGGGCCGGGCGCCCGATCGTGCTGGAGATCACCGAGCACGCGGTCGTCGAGGACTACCTCGAGGTGCAGACGGCCATGCACGCCCTGCGCCGCAGCGGCGCGCGGCTGGCCGTCGACGACGCCGGTGCCGGCTTCGCCAGCCTGCGCCACATCGTCCGGCTGGCGCCGGAGGTCATCAAGCTCGACCGCTCCCTGACCCAGGACCTGCGCCACGACCCCGTCCGCACCGCCCTGGCCGACTGCCTGATCCGCTTCGCCAAGGACACCGGCACCGAGCTGATCGCCGAAGGCATCGAGCACGCCAGTGACCTCGCCACCTGGCGCGACTTCGGTGCCCACGCCGCCCAAGGCTTCCACCTCGGCCGCCCCGGCACCCTGCCGGTCTCCGAGCGGTGTCGCGCGATCCTCGACGACGGCGTACTACCCATCAGGGGACAGGTCGAGGTGCGTTAGCCTGTGCCCGCCCGCACCGAGGTGATGCATGGCCGCGCTGGAGGTGTTCCTCTTCGGAGGCTTCCAGCTGCGCCGCGACGGCGAGGCCGTGGCCCCGCTGCCCTCGCGAGCGGCCCGGTCGCTGTTCGCCCACCTCGTGCTCGACCGGGGCACCCGCCACCCGCGTGAACGGCTCGCGGCCCAGTTCTGGCCCGAACTGCCGGCCGCCCGCGCCCGTCGGCGCCTGAGCCACACGCTGTGGCAGATCCAGGACACGCTCGGCGAACTGCCCGGCGGCTGGGACCACCTGCAGACCACCTCGGACGCCATCGCGCTGGACCGCGACGCGCCCTGCTGGGTCGACGTCGAGGAGTTCGAACGCCGCCTCGACCACGCCCGTGCCGCCTCCGGAGGCCCGGCACGGGCGGCGACGGCGCTGCCGGAGCTCGAGCAGGCCGTCGAGCTCTACCGCGGCGACTTCCTCGCCGGCCACTACGACGACTGGGTCCTCGAGGAACAGCAGCGGCTCTCGCAGCGCTACCTCGACGCCCTCACCAAGCTGGTCGCCGCCGCCCGCAGCAGCGGCGCCTTCGAGGACGCGCTCGTCTACGCCCGCCGGCTGACCCACCAGGACCCGCTGCGCGAGGACGCCCACCGCGAGGTCATGCGGCTGTGCATGCTGCTCGGGCGCGCCAGCGACGCGCTGCGCCAGTACGAGCGCTGCCGCGAGGTGCTCGCCGAGGAACTGGGCACGGAACCGGCCGCCGCGACCGAGCAGCTCTACCAGCGCATCCTGCAGGAACGCGGCCGTGACGACGCGCCCGCGGCACCGGCGCCGTCGACGGCGTTCCCGGACCGCCTGCCGCTGGCGGGCCGTGACGCCGAACGGGCCGAGGGCGTCCGGATCCTCGAGGAGGCCCTCGCCGGCCGTGGCGGGTCGGTGCTAGTCGAGGCGGACGCCGGCTACGGCAAGACGCGGCTGCTCGCCGAGGTGGTCGACGACGCCAACTGGCGCGGCTGCAAGGTGCTGCAGACCGTCTGCCGCGGCCCCGAGGTCGCCGGTCCCTACACGGCCGTGCGCCAGCTGCTGGAACCGGCACTGACCGCCCTGCGGGTCGAGCAGCTGCGCCACCGGGTCGAGCCGGTCTGGCTCGGCGTCGTCGCCCAGCTGCTGCCCAACGTCGCCCGTGCGCTGGGACCGCATGCCGTCCCCGTCCCGTCCGTGCGCGGCGACGAGGCCGCCCAGCGGCTGCGCCACGCGCTGGTGCGCACGATCACCGCGCTGTCCACGCTGGACCCCTTGCTGGTGGTCGTCGACGACCTGCAGTGGGCGGACGAGGCCTCGCTGCAGGTGATCGGCGACCTCGCGGCCGAGACCCGCGGCCACCACCTCGCCGTCGTGCTCGGCTACCGCGGCGAGGAGGCCCGCGAGCGCAGCGCGGTGTGGGGCGCGGTCCGCGAGCTCGACCGGCGGGCCCGGCCGGCCCGGCTGGTCCTCGGCCCGCTCGACCTCGACGCCGTCGGCGACATCGTCCGGTTGGTGGGCACGGCCCGCGACGCCGAGGAGGTGCTGACCGCCCGGCTGCACCAGGAGACCGGCGGGCACCCGCTGTTCGTCGTGGAGACGCTGCGCACCCTGGCCGAGACCCCGGAACTGCGTTTCGAGCACGCCGACGGTGACCCCGACGTCGCCTCGCTGCCGCTGCCGGCCACGATCCGCGACCTCGTGCTCGCCCGGCTCGCGCCGCTGGACGACCCGGCCCGCGCGCTGGTCGAGGTGGCCGCCGTCGGCGGTGAGGGCACCGCGCTGGACACCATGGTGACGGCGCTGGAGCTGCCGCGCGGCGACGTCGTCGACGCCGCCGACCTGCTCGTTCGCCGCGCGCTGCTCTGCGAGGTGGACGACGGATTCGGGCTGCGCCACCAGCAGCTACGTCGGGTCGTCCTGGACGCGTTGCCGGACCGACGGCTGCGGACGCTGCACCGGCGCGTCGGCGAGGCGCTGGAGGACCAGCAGCCGGACGCCCTCGACCGGCTCGCGCACCACTTCAGCCACGCCGACGAACCCCGCAAGGCCGTCCACTACCTGCGCGAGGCCGGCCGCGCCGCCGCTGCCGTGCACGCCTACGCGACCGCCGACGAGTACTACGCCCGGGCCGTCGAAATCCAGCGCCGCCGGCCGGCCAGCGTCGCTGCCCGCTTCGAGCTGTTGGCCGACCACGAGGCGGTCCTGGACGTCCTCGGCGACCGCGACCGCCAGCAGGCGGTGGTCGACGAGCTCATCACGCTGGCCGACGGCTCGCCGCGCCGCGAGCTGGAGGCGCTGCAGCGCCGGGCGCTGCTGACGGCCAACCTCGGCGCGCCCGAGCAGGCCCGCGCCGACGCCCGCCGCGCCGTCGAGCTGGCCACCGCCGCGGGGGAGGACCTGCCGCTGGCGAGTGCCCGGTTCGCGCTCGCGCGTGTGCTGGCGTGGGCGGGGGAGCGGCGTGCCGCGCTCCCGCTGTTCGTCCGCGCCGTTCGCACCGGCGCGGTCGCACCGGCCCTGGCGGTGGAGATCCGCACCACGCTGGCATCGGTGCTGCGCGAGATGCAGCGCTACCGCGCGGCCGAGATCGAACTGGACGCGGCGCTCTCGCTCGCCCGCGCGCACGACGAGACCCGCGAGGAAGCCCAGGCGCTGGGCGTGCTCGGCACGGTCCTGATGGAGACCGGCCGTGCCGCCGAGGCCACCGACCTCTACGGCCAGGCGATCGAGCGCTGCCGCACCATCGGCCTGCGCCGCGCCGAGGGCATCCACCTGCTCAACCAGGCCAACGCCCACTACGTCCGCGGCCTGGTCGGACAGGCGTTGCCGGGCTACGAGGCTGCCGCGGAGATCTTCGCGCAACTCGGTGACCGCCGCGGCGAGGCCGCCGTCCGCTTCAACCTCGGGGTCGTCCTGCACGCCGTTCTCGGCGACGACGAGCGCGCAACGGTCGAGCTGTCGTCGGCGCTGAGGTACTTCCAGGAGGTGGGCGACCCGCTGTTCGAAGCGAGCTGCCGCGACGCCCTGATCGGCGTCGCGCTGCGCCGGGGCGACATCGACGCCGCGCAGGAGCAGCTCGACGCGGCCTTCGCGCTTCCCGACGTCTCGGCGGATGCCATCGGCCACGTGCAACTGATCCGCCGCGAGGCGGAGCTGTTCCTGGCCACTGGCGACGGCCAGGCCGCGCTCACGTCGGCTCGCGAGGCGGTCGCCTCCGCACGGCAGCACGATTTACTCGACGTCCTGCCATTGCTCCTGGGGCTCGAGGGTCGCATCCGGCTGGCGAACGGCGATGCGACGGCTGCCGTCGCCGCCACGGCAGCGGCGGTCGACGCGCTGCACGACGGGGTCGAGCGTCCCCACCTCATCTGGCTGGTGCACCACGAGGCCCTGCGAGCCGCCGGACGCAGCGAAGAGGCCGGGGCGGCGGCCGCCGAGGCCGCACAGGCGCTCGACACCCTCCTCGAAGGGCTCTCCGCGTCCGACCGGTCGCAGGCGGAGGGCGTGCCGGAGCACCGGCGAATCTTCGAGGCCGTGGAGGCGCCGGCCCGTCCCGGGCACACCCGCATGGTCGTCGCGTCGCGGTCGGCGCCGCGAGGGCGGGCCCTCCACGCGCGCGAACTGGTCGAGGTGGAAGTCGACGTCTCGCCCGGGCCCGACGCGCCGGCGGAGCCGATCGAGCGGCGCCAGTGGCTGCTCCAGCACGTCGCGCGGCAGATCACCGAGCAGGACGGGGCGCCGACCACCGCTGATCTCGCCACGCTGCTCGAGGTGAGCGAGGCGACGGTGCGCCGTGACCTGCAGGCTCTGCGGGCCGCCGGCCGCGACGTGGAGACCCGTGGGGCCCGCGCCGGATGACGCTTCGCGACTCACGGTCGGTCAGCGGTACCTAGACAAATCCGAGACAGCGGCATGGCACCTTCTCGTCGTCGCAAACGACCGCCGACCACGAAGGCTTGATCAGATGTCGCGTCTCAAGGCCCGCCTCACCGCCCTCTCCGTCTTCACCGCCATGGCGATGCTCGCCGCTTCGCCGGCTTTTGCCGGTGTCCGGAACCTCGGCCTGTAGGCCTTTTTCCGGTCGTCCCCTGTCCCAGACGACCGACTTCGAGAGGGCGACCGCTGGTCAGCGGTCGCGGCAGAACGCTCCACCCCCAACGTCCCAAGGGGTGGAGCGTTCTCTCGTCCGCGGCGAAAGGTCCGCAGAGCAGCTGATCAGCGCCGAATGGTCGTCAGCTGCCACCAGGTGACACAGTCCGTCGTTCGCCGCGAGGGTGTCGTTGCGGCCGGCGGTCGGCTCGGGCACAGCGGCGCACCACTCTCGTGGGCGGCGGCCGAGCGTCGACCGGAACCGCTCCCAACGGGCGGTCCGGTGCGCAGCCCGTCCAGGTCCGACTGGGCGACGACCCGCACGCGCCCGGCGGCGGCGCGCCGCTCCTCCAAGGCCTCGTCGTCGAGCAGCGCGCGCAGACGGCCGTCCTCGACCAGGACCGCCCCGGGACGCCCGGCCACCCGGACCACCTCGCCGTCGCGGAAGCCGTCCAGAACCTCGACGCCCAGCCGGTCGGCGAGCCGCGCGCGCTCGCGGTCGGTGGGGTAGGGGTTGGGCCGGCAACCCTGCAGGTCGATCGACTGCTGCTGCATCAGCGGAGCCGGCTCGCCGCGGCCGGGACAGTCGGCATGCCGGAAGTCCAGCCAGTGGCCGACCTCGTGGTTGACCACCATGCGGCGGTAGTCGGCCAGTGACGCGCCGGCCCTCCGCCACGCCGGCGTGCCGCGGTGCCAGCGGGCCCGGTTGATCACCACGTCGTCGTCGACCCGGCACGAGTAGTCGTGGCTGCAGATCGACCCGAACGACGGCAGGCGTCGCGGGCTCGCCAGCCAGAGCGTGAAGGCGGCGTCGTCGCAACTGGCCTGCTCGACGAAGCGCACGGTGCCGCCGAGGCTCCAGCCGCGGCGCTCGGCCAGGATTTGCTGCGCCTGGGCGGCGAAGGCCGCCCGCTCGACACGCGGCGCGCCCGCGACCCGGACGCAGTAGGGGTGCGTGACCGTCGACCTCGTCGTGGTCTGCTCGCCGTCGGGCGGCACCGCGGACGCGGCCGACGGCGCCACCGACACGACCAGCGCGACGGTCGCCGCCAGCAGGAGCAGACGGATGCCCTGGATCACCAGCCCTGCTCGTCCCGGTCCACCGGCCACGGCAGCCGGGGCGCGAAGCGACGGTAGCCGCCGGGAGGCGGAATCGTCGCCGACGCGACGGTTCTCGCCCGATCAGAGGCATCCGTCCTGGACCCGCCTCGACCGGGCGCGATCCGAAGTGTCGTGCGATGGGCGTCGAGTGTCCCGTGAGCCGACACCGGCGCGCGTCGCGACGGATGCCGGCACCCGTAGTTGGCGGAATCCACCGGAAGGTCCGGCAGAAGTTGCCATGCCCACGGCCGCCTGAACGGCTTACGGTGCCCGCACGCCGGACGGGAGACCGGCGCAAGCGGGGTCGCGAGCGAGGGAGTGCTCATGGTCGATCGAACACAGGTCGAGGTCCTCTACGACGTCGACGAGATGCCACCGCTGCGGGAGGCCGTACCACTGGGGCTGCAACACGTCCTGGTCATGGTCGCCAGCAACGTCACCATCCCCATCATCATCGCCGGCGTCGTCGGCGCGACGACCGGCGAGACCGCCTTCCTGGTCCAGGTCGCGCTGCTGGTCGCGGGCCTGACCACGCTGCTGCAGACCATCGGCGTGGGCCCCATCGGGGCCCGGCTGCCCGTGGTGCAGGGCACCAGCTTCGGCTTCCTGGTCATCGCCATCCCGCTGGCGTCGGAGTACGGCCTGTCGGCCGTCTTCGGCGGCGCGATCATCGCCGGCATCGTGCAGGTGGCCCTCGGGCTCACCCTGCGCTGGCTGAAGTCGCTGTTCCCGCCGCTGGTGAGCGGCATCGTCGTGCTGGTCATCGGTGTCGGGTTGCTGCCGGCCGGGATCAACCTCGCAGGCGGCGGCGCCGGCGCGGAGGACTTCGGCTCGGCGACCAACCTCACCCTGGCCGGCCTCGTCCTGCTCGTGACCCTGCTCGCCTATGCGCTCGGCCGCGGCATCGTCAGCGCCGCGTCCGTCCTCATCGGCCTGGTGGCCGGCTACCTCGTCGCCCTCCCGCTGGGCGCCGTGGACGCCAGCCAGATCGCGGAAGCGGCGTGGTTCTCGTTCCCACGACCGCTCGCGTTCGGGCTCAGCTTCCCCGCCGCGGCGGTGATCGGCATGAGCGTGATGGCGATCGCCACCTCGGTGGAGACCATCGGCGACCTCGCCGCCGTCACCAAGGGCGGCGCCGGTCGCGAGGTGACCGACCGGGAGCTGTCCGGCGGCGTCATGGCCGACGGCGTCGGCACCGCGTTCGCGTCGCTGTTCAGCGCGATGCCCAACACCTCGTTCAGCCAGAACGTCGGGCTGGTCGCCTTCACGGGCGTGATGAGCCGGCACGTCGTGTCGGTTGGTGCGGCGTTCCTGATCGTGGCCGGGTTCGTGCCCAAGCTGGCCGCCGTCATCGCGGCCATGCCGTCGGCCGTGCTCGGCGGGGCCGCGGTCGTGATGTTCGCCATGGTCGCCGCCGCCGGCATCCGGCTGATCGCCGAGTCGCGGCTCGACCGCCGTGACCTGCTCATCATCGCGGTCTCCGTCGGGGTGGGGCAGGGCATGGCCACCGTGCCGGACGTCGTCGCCATCGCGCCCGAGCAGCTGCGGGTGCTGCTGATCACCGGCATCGTCCCGGCCGGCTTCCTCGCCGTCCTGCTCAACATGATCCTGCCGGGACGCGATCGAGGGACCGACTCGCCGCTGGGTGCCACGATCGCGCCGGACGCCGCCATCCTCGCCGGCGAGGACGACACACCCTCGCGACGCCACACGGACGAGCCACCGCGCACACCCCAGCCGTGAGCGAGGCCACGCAGCGTCACCCGACGTGGGCACTGGCGCTCGGGCTGACGCTGCTGGTCGGGATCTTCCCGCAGTTCGCCATCGGGGCGCTCGGCCCCCAGTTGCAGGCCGACCTGCAGCTGGGGCCGAGCGACCTCGGGCTGGTCTTCGCCGGCCTGTACGCGATCGGCGTCTTCGGTTCGCCACTGGCGGGACCGCTCGTCGACCGCATCGGTGGGCGTCACAGCTGCCTCGGTCTCCTGGTGGTCGCCGGCGGGGCGCTGCTGCTGGCGTCGTTCGCGGGCTCCGGCGTCGGCCTGAGCCTGGCGATGTTGCCGGCCGGTGCCGCCATGGCGTTCGCCAACCCCGGCACGACCCGGTGGGCCTCGACAGCGGCCACCGCGCGGGCGCAGGCCAGGCTCGTCGGGATCGGCCAGGCCGGTGTGCAGGCGGGTGCCCTGGCGGCGGGCGCGCTGGCCGCCGCCAGCGCCGTCGGCCTGGACTGGCGCGCGACGCTGCGGATCGGTGCGCTGGTCGCGGCGGTAGGTGCCGTGCTCGCCTGGGCGTCCCCGAGCGACCATGCCCGCACGGGATCAACGTCCGCTCGGGCCGGCGATACGAAGGTCGGCCACGTAAGGGGTGGCCACGCGAGGGGCGGCCACGCGAGGGACGGCGGCGCGACGGCTGGCCAGCCAGGGGCCGGACGCGGCCCATCGCCGGCCGGCCGGCGGGTGCGTGTCGCGACGGATCCGGGCGTGCGCACGCGCCGGTCCCTGGCTGCGTACGCCCTGCTGATGGGCGGGGGCAGCGCGGTCGTGTTCGCCTACCTGCCCACCTTCGCCTCGGACGTCGGTGGGCTGTCGGTGTCAACGGCCGGGGCGACGGTGATGGTCTACGGCGGGACGGCGCTGGTGTGCCGCCTGCTGCTCGGGTTCGCGGTGCGCCGCCCGGACCGGCTGGCCGTGCCGCTGATGGTCGCCATGGCCGTCGGTTCGGCCACCGCCATCGTGCTGATGGCGGCCAGTGGCGCGGTGCCGGCGCTGCTGTGGGTCGGGGCCGTGCTGTTCGGCGCCACCGGCACCACGTGGCCGGCGGTGGCGTTCCTCGCCCTCGTCCGCGCCAGCCCGCCGGGCACGGCCGGTCGGACGACCGGCTGGGTCACCGCCGCCTTCTACCTCGCCCTCTGGGTCACCCCACCGGTCAGCGGCGCGCTGATCCCACGGCTGGGCTACTGGCCGGTGTGGGCCGGGGCCGCGACGATCGCGCTGTCCGCGGCGCTGCCGGCCGCCCGCGCCCGCCCCGGGCGACACGCTGCGGAGACCGGCCAGACGGCGGTCGGACGGCCGGTCGCCGACGAGGCCCGCGACGGGGCCTGACTTAGGGTCGGAGGCCGCACGCACCCGGAGGTGGCATGGAGCCGACGATCACGCTCGACGGTGGCCTGACGGTCCCGAAGCTCGGCTACGGCACCTGGCGGCTGTGGGGCCAGGACGCCTACGACGGCGTGCGCACCGCCCTGGACGTCGGCTACCGCCACGTCGACACGGCACAGGGCTACGACAACGAGGCCGAGGTGGGTCGCGCGATCGCCGACAGCGACGTCGACCGCGACGAGGTGTTCCTCACCACCAAGCTCAAGCCCAGCAACGCCGCAGCGGCCGACGTGCGCCGTTCGACCGAGCAGAGCCTGCGCGACCTCGGCGTCGACCGTGTCGACCTGCTCCTGCTGCACTGGCCGGCCGAGGACCACGCGCCGCTCGAAGAGACGATGCAGGCCATGACCGCACTGGTCGAGGACGGTCTGACCCGCGCCATCGGCGTGTCGAACTTCCCGTCGGCCATGCTGCGGCGGGCCTACGAGTTCGCCCCGCTGGTCACGGACCAGGTCGAGCACCACCCCTACCTCGCCGTCGACGCCATCGAGGAGGTGCTGCGCGAGCACGGCGGCTTCGTGACCGCCTACAGCCCCATCGCGCGTGGCGAGGTGGCTGACGACCCGACCCTCACCGAGATCGCGGACGCGCACGACGTGACCGCGACGCAGGTCACGCTGCGCTGGCTGATCCAGAAGCCCGGCACGGTCGCCATCCCGAAGTCGGGCAACCCGGAGCGCATCCGCACCAACTTCGACGTGTTCGGCTTCGAACTCAGCGACGAGGAGATGGCCCGGATCCGTGCGCTGGACCGTGGCCACCGGCTGGTCGCCCCGGCCGACGGCCCCGACTGGGACTGACCGTCGGCGGCAACGTCGTCAGGTGCTGACGGTCGCGACGTCGATGATCTCCGGCTGCACGAGGCGGACGTAGTCCGCGGTCGTCAGCGTGATCGTTTCCGTGTGCGAGCCGTCCCGGAACACCAGCTGCGGGCGTGCCCGCAAGTCCTCGTCGAGGAACGTTGGCACGCCGTACAGGTTCCCGAACGGTGGCTCGGCACCGGGTTCGCAGTCGTCGAACACCGACGTGAACTCGTCCTCGGTCGCCAGCCGGACGTCGTTGTGGCCGAGCACCTCGCTGACCCGCTCGAGGTCGACGACCTCCGCGCCCGGTACGACGACCATCGCGAGCTGGCCGCCGACCGACAGCAGCACCGGCTTCGCGACGTCGTAGCCGCTGATGCCTTCCGCGTCGGCCAGGCGCTGCGCCGTGACCGCCCGCGGGTGCGTCTGCACCTCGAACTCGACGCCGTTGCTCTCCAGCAGGGCGTGCAACTTCTCCGCCGCCATCATGCTCCCTCCCGTGTACCCCGAGCGTGAAGGGGCGAGGCGGCCGCGTCAACGGCGGCGCGCGGCTCAGGCCACCAGCCGGCGCAACCATCGCGCCACGGGCCGTGCAGCGGGGTCTGACGGCAGCGCGGCCGCGAGTGCCATCACCCGGGCGTGGGCGGCGGGCCAGTCGGCGCTGGGGCGCACCGCTGCCCGCCTGTGACACGCCGGGCGCCGATCAGCCGCCGGCGCTGGCCCAGCTCCCGGCGCGGCGCGCGTCGGCCACCCCGTCGATGGTGCCGGCGTCCCAATCGATCTCGAGGACCTGCACGCCGCCGAAGTACTCGGTCGTGGGCACGTCGGTCGTGACCTCGTAGCCGCGCTGCTGCAGGGCCTGTCGCTCGCCGTCCGAGACGGCCTCCTCCAGCTCCAGCCGGCGGGCCTCGAGGTGGAAGCGGGGGGCGACGACGGCGTCGTCCAGCGGCTCGTCCAGCGCCGCCCAGCGCACCAGCACCTGGGCGACGATGTTCGGGATGCGCCGGCCGCCGGGCGAGCCCAGCCCGAGCACCGGGCGGCCGTCGTCCAGCACGATCGTCGGCGTGATGAAGCTGCGGGGACGCTTGCCCGGGGCGGTGTGGTTGATCGAGTCCGGCTCGGGATCGAAGTTCTTGAGCTGGTCGTTGAGGAAGAACCCCGACACCGGTAGGCCGGAGCCGAAGAAGTTGCTGAGCGTGTTGGTCATGGACACCATCGTGCCCTGCCGGTCGACGACGACCACCTGGGTCGTGTCGGTCTCCAGCGACAGGACGTCCTCCTCGTCCTCGACCGGCGCGAAGCCGTCGTCGGGGATGCGCTCGGCCAGCGCGTCGGTGTACTCGCGCGACAGCAGGCGGTCGAGGTCGACGTCCTCCTGGCTCGGGTCGCCGATGTAGGTGCTGCGCTGGTCGTTGGCCAGCCGCCACGCCTGCGCCATGAGATGGATCCCCTCGGCGCTGCGCGGGTCGACGTCGGCGACACCGCTGGTCTCCGCGATCTGCAGCAGCTGGACCAGCGGCGGACCGCTGACCGGCGCGCCGCCGGAGACGATCTCGTAGCCGGCGAAGCTGCCGACCGCCGGTTCGAGCTCGAGCACCTCGTAGTCGTCGAAGTCGTCGAGCTCGAGACCGTTGACGGCGTCGACGATCGCCTGGGCGAGCTCGCCGCGGTACATCACGTCCGAGCCCTGCTCCTGGATCAGCCGCAGGGCCTGCGCGTACTCGGGCTGGCGCAAGGTCTCGCCGGCGGCAATCGCGGTGCCGTCGGGGAACAACCGCGGCAGCAGGTGGATCGGCATGCGGTGGGCCGCACCGCGCATCCGCTCGTTGAGGTACTGGTCCACCTCGACGCCGTCCTCGGCGAGACGCGCCGCGTACTCGATGAGGTCGGCCAGTTCCACGGTGCCGTGGTCGTCGTGGATCACCTCCATGCCCGCGACGAAGCCGGGCACGCCGATGTCCGAGGCGGGCAGCTCGCCGCTCAGGGGCGTGATCTCCCGGTAGTCGTAGTAGCTCGGGGGACCGTCGGCCGGCTGGATCAGCATCGCGCCGCCGCCGCCGATGCCGGAGCCGAACGGCTCGGCCACGCCCAGCGCGTAGGCGACGGCGATCGCGGCGTCGACGGCGTTGCCGCCGCCCTCCAGCACCTGCATCCCGACGTCGACCGCGTCAGGGTGGCTCGCGCTGACGCCGTACTCCGCGAGCAGCGGCTCAGCCGCCGGTTCCTCGGTCTCCTCGTCGGCCCCCGTTGGTGCCTCGTCGCGGTCGGCACGGCGCTGCAGTTCGACCGGGTCGCGGTCCTCGACCGGCCCCGGGTCGTCCTCGATCTCGGTCAGTTCCTGGTCGAGGAACTCGGCGCGTTCCTGGCGGTCGCGCGGCTGGTTGTAGATCGCCACGCCGATCATGCCCAGCACGACGACGACGGACAGGACGTAGTTGAGCCACCGGTCGGTCATCACGAGCCGGCCCCTCCCAGCGCCCCGGAGTGGTCGATCTCGGTCACCAGCATCCCGTCCTCGCGTGTCCACTCCAGGCCACCGCCGGTCAGCCGCTGGAAGATGCGGGCACGCCGGTAGTCCGCCAGCGGCCCGGCCAGCGGCCGCGGCGCGCCTTCACGTACCTCGACGGGCACGAACTCCACGCGGGCGCGGCCGTCCTGACCCAGCTGGTAGCGCACGACCGCCGACTCGCGTGTGCGCGACCAGCCCTGGTCGAACACGAAGTTGCCGAGGCTGTACATCACCAACGTGTCGCCGATCCGTTCCACCGACTGCAGCACGTGGGGATGGTGGCCGATCACGATGTCGGCCCCGGCCGCGGCCGCCATCTGCGCCAGCTCGCGCTGGTCACGGTTGGCCGCGAAGCCGTATTCCGTGCCCCAGTGGAAGTGGGTGACGACCAGGTCCGCGTTGGCGGCCGCCTCGCGGATCAACCGTCCGGTCCGGTCCGGTTCGGCCGACAGCACGCCGCCCTGGAAGGCCAGCGCCACGAACCCGACCACGTAGGCGTCACTGAACGACAGCGTCGCCACGGTCAGGTCGCCGACCTCCTGGTACTCGATCTCCAGCGCGTCCTGCAGGGTCTCGCCGGCGCCGACCGACGCCAACCCGACGTCGTCCAACGCGGCGATCGTCTCGCGCAGCCCCGGGATGCCATGGTCCATGGCGTGGTTGTTGGCCAGCGCCAGGGTCGTGAACCCCGCGTCCGCGAGGGCCTGCGCGGCCCGCCGGTCGCTGGCGAGGTGGATGAGCTTGTCGGCGTCCGGCAGTGCGTCGGGATCCGCGGCGATCACCTGCTCGAGGTTGCCGGTCACGTAGTCGGCGCCGTCGAACAGCGGCGTGACGTCCTCCAGCAGCCAGTCGTGGCCGCGGCGCTCGGCCACCTTCGCGACGTGACGGCCGAACATCAGGTCGCCGACCATGACGCCACGGAACAGTGCCGTGTCGTCCAGCGGCGCCGCGGCGGCGGCCTCGCCCTCGAGCCAGCCGCCGCCGTGGACCAGCCCGACGAGCAGGGCCGTGACCACCAGCGCGACGAGCGAGTCGCGTCCCGCCGTGCGTGACTGGCGGCGCAACCGGCGCTGCAGGCGACCCCGGAAGGTGGTCGCCGGCGCGTCGACCGGGGGAGCGGTGTCGGTCATGGCCTCAAGCCATCACGAGGTTGACCGCGAACACCAGCAGGAACGTCACGCCCGCCAGCAGCAGCGTGGAGATGAGCGTGTGCGGCAGGCCCTGGCGGGCGATCGAGTTGGCGACCAGCCCGGGGACGATGACGCCGATGCCGCGGAACTCGTACACCTCGAACGGCAGCGCGGGATACAGGTAGTCGAACAGCAGCTTCAGCAGGATCCCGACGCCGAGCATCGCGACGAACCGTCGGCGGCCGTAGAGGATCACCCACTTCGACACGCCGAAGTGCACGATCGTGAAGGTCGCGAAGCTGATCAGGAAGATCGCCCCGACGAACAACACCTGGTCCAGCACCAGGGCGAGGTAGCCGGGGACGACCATGCCCGCCGGGATCACGCCCGTGCGCTCGGCGTAGACGAGGCTGACGACCACGCCGATCACGAGGGAGAGGTAGAGCTCGGTTCCGAACATCAGGCGACTCCGCGGTCGGTCGTCGGGTCGATGGCGAGACGCTCGAGGGCGGCGACCAGCTCGGCCCCGCCGCCGTGGAGGTTCCCGACGCCGTAGACGATCCGGCGCGTCAGCTGGCCGTCGAGCGCCTGGATCACCTGCTCGGCATCCTGGCCCGTGAGGTCACGCACGTCGCCGGCGCCGATCGCCCCGGATTCGGCCGCCCGCAGGATCGGCCGGGTCTGCTCGCCGGTCACGACCAGCGTGTCGATCGGCAGGTGCGGCAGCACGTCGGTGGCGAACAGCTGGGTGCGGCCCATCCGGTCGGCGCGGCAGTTGACGATCACGGTCAGCTCGTCCGAGGGCAGGGCCCGGTCGTGGATGTGTTCCCACACCGCCAACGTCGAGGTGGGGTCGTTGGCCGCGAACCCGTTGACGAACCAGGCCGGCTCGTCCGGGTCGCCGACCGGGGTGATCCGCATCGCGAACGGGTCGGAGGGAGCGGCGCGCATGCCGCGCAGCGCCGCCTCGTCGGGGATGCCGAGCTCGCGCGTGATCGCCAGCACCAGCGCCACGTGGTCGGGCAGGACGAGGTAGCCGTAGCCGGCCAGCTGGTCCTCGGTGACCGCCTCCGGTTCGGCGACGAGCAGCTTGGCGCCACGTTCGTCGGCCACCCGCCGGTAGGTGTCGAGGTGGCGTTCGGGCGTGACCACGACCGTCTGGCCCGCCGGGATGCTCTCGGCGAGGACCTCGGCGACGTCCTCCACCGTCGGGCCCATCTCGTCGAGGTGGTCGTCGAGGGCGTTGCAGATCACCAGCAGGTTCACGTCCAGCAGGTCGCGGTGGAACGTGAGCTGGTACTCGGGATCGACCGCCATGCACTCGATGACCATGGCGTCGGCCCCCTCGCGCACCGCACGCCGGGTGACCTGGCGCTGCTCGCCGATGTTGGGCCCCTCGGGCCGGCGACGGACGTCCTCCTCCGTGCCGTTCCAGCCGAACAGCAGCTTGGGTTCGGTCCCGGTCGTCTTGCCGAGCGGCCGCAGACCTCCCTCGGCCAACGCGCCCGTGAGCAGGCGGGTGACGGTGGACTTGCCGCGGCTGCCGTTGATGCTGATCCGCAACGGGACGCGGTCCAGCCGGGCCTGGTTGCGCCGCCGCTCCCACAGGCCGAGGAGGAGCAGCAGCACGAGGCCGGCAGCGACGACGATCGTGACGACGTCGTCGGACGACGACAGGGGTAGATCCTCCACGGGCGCTGCTGCTCTCCGGTCCGTGCGGGCCTCCCCCTGACAGGCCGCGCTGGTGTCCACGGTGCGTGACCCTACGTGGTCGGCACCGGATCCCTGGTCGGCCGACCCTGACCGTCCGGGAGGCGCCCGCGGCCGCACGTGGCCGATCGTGGGTGATGGGCGCGTTCGCTGACGTTGCGCGTCTGTTGCGAAGTCGCCGGACGTCTGTACCTTCGGTCACGTCCGACGGGCCGGATCCGGCGACACGCCGACGGCCGTCCGCTCCTCGACCGCGCGATGCCGGCGCGGTGTCCCCCCATGCCTTCTCGGAGCCCGTGTTGCGCGTCCACCTGCTGCTGCCCGCTGCCGTCGTCGCCCTCGCTGCCACCACCGTCGCCGCCGTCGGCGTCCGCGCACCTGACGCCGGTGCCGACACCGCGACGGCGACCCCCGTGTTGGCCGAGGCCGTCCGCGCGACGGCCGCCGCCGGCATCGACCTCGACGTCGACGTGGCGCGGCACGACCACCCGCCACGCAGCGTGGTCACCGACCCCGACGGCGCCTGGCTCGCCACCTTCACCGACGGCGCGCACACGGTCGCCGTCGCCGGCGAGGAGCGCACCTTCGACGAGCCGTCCGCCGATGCCGGCGTGACCACCGACGTGTGGGTCCGCCTGCTCGACGCGCCCTTCGACGGCGACGTCGACCTCGCCTGGCTCCGGGCCGCGCTCGACGACCGTGAGCCCGACGTGCTGGAGATCGCCACCGAGTACTTCGAGGGTGCGCCCGACGTCCGCGACGAGGACGGGGCGCTGATCGCGGGCGAGGCCGAGTACGGCCCGCTGCTGCCCGACGGCTGGCGGCCGGTCGGCGCCGACTGGCACGACTTCCCGGGCGTCGACGCGACCTACGGCAGCAAGGTCGACCCGGCCGACCCGGAGGAGTACCGGGCCCTCGACTGCTCCGGCTACGTCCGGATCGTCTACGGGTTCCGGCTGGGGCTGCCCCTGACGCTGCGGCCCGACGGGGGCGCATCGCTGCCGCGCCGCTCGTTCGAGCAGGCCGCCGAGGCACCTGGCGTGGTGCCCATCGCCGACGGCGAGCTCGACGAGGCCCGCCTGCAGACCGGCGACCTGGTGTTCTTCGACGCGCCGGACGACGGCGACGACCGCATCGACCACGTCGGCATCCACCTCGGCGTGGACGACGACGGCCACCACCGCTTCATCCACTCGCGCCGGTCCTCCAACGGCCCGACGCTGGGCGGAGACGCGCAAGGTCCGTCGATCCTCGACGGCGAGGACTACTTTGCCCGCGGCTTCGTGTCGACGCGCCGCCTCTGACGCCCGCGCCGCCCGAAGCGGGGCACGCCCGGCCGGCACGCGGTCGGGCACAAGGGGACGAGCATGCACGGGGCGACGGACGATCCTCATCACACGCTGGGCGTGTCACCGGAGGCGACCGCGGAGCAGATCACGGCCGCCTACCGGCAACTCGTCCGGCAGGAGCACCCGGACCTGCACCCGCACGACTCCGCCGCCGAACGGGCCGCCCGTCACCAGCGCGTGGCCGCCATCACGGCTGCCTACCGGATGCTGAACGATCCGGCCGAACTGCAGCGCTGGCAGCGGCTGCAGGAGCGTCGTCGGCCCGACGCCGCCGGTGACCAGCCGGGCCGGCGGGGCGTCCATTTCACGGCGGCGAACCCGCGTGCCGGCGGCGGGATCGAGCCGGCGCCCGGGGATCCGGACTTCGACTACCGGCGGCGGGCTCCGAGCGAGTTCGACGTCGACGACCGGCCCGGCGGCGTGCCGTGGAGCGCCAGGCCGCGGCGCCGGTCGCGGTGGCGTCGCCGCTGACCGGACGGGCCGCGGCGGGCCGCCGGCTGCTTGGCTGGTGGCGGGTCGAACCGAAGGAGTCCTGTGGCCGCGCTGCTGGCGGGCGTCCCGATCCTGGTCGTGCTCGTGCTGATGGTGGGCCGCCGGTGGGCGGCGTCGCGGGCCGGTCTGGTCGGTGCCGCCCTCGCGCTGCTGATCGCCGTCACGGCATTCGACTTCGGCCGGGGCGTGCCCGCGGAGGCGCCCGGTGCGGGCGCCTACCTCGGCACCTTCGGCGAGGCGCTGTTCACCTCCGCGACCATCCTCTGGATCGTCGTCCCCGCGTTGGCCATCCACCACCTGCAGGTCGCCACCGGCGCCACCGACCGGCTGCGGCTGGCGCTGGCCGGCCTGGCCGCCGACCCGCGCCTGTTCGCGCTGCTGATCGGCTGGTTCTTCGCGCTGTTCGTCGAGGGCGCGGCCGGCTTCGGTGCGTCGGTGGCGCTGGCCGCACCATTCCTGGTCGGGGTCGGCTACCGGCCGCTGGACGCCGTGGTGGTGGCGATGCTGGGTCACGCCATCGGCGTGTCGTTCGGCGCCATCGGCACGCCTGTCGTCCCGCAGGTGGCCGCGACCGGTCTCACCGGGCGGGAGATCGCCGCGGCCACCGCGTCGCTGCACCTCGCCGCCGGCTGGCTGCTGCTGGCGGTGTTGGTGGTCGTCGCGTCGCGGGCGCTGGGTCGGGCGCCACGCGGCGCCATCTGGGGCTGGGCGCTGCTGGCAGGGGCCGCGTTCCTGGTGCCCTACTGGCTGATCGCGACCTTCGTCGGCCCGGAGCTGCCGACGCTGGGCGGCTCGCTGATCGGCATCGCCGTCTTCGTCGCCGTGCTGAAGCTGGTCGGTGGTGGCGCCGCGCGCCCGGCCGGAGCGCCGCCCGTCGAGGTGCCCGGTGCGTCAACGGCAGCGCCCGCCCCGCCGATCGAACGGCCGGCCCGCGGCGCGCAGACGAGGGCCGAGCCCGTCCGCGGCGGCAAGGCGGTGCACGGTAGGGAGCCGACACCGCACGGCGGGGCGGTGACGGCGCCGCCCACGGCGTCGGAGTTGGCGCGCGCCGCGGCCCCCTACCTGGTCCTCGTCGTCCTGGTGCTGCTGACCCGACTGGTGCCCGCGATCCGCGACCCGCTGGTGAGCGTGGAGCTGGCCTGGGAGCTGCCGGGCGGATTCGCGGGGGTGTTCCGGCCGCTCAGCCACCCCGGCACGCTGCTGGCGGTGTCGTTCCTCGGCGGGGCCGTCCTGCAGCGGGTCGGCGGCGCCGCCGTCGTCCGGGCGCTGCGCACCACCCTCGCCCAGCTCGGTGGCGTGACCGTCGCCCTGGTCGCGATGCTGTCGCTGGCCCGGATCATGGTCCACGCCGGCATGACGCAGTCGCTGGCCGAGGCCGCGGCGGCCGCGGCCGGTGGCACCTGGCCGCTGCTGGCGCCGCTGGTCGGCGTGCTGGGCACGTTCGTGACCGGCTCGGCCACGGCGTCGAACGTGCTGTTCACCGACCTGCAGGTCGCGACGGCCGACGCGCTCGAGTTGCCGCTGACCCCGATGGTCGCCGCGCAGGGCTACGGCGCCGCCGTCGGCAACATCGTCTGCCCCCACAACATCGTCGCGGCCGGCGCGACCGTCGGGCTGACCGGCGCCGAGGGCGAGGTGCTGCGGCGCACCATGACCCCCGCGCTGGCGTATGCCGTCATCGGCGGCCTGCTGGTGCTGCTGCTGACCTGACCGCCCGGATTCCGCGGAGTAGCGTGCTGGCAGGCCGCGGCCGCGGCCGGGCGCGGGAGCCGCGCAGGACCGGAGAGCAGCACACGTGACGACGCTGGGCATGGTCGGACTCGGACGCATGGGCGGCAACATGACGCGTCGCCTGCGCGACCGCGGCATCGAGGTGGTCGCCTACGACCGCGACCCGGACGTGGCGGAGGTCGCCGACCTCGACGCGCTGGTGGCCGCCCTGCCGACGCCGCGGCTGGTCTGGCTCATGCTGCCGGCCGGTGACCCCACCCAGCAGGCGATCGACGCGCTCGCCACGCGTTTGGACCCGGGTGACACGGTCGTCGACGGCGGCAACGCCAACTGGCGCACCACCGTCGCCCGGGCCGAGGAGCTCGCCCTGAGCGGCGTCCACCTCGTCGACGTCGGTGTGTCCGGCGGGGTGTGGGGCTACGACGAGGGCTACGCGTTGATGGTCGGTGGCGAGCCCGACGCCATCGCGCGGTTGCGGCCGGTGTTCGAGGCGCTGCGCCCGGCCGAGGGCGGCTTCTCGCACGCCGGGCCGGTCGGCGCCGGTCACTACGCGAAGATGATCCACAACGGCATCGAGTACGGGATGATGCAGGCCTTCGCCGAGGGCATCGAGCTGCTCGAGGCCGGCGGTCCCGACGGGATCGACCTCGTCGAGGTGGTGCGTGGCTGGCAGCACGGCAGCGTGGTGCGCTCGTGGCTGCTCGACCTGCTGGTCCGGGCGCTGGAGGACGAGGACACCTTCGCCAGGATCCGCGGCTGGGCCGAGGACTCCGGCGAGGGCCGCTGGACCGTCGAAGAGGCGATCGCCACCGCCACGCCCGCGCCCGTCATCACCGCCGCGCTGTACGCCCGCTTCGCCTCCCGCCAGGACGACCCGCTGGCGATGCGGGTCGTCGCCGCCCTGCGCCAGCAGTTCGGCGGCCACGCCGTGCGGTCGTGACCCGGTGACGGGGGACCGGCCACGCGACGACGCCGGACGCACCGGGCGTCCGCAGGCCGGCCGGTCGCACCTCGTGCTGCTCGGGATGATGGGGGCCGGCAAGACCACCACGGGGCGGGCGCTGGCGGACCGGCTCGGCTGGCCGCTGCGCGACGGCGACGCCGACCTCGAGGCCCGCACCGGCCTGACGGGCGCGCAGGTGGCCGCCCGTCACGGCGTCGAGCACCTGCACCACCTCGAGGAGGAGGTGCTGCTGGACGCGCTCGCCGCCGGGACACCGAACGTCGTCGCCGCCGCCGGCTGGGTGGTCGAGTCGGCCCGGTGCCGGCAGGCGCTGCGCGAGCGGGCGACCGTGGTGTGGCTCGACGTCCCGGTCGCCGACCTGATCCGGCGCATGGCTGCCGGTGACCACCGACGGCCCCTGGACGTCGACGCCGCCGACGCGCTGCTGGTACGCCGCCGCGCCCGCTTCGTCGAGGTGGCCGACCTGCACCTCGACGCCCGTGCGCCCACCGCCGACCTGGTCGAGCGCATTCTCGCCGCCATCGCCGGAACCGCCGACCGTGGAGGTGTCGCCGACCGTGGAAGTGGCGCTGCCGAGGAGGACCGGCCATGACCGGCACGCTCACCGCGGCCGTCGTCGACGACCACCGTGCCCGCCTCGGCGAGGGGCTGTGGTGGGACGCGCCTCGTGAGCGGCTGCTGTTCGTCGACCTCGAGCGTGGCCGGGTACTCGCGCACCGGCCCGGCACCGGCCACAGTGACGTCCTGCTCGACCACGACGACGTCGTCACCGCCGTGCTGCCGGACCGCGACGGCCGGCTGGTGCTGGGGCTGCGCGACGGGCTCGGTGTCTGGGACGAGAGCGCCGGAGACGCGCCGCGGCTGGTCGTCCCGCTGCAGGCCGACGACGCCCGCCTCCGGGTCAACGACGCGACCGTCACCCCCGATGGCGCCGTCCTGGCCGGCACCATGCACCTCGACGACGAGCGGGCGGGCGCCCGCCTGCACCGCGTGGACGGCCGCGGGACGCGGGTGCTCCGCGACGGGCTGACGATCAGCAACGGGCTCGGGTTCTCGCCGGACAGGACGATCCTCTACCACGCCGACACGCCCACCGGCCGGGTCGACGCGCTGACGCTCGGACGCGACGGCGAGGTGGCGTCGGTCGCCCGCTTCGTGCGGATCCCGGACGACGCCGGGATGCCCGACGGGCTGTGCGTCGACGCCGAGGGCGGGGTGTGGATCGCGCTGTACGGCGGGGGAGCGGTGCGGCGCTACCTGCCGGACGGCGCCCTGGACACGGTCGTCGAGGTACCGGCGTCGCACACGACCAGCTGTGCGTTCGGTGATCGCGACCTGGACACCCTGTTCGTCACCACCGGCGGGGCGGGCGAGGAGGGCGGGGAGGGCGCCGACACCGGCGGGCTCTTCGCCGTCGCGCCCGGCGTTCGTGGTCTGTCCGTGCCGCCGGTGGCGCTGTCGCTGTAGCCGACCGAGGCCCGGCCGTCCGGCCCTCCTGGCGTCTCGGTCGGGTGACCATGTCGCGGTAGCGTCGCCGGGTCGGCGACGACCAGGAGTTCCGCGTGCTGCTGCAGGAGCAGGCGCTCGCCACGGCGGCGGTGGACCACCGGCTGGCGGCGCTACGCGAGCGCCGTGCCCGCCATGCCGAGCCGGCCCTCTGCGACGAGGTCCGCGACCTGGTGGTCGTGTGCTCCAGCTCGCGCAGCGGTTCGTCGCTGCTGGGGGAGCTGCTGCGCCGCAGCCCGGAGCTCGTCACCACCTCGGCGGAGACGAACCCGCAGTTCGTCGTCCCGGTCCTGGGGCGGGGTCCGGACCTGCTCGCGGATCCGTCGCCGGTCTGCGCGGCCGGCGCCGGTCGCGAGGTCGTGCGCAGCGAACTCTCGCTGGACCTCGGCGCTGCCGCGCCACCGACCGCGCCGCCATCGGGCCACGACCTCGAGGTGTTCGCCGACCACGTCGCCTGGCGGCTCACCATGCAGTGGCCGCGGGAGCCGATCGATCCCGAGCACGTCCGCGCCGTCGTCGCCGACCTCGGCGTCCCGGAGCAGGTGGACGCGGCCTGGTTCGGCCGGCTCCTGTCCGTGCTCCGGACCTCGTACCCCTCGCTGGACGCGCGCCGCTACGACCTGCCGGCCGAGCAGCTGCCCGAGGGTGCCGTACCGGCGGACGAGGAGGCGCCGGCTGCCGAGCCGATCGTGGAGATGGCGCCGTTCGTGCTGCCGCGCCGTTGGCGTGCGGCCACGCCCGCCGAGGTGCGCACCCGCCCGGTCGTGCTCGTCACGCCCCGCAACGCGTTCCGGCTGCCGCTGCTCGCGTCGCTGTTCCCGGCGGCACGGCTGCGCGTCGTGCACCTGGTCCGCAACCCGGCGGCCGCGGTCAACGGCCTGCGCGCCGGCTGGTTGCACCCCGACTTCGTGGCGTGCCGGCTGCCGGAGCTGGACCTGGACGGCTACGACGTGCCACCGGCCCGTCGTGACGAGTGGTCCTTCGACCTGCCGCCGCACTGGCGTGAGCTGACCGGCCGTCCGCTGGTCGAGGTCTGCGCCGAGCAGTGGCGCAGCGCCAACGAGGCCACCATCGCCGCGGCGGCCGACCTCGACGCCGAGCGTCACGTCGTGCGCTTCGAGGACGTCGTCGGCAGCCCGCGCCGCCGGGCCGCCGCGCTGGGGGCCTTGGCGGACCACCTCGGCATCGCTGCCGCGCCGCTGGTGGACCACCACCGCCTGCCGGTCGTCATGGCCACCGAGGCGCCGCGGCCCGGCCGCTGGCGCGACAACGCGGCCCACCTCGACCCGGTGCTCCGCGACCCGGCCGTGCGCGCCATGGCACGGCGACTGGGCTACGGCGCCGACCCGGCCGGTTGGCACTGACGCACGCAGGCGGCGTGCGCGGCGGCGTGTCCTCAGAATCCGGGCGGTGGCCGGAACCCACCGGTGAGGTCGGCGAGCAGCGAGGCGACCCGCAGCGTCGTGCGGTCGGCGAAGGGCCGCCCCACGACCTGGACGCCGACGGGCAACCCGGCGGGTGACGTCCCGACCGGCACGACGGTGGACGGCAGCCGCGCCAGACCGACGACGGTCGTCCACACGAGCTGGTCGAGGTAGGGGCGTGGCCGGCCGTCGACCTCGATGGTCTGCGCCACCCGGTGGTCGAACTCGTCGACCTGCTCCGTGTCCGTGTCGGCGGGGTAGGCGACCACCGGCGTGACCGGGCACAGCACGACGTCGACGCGGTCGAACAACCTCTCCCACCCGCGCTGCAGTCGCCGGCGGTCGGCGTCGAGGTGCAGCCAGTCGCGGTGGGGCATGGCCGCGGCGCGGGCCCGACGGGCGAGGCGGCCGGGGTCGTCGGCGTCGGCGTGCTCGGCCCGCCGCCGCTGTTGCTCGAATTGCTCGTTGGACAGGGAGGCGCTGGACGCCGCGACCCACAGGTCGAACCCGACCCGTTCGGCCTCGCGCAGCCGCCACGGCGGCCGGGCGCGCCGGTCGACGCGCGCGCCGGCGTCCGCCAGCGCGTCACCCGCGGCGTCGATGGCGTCGCGCACGGCCGTGTCGACGGGGGCGTCCTCGTCGTCGCTCCAGACCGCCACGCGCAGGTCCGCCGGCCCGTCCACGGCCGACGACGGCAGCGACACGCGCCAGCCGCGGCCGCTCAGCTCGTCCGGTCCGGCCAGGACGTCCAGCGCCAGCGCGAGGTCCTCGGCGGCGCGGCTCATCGGTCCGACGGCCATGAGGTCCTCCTGGGCCTCGAGGTCGTCGGGCGGGATCGCCGGAAGGTGGCCGCGCGCGGGCACGATCCCGTGGGTCGGGTAGTGGCCGTAGACGCCGCAGAAGGCCGCCGGCTGCCGGATCGAGCCGCCGAGGTCGCTGCCCAGCTCCAGGGGCGTGAGCCCGACCGCCAGCGCGGCCGCCGCGCCGCCGGAGGAGCCGCCGGTCGTGCGCGAACGGTCCCACGGGTTGCGGGTGACGCCGACAAGCGGGTTGGCGGTCTCCTGTCCGCTGACGCCCGGCGGGCAACTGGTCTTGCCGACGACGATCGCGCCGGCGGCCCGTAGTCGGGCCACGGCCGCCGCATCCTGGTCGGGGACGTGTTCCGCCAGCTCCTCCAGTCCCGCGGTGGTGCGCAGACCGGCGGTCGCGAACGCGTCCTTCACGGTCATCGGCAGCCCGTGCAGCGGGCCGCGCACCTCGCCTCGCCGGCGTGCCGCGTCGCGCTCGTCGGCCTGCCGGCGGGCCTCGTCGCCATCGACCGTGACTAGGGCGTGCAGACGCGGATCGAGGGCCTCGATGCGCTGCAGGTGCAGGTCGACCAGTTCGCGGCTGCTCACCTGGCCGTCGTCCAGCAGTGCCAGCAGCCGCGTCGCCGGCTCGAAGTGCAGATCCGTCACACCACCACCCCCGTCGCGCACCGGCTCGGCGAGTCCGACCGGCACGTCCGGCTCGGCGAGACGAGCCGGCGCGTCCGAGTCGGCGAGCCTACGAAGCGCCGAGGGCCACGCGTCCACGTCACCCCGGCCGTGCGGCTGGCCGCCGGCGCCGCCCACGGCGCCTTCCATGGTGGGCGACCCCGACGCGAGAGGAACCGTCCATGCGCGCTGCCGTCATCGACGAGTACGGCGGACCGGAGCAGCTGCAGGTCCGCGAGGTCGAAGACCCCCGGGTCGGCCCCGACTACGTGCTCGTCCGCGTGCACGCCGCCAGCCTCAACCCGGTCGACTACAAGATCGTCGCCGGCAACCTCGACGCCGCCTTCCCGGTGGTGTGGCCGCTGATCCCCGGCTGGGACGTCGCGGGCGAGGTGATCGGCACGGGACCTGCCGTCCGGCACGTCGAGGTGGGTCAGCCCGTGTACGGCTACGCCCGCAAGGACCTCGTCGGCACGGGCAGCTGGGCCGAGCAGGTGGCCCTGCCCGCGCGCGCCGTCGCACCGGCGCCGGCCGACCTCGACCCGGTCGCGGCGAGCTGCCTGCCGCTGGCCGGCATGACCGCCTGGCAGGCGCTCGTCGAGGACCTCGAGGTGGGCCGCGGCGACACGCTGCTGATCCACGCCGCCACCGGCGGGGTCGGCCACCTCGCCACGCAGATCGCCCTGGCCCGCGGCGCCCGCGTGATCGGCACCTGCAGCGAACCCAACCACGACTTCCTGCGGGAGTTGGGCGGCGAGCCGGTCAGCTACGGCGAGGGCCTGGCCGAGCGGGTCCGCGAGGTCGCCCCGGACGGCGTCGACGCGGTCGCGGACTTCGCCGGCGGTGGCGCCCTGGACGCCAGCGACGAGGTACTGGGCACCCCCGAACGGGTCGTCAGCATCCTCGACCCGCAGGCGGCGAAGGAGCGCGGCGGGACGTACGTGTTCGTGCGGCCCGACGTGGACCACCTCGCGGCGCTCGCCGAACTGGCCGACGCCGGTCAGCTCATGCCGCACGTGCAGTCCGTCCACGACCTCGAGGCGGTCCGCGACGCGGTCGAGGAGGCCAGCGGCGGCAAGGTGCGCGGCAAGGTCGTGCTGCGCGTCCCGTGAGTCATCGGGACCCGACCGCAGCACGTGCGCAGTGCCTCGTCGGCGAGAGGGCCGGGCCCGGCGGAGCGAGTCGCTCCGCCGGCCCGTCGCGTGACGGCGTGGCTCAGCCGCGGATCGGCGGCCGGCCGTAGTCGCACACGCCCTGCGGGAACGTGCGCTCGAGCCGGGCGAGCTGTGCCGCGGTGAACTCCGCGGCGCGTTCGCCGTAGGTGCCGTCGGTCAGCGCCTGCGCCAGCGGCTTCGTCTCGCACTTGAAGACGTCACCGTCGATCGGCGCGCCCGCCTCGATCCGCGAGGTGGTGTAGGTCGGGAACGCCTGGGTGCAGGCGCCGTCCGGCCCGTCGTCGAGGATCCCGGCCCACACGTCCTCGCCGGACGCGATCAGCGAGCCGTCGGTGGCGAAGCAGGAGTCGACCGCCCGGTCGGGACGGTTGGCGGCCACGCCGGCCTGCGGGTTCGCGGCGATGTTCGCCATCCACTCGTCGATCACCTCGAAGGCCATCGGCGTCTGGTCGAACGCGGCCTGCGGGCGCGCGTCGGTGAACCACACCACGAGGTTGTCCGCGTCACCGTCGGCCGCCAGCATCCGCTGGCGCACCGCGAACGACTGGTGGCTGTTGTGCATGTCGAGCTCGTGCTCGAGGTACGGACGCCAGTCGATGATCGGGATGTCGATGTCGCCGCGGTACACCATGCCGGAGCTGTGGGCGCGCTCGATGGCGAGCACGTCGCCCTCGCGGCGCGGGGCCACGTCACCGGCCATCTCGATGGTGTTGCGGCGCGACCACGGGTCGAAGTTGGTCGGCGTCGGGCTGCTGGTCGTGAACGGGAAGCCCTCCTGCACCATCTCCGAGGTCGGCTTCCAGCCACCCACCGTCGCGTTGAGGTTCACGAACTCGTCGGCGGTGATGACCCCGTCGACGAACGCCCGCAGGCCGTACTGCACGCCGACGTTGTCCCACGGCACGCGGGCGTAGCCGGACGCGTCGGTGCCGTAGATGTTCACCAGGTCGGCCCAGTGGGTCCACTCGACGCCACTGATGTCCTGCGCGAGCGTGTCCAGCCCACCGACGTTGGTGAAGGTCGGGTTCATCGCCAGCGGCAGCAGCCCCTGCCAGCCCTTGCGGCACTCGCCCTGCCCGGACAGCAGCGGCGAGTCGGCCGCCCGGTCGATCAGCGGGATGCCGAACGCCTGGTAGGCCTGGGCGAGGCCGTTGTAGCTGTTGATGCTGCCCGACGACCAGTTCCGGGGGTGGTCGGTGACGTGCAGGCCCTGCAGCGCCTGCCGGTAGGCCGGTTGGCGCCACTTCGGGTTGCCCTTGTCGACCACGTCCATGAAGTACTCGAGCAGTTCGCAGTCGCCGACGTGGATGGTCTGCGTGACCATGTCCGGGTAGCTGTACTGCGGCACCAGGGCGTCGAGGAGGCCCGGGTGGTTCTGCGCGTAGACGTACTGCTGGATCGCGCCGCCGGACCCGCCGACACCGACCGTGTAGTCCGGCACGCCGTACTGGACGACGAACTTCTCCTTCAGCATCAGCGCGGTCTCGCCGCCGAGCTGCAGGTTGTAGTGGGTGTTGGTGCGCAGGCCGGTGGAGTTCACGACGGCGTAGCCCTTGGCCAGGGCGTGGTCGAGCAGTTGGGCGCCCTCGCTGGCGCTGCCCTGCGTGCGGCCGATGGCGACGCCGCCCTGCAGGCTGAACACGAGCCGGTCGTTCCACACCGGCTCGTCCGGTGCGGCCGGGTCGACCAGCGTCGCGATCGAGTAGATGAAGCGGTTGCTGGTGCCGCGCTCGCGGCGGACCAGGAACGGCACCTCGTCGGGCCCGTCCAGCACGCTGGCCGTCGCGATGTCGGACGGCAGCGGCGAGCCGGGGGTCCAGGACGACCAGCCGCCGCCGGTGGTCCGGTAGCGCCAGTCGACGACCGTCTCCGCGCTGCAGTTCTTCGACCAGCGGCCACCCACCGGGACGCCGATGCCGTCGTCGTTGTCGGCCAGCGGCTGGCCCAGGCCGTTCTGCTGGGTGCGGCACACGAAGGGCTGCTGGTGGGGTCCGGAGAAGATCGGGCCCTCGGCCGGATGGTTGACCAGGGTCACCTCGTCGCGCCAGCGGTCGTGGCCGACGCGGGCGTTGCCGCGGCCCTTCACGGCCTCGGCGACCAGGACGTTCTCGCCCAGCGTCATGCCGTCGACGACGCCTTCGAGGCCGCCGTCGACGGCCGTGAACGCGTCGGTCACGTCGGTGTCGCCGAGGCGGACGCGCACGTCTGCGGCCTTGACGCTCGGCGGCAGCGTCACGGCGACGCGGGCGTCACCGCCGCTGACCTGGTCCGGCGCCGACGACAGCACCTCGATGCCGAGCTCCTTGACCTGACCCGGCGCCGCGCCCGGTGCGGCGTCGGCCACCTGTGGCAGCACCGCGACGGCCAGCGTCGCGGCCGCCAGCGCGGCGATGGTGCGGCGGACGACGCGTGGCGTCGACCCCGCGAGCGTGCGGGTGTGCATACCGGTTCCCTCTCCCGTTCGTGGCGGCACCCGGCGGTGACGACCACGCCCCTCGAACGGCGCCGCTCCCGACGGCGCCCGGCCGGCACCCTAGACGGTTGATACGTCCCGGTACGGGTAAGCGCGGACCGCGCAGGGTGGGGTAGGTCCGGGGAGAAGGGAGCAGGCCGCCCCGGGGAGAGTGGCCGGGGCGGCCTGGGCAGATCCGCGCCTGTCACGTGGCTGGGAGACCCACGACGCAGATCCGGGTCGCGACGACGCTGTCGTTCGCGCTACCCCCGACGCTACGGGTGTCCGCCGCCGCGCAGTAGGGGCGTCGTCCCCTGCCCGACGGGACCGTGGACCCGCAGCCACGATTGGGCAGCCCGCCGAGGGTCTTTTCGCCCCGGCAGACACGGCAGGTCCGTGGTTCCGGCCGCCGCACCCCGCACCGCGTTCACCTCGGCAGCTGGCAGCGCTGCCCGGTCGCGCATCGGCGCAACGGTCGCGGCTGACCGCCGCGGGGCGGCACGCAGGCGCGACCGATGCGCCCTCCCGCGACGGCTGCGTGGGACACCGGCGTGCCGCGGGCTTCTTGCGGTGACCGGTCGGGTCCGACAGCCTTGCGCCCATGGCCGCCACCTTCCGTGTCGCGAGGAACCCCGAAGACGGGTCGAAGCTGCCGTACCTGCTGTGGGTGCCGGTCCCCGGTGACGCGTTGATCCTGAAAGCTCGCGAGCCGTGGCCCCAGACCGCCAAGGTCTACTGCCACCGGGCGACGTGGCCCTCGGACAGTGAGGTCGACCTCGTCGAGGAGATCGCGGTCCGGGTCTGCAGCTGGCGCGGCCGGTCCGTCGACCTCGTGCTCGACCGCCATCGCAACAACCGCTCGCAGTTCGTGTTCACCCGCCTCAAGGGCGGACGCGAGGCGATCTTCTGGCAGACCTCCCGCACGGTCGGCGGCGTTCGCCCCGGCCTTCGCGTCCCCACGCGCCGGGCCTCCGGCATCGAGACGCTGACCGTGCTCAAGGACAGCCGTGAGCGCTACGGCTACCGCTTCGCGGACCAGCAGGCGGTGGTCGACGTGCAGCCGCTGCCGGCCGGCGACTACGCCGTCGCGGTCGACGGGACGGTCGTGGCCGCGGTCGAGCGCAAGTCCGTGGACGACTTCGCGACCAGCGCCATCGACGCGTCGCTGTCGTTCGCGATGGCCGAACTGGCGTCCCTGCCGCACGCGGCGGTGGTGGTCGAGGGACGCTACGGCGACCTGTTCGCCCGTGAGCACGTGCAGCCGGGCTTCCTCGCCGACCTCGTCGCGCAGTTGCAGGTGCGCTACCCGACCGTGCCGATCGTCTTCGCCGGCAGCCGCAAGTTCGCCGAGGAGTGGACCTTCCGCTTCCTCGGCGCCGCCCGCGCCGAACACGGCGGGCGCTGAGACGGTCGTGCGTCCGCGCAATGGTCGCGGTTGACCCCTCCGGACCGGCACCCATACGCGACCGTTGCCGGCTACCGCGACAGGGCGCCGGCCGGCTACCTCGGCTCCCGGGTGCTGCCTGGTCGCGTCTGCCCGCAACGGTCGCGGTTGACCGCTCCGGGGCGGCAGCCAGGTGCGACCGTTGCGCCCTACCGCGACCGGGCGCCGACGGCCGAGGCATGGGAGGGACCGCGACGGGCGCGCCGACGGCCGGCGCGCGGGGTCAGGCCATGCCGGCGGGGGCGCGGTCGTCGGCCGGCTCGGCTGAGGTGCGACGCTCGTCGCGGCGGGCGCGGTGGCGGCCCCACAGCACCAGCAACGCCGGCTGGACCAGCAGGCACGCCAGCACGGCGAACGCGATCATCATCGTGCTGACCGCGCCGAACTGGCTGATCGGCGTCGACTCGAACAGCATCAGCACGGCGAAGGCGAGGCCGGTGGTGACCGCGGAGCCGACCAGCGCGGCGCCGGTGTTGCGCAGCGAGTCGGCCACCGCGTCGTCGGGGGACAGGCCGTGCTCGCGGGCCTCACGGAACCGGTTGATGAGGTGGATGCCGTACGGCACGCCGATGCCGACCGCGATCGAGGCCACCGTCGCCGTCAGGGCGTTGAACGCCAGCCCCAGCGGGTACATCACGCCCAGCACCAGCACCAGCGCGATCGTGGACGGCACGATGCCGATCAGGCCGAGCACGACGCTGCGAGAGCTCAGCAGCGTGGCCGTCACCAGCAGCACCGCCGCGGCGACGAGGCTGATGAGGATGGCCAGCAGCTGGGCGGCCGACAGCGACGAGATGATCTCCGCCTGCACGAGCGGGTCGCTGACCACGGTGACCTCGCCGCCGGCCGCCTCGACGGGGTCGGCGGCGTCGTGCAGGGTCACCGCGAGCGCCTCGGCCCGCTCGGACCCGCCCGCGGTCGACACCGTCAGCACCAGGCCGTCGTCGTCGAGGAAGCGGGCCAGCTCGTCGCCCTCGTACGCCGCGACGACGTCGAGCTGGTCGCGCAACGCCGTCCCGTCCGGCACGGCCGCATCGGCGTCGTCGGGCTCCTGCCAGCCGGCCGCCTCCAGGGCCTCGAGGAGCTCGAGCTGTCGCCGCTCGTCCTCGTCGAGCCGGTCCAGCGGGTAGCCGGCGTCGCGCAGGACGGCGAGGGTCAGCTCGGAATCGTCCAGCGCGGCCAGGGACCGCAGCGCCGCGTCGTCGAGTACCTCGGGGCGGTCGTCGGCGATGTCCTGCGCCAGGGCCTCGCGCACCTGCGCGCGCAGGTCGTCCTGGTCGGCGGTGGCGGCCAGCGCGACGGTCGGGTCGCGTCCCTCGGGCAGCCGGGGGCGCAGCGCGTCGAGCAGTTCCCGCGGCACGTCGACCGACCCGTCGGCCTGCTCCTCGACCAGTTCCGGGTCGATCGTGTCGGGCAGGTCGATGCGTTCGGCGGCCGCCTGGGGGTCGAGCCAGTCGTCGAGTTCGCCCGCGATGCGCTCGCGGACGCCGCTCGCCTGCTCGCCGAGCCGGTCGACGAGGCGGAAGGGCGAGACGACTTCGGCGCGTTCGCCGACGCGGCGGACGTCCTCGATGCCGGCGAGGTCGTCCTCGTAGGCCGCGACGGCGGTGAGCAGGGCCGGGTCCCGCGGGTCGCCGTCGACCAGGACGTAGGTGCGCTCGCCGACGTCGCCGCCGAACTGGGCGTCGAGCCGGTCCAGCACCGCGATGACCGGGTCACCCTCCGGCAGGAAGTCGCGGTCGTCGAACTCCGTCGACAAACCGGTTGCGGCCACACCACCCACCAACAGCAGGAACGCGGTCACACCGAGCACGGGCACGACGTGGCGGGTCGCCAGCGCCGTCGCGACCTGCACCCAGCGTGGGTCGCCGCCGGTGACGCGCTCGGCGGCCTTGCCGGTGTGCGCGGCGGCACCGTGGGCGTCGCGCCGGCGGTCCAGCAGCACGCGCGTGGCGGGCACGGCGGCACCGAGGATCAGGAACGCCGACACGATGCCGACGGCCGCCAGGACCCCGAAGTCACGGATCGGCGGCAGAGGCGTGGCGACGTTGGCGAGGAAGCCCGCCACCGAGGCGATCGTCGCCAGCACCAGCGCCACGCCGACGGTGCGCAGCGCGGTGCGGGCCGCGGTGTCCGGCACGTCGCCGAGGGCGCGCTGTTCGCGGTACCTCGACGTCAGGTGCACCGAGTAGTCGATGCCCAGGCCGACCAACAGGACCGGCACGGCGATCGCGATCTGGCTCATCGGCCCGATCAGGCCCAGCCCGTCCGGGCCGAGCACCGCCCCGAAGCCGGCCATCCACACGATCGAGGCGATCAGCCCGAAGAACCCGACGACGACGTCGGAGACGGAGCGGAACAGCCACGCGAGCACGCCCAGCACCAGCAGCAGCGAGGTGCCCAGCAGGACCGGCATGTCCCGGTTCAGTGCCCGCTCGATGCCGTCCTCGATGGCGGTCATCGACAGGATCGAGATGCGCAGGTCGCCGGTGTCGGTCTCCGCCGCCACGGACTCGATGGCGCGCGAGGCGTCGGCGCGCACGGCCGACGGCGCGGCGCTGTCCAACTCGATCTGGACGAGGCCGCTGCGGGCGCGGGCCGGTTCGGTCTCCAGGTCGTCGGACAGCAACGGCTCGACCTGCTCGCCGGCCCGGTCGACGACGCCGTCCACGAGGATCTGCAGAGTCGTGTCGTCGAGGTCCTCGAGGTCGGACTCGGCGGCGTCGAGCCCGGCCAGGAACGGGTAGCCGTAGGTGATCACGGCCGGCTGGTCGGGCCGGGACGGGACCAGCGCCGCCGCGATCGTGGGGTCCGCGGCGAGGGTGTCCTCCAGCCGCTGGGCCGCCTGCAGGCCCGTCCGACCCAGGACGTTGCCCTGTGCGCCGGCGTCGACCAGCAGTTGCACGGAACTGACGGTGCCGAAGCGTTGCTCGATCGACTCCAGGGTCGCGGCGGCGCCGCCCTCGGGCGCGAACGACTCCACGCCCGTGTCGACCTCGAGGGAACTGGCCGCGGCGCCCAGCACGACGGTCGCCACCAGCAGCCCGGCGAGCGTGAGGGCGGGGACCCGGATGGCGACGCGGGCCAGCAGATCGAGGAGGCGGCTCACCTGGCACCCGCGTCGGACGTGTCGGGCAGGACCGGGCTGTGCAGGACGCCGGACAACAGCAGCTCCATGGTGCGCGGGTCCACGTCGATGCCGACGTGGCGCAGCAGTTGTGCGCCGAGGACGGCGGCCAGCACGGCGCGTTCGAGGCCCGTGCGGTCGTGGCAGGGGACGGTCGGTTCGTCGGCCTCGTCGAGGACGTCGCCGACGAACCCGAGCGACCTGTCCGCCATCTCGTCGAGCAGCGCGGCCACGTCGCCGTGGTCGTGGCGCAGCCGGGCCAGCTCGACCAGCAGCAGCACCTCGACCGGTGGCGGCTGCTCCACCAGCCACCTCGCCGCCTCGCCGATCCGGTCCTCCTCGGACGCGGCGAGGATGCCCGGCAGCACGCCCGTGAACTCGCGCATGCGGTCGCGCATGAGCTCGAGCAGCAACTCGGCCTTGTCCGAGAAGTTCGAGTAGAACGCGCCGCGCGTGTAGCCGGCTCGCTCGGTGATCAGGTCGATCGACGCGCCCTCGAAGCCGTGGGCGGCGAACACCTCGGCCGCCGCCTCGACGAGCCGGGCCCGCGTCTCGGCCTGCTGCTCGGCGCGCGTGCGGCGCCGCCGCGGCGGGGTCATGCCGGCACCTCCGTCGTCGCGGCCGGGTCGGCCTGTCGGCGTCGCCACCACCAGCTGGCCGCGCCGACCGCCAGCAGTCCGCCCGCCAGTGCAGCCCACACGGCCGGCGACACCGGCCGCTGGCCGGCGTGGGCCAGCACGTAGGAGATCGCGTCGGCGTCGTCGCCGGTCAGCCGCTCGGCCCGGGCTCGGCCCTCCCGCAGCACCGCGTCGGTGGCGGCGCTGCGCTGCCCGGCGCGGTCGGCCGTGTCGACGATCTCGCGCACGGCCTCGGGCAGCTCGGCGGCCCCGTCGGCGAACGCGGCGATGCCGTCGGCCAGCTGGCTCGCGCCACCCGCCAGCTCGCCCGCGCCCGCCGCGGCGCCGGCGGCACCGTCGGCCAGTTGCGAACCGGCGTCGCCGAGTTCCTGCGAACCGGCGGCGAAGGCGGCCAGCCCGTCGGCGAGCCCGGCACTGCCGGCCGCCAGCTGCTCCGCGCCGGTCGCGACCTCGCCGACGCCGCCGGCGACGGCCCCGGCCCCGTCGGCCAGCTCCTGGGTGCCGTCGGCCGCGGCGTCGATCCCGCCGGCGAGCTCACGGTTGCCGGCCGCCAGCTGCTCGGCGCCCTCGGCCACCGCCGCCGCCCCGTCGGCCAGCTGCTGGAACCCGGCCGCGGCCTCGTCGACGAAGGCGACGACGTCACCCGCCGCCGCGCGGGCCTGTTCGAACGCGTCCAGGGCCTCCGGCGGCAGCTCCTCGGTGACCTCGGGCGGCAGCGGCCGGTCCAACGCCTCGCTGATGCCGGCGGCCACCGCGTCGCGGATCTCGCCTGCGGTGGCGGCCAGCTCGGCGGTGCCGGCGGCCAGTTCGCGGGCGCCCGCCGCCAGGTCGTCGCCGCCGTCGGCCAGCGCCCCGGCCCCGTCGGCGGCCGTGCCGAGCTGGTCGGCCAGCTCCTGGCTGCCGGCCGCGACCGCCTGCGCGCCCTGGGCCAGCTGCGGCAGCCCGGCGGCCAGCTGCGCCGCCCCGTCGGCCAGCTCGGCGCCACCGCCGGCCAGCTCCCGGCTGCCCGCACCCAGCTCCTGCAGCCCCGCGCCGAGCGCGCCCGCGCCCGCCGCGAGCTCATCCAGCCCGCCGGCCAGCTCGCCGGCACCGTCGGCCAGCTCGGCGCTGCCGTCGGCCAGTTCACCCGCGCCGTCGGCCAGCTGTTCGGCGCCGTCGCCGGTGAGGCTGGACAGTGCGCCCAGCACGGCTGCGCTGTCGCGGTCGAGCAGGTCGTCGCTGAGGTCCACCTCGGCGTCCTCGGACAGCGGCACGGCCTCGACGCGCACGTCGGGCGTGCCGCGTCCGGGACGGGCCTCGACCTGCAGGCCGACCGCGGTCGCCGTCAGCGGTGGAAACAGCAGGTCGGTGTGGGAGACCTCGACACCCGCGTCCGAGGCCCGCATCGCCACGCCGGTGCCGGCGGGGGCGGCCACCTTCCAGGACGCCGGATAGGCCACCGTGATCGTCACCAGTTGCGGTACGCCGAGCCGCACGTCGCGGTCCTCGCGCCCCTGCGGGCCGTCCACCGGCACGGTCACCGTGGTCGCCGTGGTGTCGCGGACGCTGACGGTGGTGGTGACCGGTCCGTCCTGGTCGGCGAGCTCGGTGGCCTCCAGCGACGCGCCCGTCTGCGCGTGATGCAGGACGGCCGTGGCGACCGGGAGGTCCACGTCGCCCGCGGCCGGTGCGCAGGGCTGCCCGTCGACCACCAGCCGTCGATCGGCGTCCAGCACCTCGCCGTCGTCGGCGAGGTGCACCGTCACCAGCGCGGCGGCCGGCCGTGCGCCGGCGTCCTCACAGGCGGCGGCGAGCGTGGTGGCCGAGCCGACGCTGGCGCCCGCCACCACGGTCACGGCCAGCGCGGACGTCCAGGCACGTCGACGGCGGGCGCGGCGGGCGCGGGCACGCCCGCGGCGGGTCTCGGACAGCGGCATCGGTCGCCTTGGCGTGGGGGACACGATTCGAATACGTCAATGTATCCGGATTCGTCGGTGCCTTCGGACGGGGGCGATCGTCACCGTTGACCGGGCACGCGGTGCGCGGAAGATCGGAGCCATGGCCGGCGGATCCGGCCGCCGGTCAGCGAGCGAGAAAGGCCGGTCGATGCCCAAGTACCTGCTCAAGGCCCGCTATACCCCCCAGGGCATGAAGGGCGTGCTCAGCGAGGGCGGGACGGGTCGCCGCGAGACGATCGCGAAGATGATCGCCGACGTCGGTGGCTCGCTCGAGGCCTTCTACTTCGCGCTCGGCGAGGACGACGTCATCCTCATCGCCGACGTGCCTGACAACGTCACCACCGCCTCCATCGGCATGCTCGTCAGCGCGAGTGGTTCCGTGACCAGCCGTACCACGGTGCTGCTGACGCCCGAGGAGATCGACCAGGCGGCGCAACTGCAGGTCGACTACCGGCCACCGGGCGGCTGAGCCGCGACCGGTGGCAACCGGCCCGAGTGCTCGGCCGGCCGCAGCACGAGACGGTCACCGGCGTCCCGCACGCGCGTGCCGAACACCGCGCACGCGCGGCGGAGCCGGTCGTCGATCCAGGCGCGGTCCTCGCCGGTCGCGACACGGGTGGCGGCGAAGTCCAGGCGCAGCGGCACGGCGTCCACCTCGCGGACGCCGTGCGCGTCCACGGTCACCCGCCAGAGCAGGCCGAGGTCGTTGCGCAGTGACGGGTGCGTGACGTAGTCGTCCAGGAAGTCGCCGAGGTCGTACAGCAGCGCCCGCGAGGGGTCCTCGCACAACCGCGCGCCGTGGAAGACGTGGGCGGAGTGGCCGGCGACCACGGTGGCGCCGGCGTCGGCCAGCACGTCCGCCGCGCGCTGGACGTAGCCCAGCGGTTCGCGGGTGAGGTTCGGTCCCCAGTGGGGCGTGACGACGACCACGTCGGCCGCCGCCGCGGTGATCGCCTGGCGCAACCACGCGGGGACCCCACGCTGGAGTTCGGCGTGGGCCACGCCGCCACGCGCGGGTCCGGCCGCGAAGGAAGCCGGGTGGTCGGTCACGCCGAACACGGCCACGCGCACGCCCTCGACCTCCAGGCGCGCGGGCGCGCGTGCGGCCTCGACGTCGGCGCCGGCACCGGTCGTCGCGATGCCGGCGCCGTGCAGCCGGTCGAGCGTCTCGGTCAGCGCCTCGTGGCCGTAGTCCAGGGCGTGGTTGTTGGCGAGCGTGACGGCGTCCACGCCCAGCCAGCGCAGCGTCTCCACGGCGGCCGGGGGTGCACGGAAGAAGAACGCCTTGTTCGGGTCGGGCCACGGCTGGCCGGCCTCGGCGATGCAGCACTCGAGGTTGAGCACCCGCAGGTCCGCGTCCTGCAGCCGGTCACGGACGCCGCGGTCGACGAGCCGGTGCGGGCCGTCCACCAGCAACCGCTCGCCGACCCCGCGCCCGAGCATGGTGTCGCCGAGCAGCGCGAGGGTCACCGTCCCGGCAGGCGTGCTCGCCGTCATGGCGCCGGCGGGCCGTGCCCGACGCCGGGCGGTCGTGGGCGCGCCCCGCCCTCGACCCGCCCTGGGCGATCCGGCATCGGGTCAGGCCTTCTCGATGGGGATCGTGGTGGCCTCCGACTCCGGCACGTGCACACGGATCTCCAGGATCCCGTGGCGGTACCGCGCGCTCACGTCCGACTCGGACACCGAGGCGGGCAACGGCAGGTCGCGGGTGAAGTGGCCGTAACGCAGCTCGCGGCGCACGTAGCCCTTGGACTCGGTCTCCGCCTCCTCGCGGCGCTGGGCGTCGATGTGCAGGCGGTGGTCGGTCACGCTGATCTGGACGTCCTTCTCCGGGTCCACGCCGGGCAGTTCCGCCTTGATGACGAGGTCGTCGCCTTCGCGGAACTCGTCCACCCGCAGGTAGTCGCCCAGGACCATGCTCGGCTCCGGGAACATCGGGGACCGCAGCCGGTCGGTCATCCGCTGTGGCAGCAGCTGGGTCCACTCGTCGAAGAGCGTGTCGAGTCGGTCGAAGATGTCGCGGCTCTCCGCCGACTTGGGGTCACGGCGTACCAGGCCAGCCATGGCGTACCTCCAACGTTGTCGCACCGGCGGCAGGGGGACCGGGCGATGGTCGCAGCGGCCGATCCGAGCCGGCAGAGCCCATCGTCCCGCGATGCGAGGCGGTGGCGACCCGCCGCTCACCTCGCGCGTTCGTCACCGCCGATCACCCTCAGCACCCATCCCTGGGCGTCGACACGGCCACGCTGGCGGCCGGCCCACACGACCGCGAGTTCGTCCGGGGTCCACCGGTACACGGCGTGCTGGCCGTGACGGTCCGCCACGTCCAGCAGCAGAGGCGTGTCGGCGTCCAGGACGGCGAAGCTCGGCTCCTGCCACGTGCCGTCGGGGGAGCGGCCCACCGCCGGGACCGACCGTAGTCCGGCCGCGGCCAACTCGGCCGCCAGCGCCTGGTTGCGCATCCGGTTGCGTTCGGCCGGCAGCACCTCGGAGCGCGGGTTGCAGGCGGTGACGACGTGCACGTGTCCGACGCCGGCCGGGAAGCGACCGCGGGTCGTGCCCCGGGGCGCGCCGGTCAGCTCGAGCCGGCGCCCGTCGAGGTCGATCTCCACGACCGCGTCGAGGTAGGCGCGCCGCAGCCCGTCCACGTCGTCGGCCATGCCGTCGGCCACGTCGTCGGCCACGTCGTCGGCCATGGGCCATCCGTTCGGCATCGCGGGTGTGGCCGCCTAGCGTCGCGCTGTCGGCCGTTTCGTCGAACTGGAAGGATGCACCGCCATGGCCCTGACCTCGAACATGCTCGCCCTCGGTACGCCCGCGCCGGCGTTCGCGCTGCCGGAGGTCACCGACGGCACCACCGTCTCGCTCGACGACCTGGACGGCGAGGTCCTGGTCGTCGCGTTCCTCAGCCGGCACTGCCCCTACGTGAAGCACGTGCAGGACGAACTGGCCGCGCTGGCCCGCGACTACGTCGTCGACGGTCGCGCGTCGTTCGTCGGCATCTGCGCCAACGACGCCGACAACTACCCCGACGACGCGCCGGAGCGGCTGGCCGACCAGAAGCGTCAGGTCGGCTTCGTCTTCCCCTACCTGCACGACGCCGACCAGGAGGTCGCCAAGGCCTACCGCGCTGCGTGCACGCCGGACTTCTTCGTGTTCGACCGCGATCGCCGGCTGGCGTACCGCGGGCGGATGGACGAGAGCCGTCCCGGCGGCGAGACCCCGACCGGCAAGGACCTGCGCGCGGCGATCGACGCCCTGCTCGCCGGGGAGCGGCCGGGCGAGGACCAGGCCCCGTCGATGGGCTGCGGCATCAAGTGGCGCCCCGGCAACGAGCCCGCCTGATGCGGGTGCTGTTCGTCGCCGCGCTCGAGGAGGAGACTAGGGCGCTCGCGGCGCACGTGCCGGTGCACCACCTCGGCGTCGGCAAGGTGCAGGCCGCGGCGTCGTTGGCCGCCGGTCTCGCCGCCGATCCGGCCGACCTGGTGGTCAATGTCGGTACCGCCGGCGGCCTGCACGGTCAGCCGCTGGGCACGGTCGTCGAGGTGGCGCGGGTCCATCAGCACGACTTCGACCACGCCGGCGTGAGCCGGTTCGTCGGCCGGCCACTGCGGGGCGGCCCTCTCGAGCTCGGCGGCCCACACGGGGCAGCGGGCCGGCTGGCGACCGGTGACCGGCTCGTCGCGTCACCGAAGCAGCGCGCGCGCCTTGCCGAGCACGCCGACGTGGTGGACATGGAGGGCTACGCGGTGGCCGCGGTCGCCCGGGCCTTCGGGCGCGAGGTGTGGCTGACGAAGGTGGTCAGCGACGGCGCCGACGCCGAGCTGTTCGGCACGTGGCACGACGGCCTGCGTGCGTGTGGTGAGCGCCTCGCCGACTGGGCCGAGGGACGCGGCCTGCTGGCGTGATCCCCGCCGCCGAGCGATGAGTCCGGGGGGGCCGGCGGCGTCCACCTCCCGCCCCCCCGAGCGCCGGCTCGGCCGGAGACGAAGGAGACGCCGATGAAAATGCTGCTGGAAGTGGTCGTGGTCCCGGTCGCGGACGTCGACCGCGCCAAGGCGTTCTACGCCGACCGGCTGGGGTTCGTGGTCGACCACGACACCACGGTCGGCGACGGTGCCCGGGTGGTCCAGCTGACGCCGCCCGGCTCGGGCTGCTCGATCGTCATCGGCGAGGGTGTGGTGCCGCCGATGCCACCGGGCTCGCTCAAGGGCCTCCAGCTGGTGGTCGCCGACGTCCGGGCCGCCCGTGAGCAGCTGCTCGCCGCCGGCGTCGAGGTCAGCGACGTCGTGGTGATGGGCGAGAGCCCGTCCGCGACGCCCGACCCGCTCGACAACGTCGGGTTCGTGTTCTTCGAGGACCCCGACGGCAACGGCTGGGCGATCCAGCAGATCTCCGCCCGCGGCTGACACACGCGGAGGTCCACCGTGGCGGTCACCACGCCGGCCCGGGCGGCGGCACGACCAGCGGACCGAAGCGCACGGTGTCGGGGTGGGCGGACTGCCGCGCCGTGAGCGCGGCGGCCAGCGCGTCCCGCTGGTCCTGGTTGCGTGGCCGGTCGCCGAACAGCACACCGCCGTCACCGACCGCGTACAGCGAGGCGATGCCGGCGCCGGTCCAGGCCGGTCGCGTCCGCTGTTCCCGCGGGCCGAGCCAGCGCGTCCACGACGCGGTCGGGAAGCATTCGACCACCTCGAGGTCCGCCTCGCGCAGGCCGTGCCACAGTTGCAGACCGTGCTCGACCCATTCGTAGTAGCCGTCGGTCCGGGCGGCCGCGGTGGCGGCGTCGGGGGTGAAGCGGATGGCACACACGCGCGCGGCGAGGAAGGCCACCTCGTCGGGTCGCGCCGGCACCCCGTCGGGGGCCCAGGCCGCCGGGGCGTCCACGGCCACCCGGACCGGCAGCGCCTCGAGCGTGCGGCCGACCGCCGTCTCCACGGCGTCGGGGCCGTCGGCGTGCGACAGTTGGACCCGGCCGTCGCCGCGCACCGCCGCGAGGTGGAACCCCTTGCGGCGGCCGCCGACGTCGATCCCGACCCACGTGCTGCGCGCGTCCATGACGTCATCCTGCCCGCTGGACGCGGGTAGCGTCGGGACTCGGCCCGATTTCGACTCGAGGAGTCCTGGTGGAGTACCGCACGCTCGGGCGCAGTGGCTGCGCCGTCTCGCATCTCGCGCTCGGCACGATGACGTTCGGTCAGGAGACCGACGAGGCCGGCGCCCACGAGCAACTCGACCGCTACGCCGATGCCGGCGGCAACCTGATCGACACCGCCGACGTGTACGCCGGCACCGTGTCGGAGGAGATCGTGGGCCGCTGGCTCGCCGACCGTCCGGCCCGGGTCCGCGACGCGATGGTCGTCGCCACGAAGGGCCGCTTCCCGACCGGCGGCGACGTCAACGATCACGGCCTGTCGGCGCGCCACCTCGGCCGGGCACTCGACGCCTCGCTGCGACGCCTCGGGATCGACACCATCGACCTGTACCAGGTCCACAGCTGGGACCCGGTGACGCCGCTGGAGGAGACCTTCCGCTTCCTGGACGACGCGGTGCGGGCCGGCAAGATCCGCTACGTGGGGCTTTCCAACTACACCGGCTGGCAGTTGCAGCGGACGGTGGACCTCACCGACTTCCGTGGCTGGGCGGTCCCGATCACCCTGCAGCCGCAGTACAACCTGCTCGTGCGGGAGATCGAGTGGGAGATCGTGCCGGCCTGCGAGGCCAACGGGCTCGGGCTGCTGCCGTGGTCGCCGCTGGGCGGTGGCTGGTTGACCGGCAAGTACCACCGCGACGAGGCGCCGGCCGGCGCGACCCGCCTGGGCGAGGACCCCGAGCGCGGCGTCGAGGCCTACAGCCGCCGCAGCCCGCTGGAACGCACCTGGGACGTGATCGACGCCGTGCGGGCGATCGCCAAGGACCGCGACGTCAGCATGGCGCAGGTCGCCCTGGCGTGGGTCGCACAGCGCCCCATGGTCAGCTCCGTGATCCTGGGAGCGCGCACGACCGAGCAGTTGTCGGACAACCTCGCCGCCGCCGACCTGCGCCTGACCGCCGACGAGATGACGGCGCTGGACCTGGTCAGCGACCCGGCGCCGGCAGACTGGCCCTACGGGGGTCCGGGCGTCGACCAGCGCAGCCGCCGCGTCGATGCTGGCCGCAGCTGACGGAGGCGTGCGGTGGAAGCGGTGCGGTTCGTCGACGGGCGGCGGGTCGACCAGGGACCGCTCGAGGTCCAGCGCACACGCGTCGCCGCCGACGGCGGGTTCCTGTGGGTCGACGTCGCCGACCCCGGCCACGCCGACCTGGCCCACCTGACCGAGCGGACCGGGCTGTCGGCGGCGGCGCTGGCCGTCGCCGCCCAGGACCACGTCCGCCCGCGCCTCGAGCGCCACGGGGACGACCTGGTCGTGGTCCTCAAGACCGCCGTCTACGTCGATCCCGAGGAGGTGATCGAGGTCGGCCAGCTCGCGCTGGTGCTCGGGCACGACGTGGCCGTCACGCTGCGCCGCGGGCCGCAACCGGAACCGCGGCCACGGGCGAACGGCGACGAGCTGGACGAGGCACTGTTGCGGTTGGGACCGGTCGGGCTGTTGGCAGTCGTCGCCGGCCGGGTGGTGCGCAGCTACGCGGTGGTGCTCGACGGGCTCGACAACGACGTCGAGGAGATCGAGACCCAGGTCTTCTCCGGCGGCCGGACGAGCAGCGCCGAGCGCATCTATCGCCTCAAGAGCGAGGTGCAGCTCTTCCGGTGGGCCGTCGCGGCCCTGCCCGACGAATTCGAGGAGCTGCTCGACGAGTTCGGCGATCTGCTCGACCGCGGCGGCGACGAGGGCGCGCCCGGGGCCCCGACCGACGTGCTGGCGCGTCTGCGCGGCATCCGGCTGGAGGCGACGCGGGTCGGCGAGCACGTCACCGGCCTCGACGAACTGCTCAACAGCGCCCTCAACGCCCACCTGGCGCAGATCGGGATCCGGCAGAACGAGGACATGCGCCGGATCTCCGCGTGGGTCGCCATCGTGGCGGTCCCGACCGCCATCGCGGGCATCTACGGCATGAACTTCCAGCACATGCCCGAGCTGGGTTGGCGCTACGGCTACTTCGTCGTGCTCGGGACCATGGCGCTGATCTGCGTCGTGCTCTACCGGCTCTTCAAGCGCAGCGGCTGGCTGTGACCTCGCGTGCGTCCGGGCCTTGTGTTCCCGCGGCCGGCTTGCCATGCTCGGGCGCGTCGAGGAGTCAGGCATGTCGGAGGTCGTCTACACGTCGCGGGTCTCGATCGTGCGCGAGCGCGGTCCGATCCGCTCCGCGCAGGTGCCGGGGCGTACGCAGCCGGTCACGTTCGGCGTCCATGGCGAGATCGCCGCGCACTACGGGGTCGATCCCGCCGAGATGCCGGCCGACGCGACCACCATCGACTACCTGGTGGCCGCTGCCGGTGGCTGACTGACCGGCACGTTCGGGGGTGCCCTCGAGGCACGTGGCATCCCCGCCGGAGGCGGTCGTCTCCGATCCGAGGTCCGTGGCGAGGTGGAGTTGGACGGTGGCGTGCTCGTGTTGCGGCGGGTGCACGCGGCCTACACCCTGACGGTCGACGCCGACGCCGACCGCGACAAGATCGAGCGGGTGCACGGCTTCCACGCCGACAAGTGCCCCGTGGCACGGTCGATCCGCGACGCGATCGCGATCAGCACCTCCTACGAGTTGGTGGCGGCGCCCCCCGACCACGACTGATGGGCCGACCTTGCAGTTCGCCGACCGCACCGACGCCGGACGGCGCCTGGCCGACCTGCTCGCCACGCGCGACCTGCAGGACCCGGTCGTGCTGGCCCTGCCGCGCGGGGGCGTGCCGGTGGCCGCGCCCGTCGCCGACCGCCTGGGTGCCCCGCTGGACGTCCTGGTGGTCCGCAAGCTCGGCGCGCCCCGACAGCCGGAGCTGGCCATCGGCGCGATCGCGGAGGGCGCGGTGCGCGTCCTCGACCCGACCATGGTCGACCGTCTCGGGCTCGACGAGGGGGCGCTGGACGCCATCGAGGCCACCGAACGGCGGGAACTGCAACGCCGGGTCCACCGCTACCGCGGCGACCGGCCGCTCCTCGACCTGCACGGCCGTACCGCGGTGATCGTCGACGACGGGCTGGCGACCGGCGCGACCGCCGTGGCCGCCTGCCGCACCGCCCGTGGGGCGGGCCCGCTGGGCGTGGTCCTGGCCGTGCCCGTCGCGGCCGAGGGCGGGGTGGAGCACCTGCGCGCCGAGGCCGACGCCGTCGTGTGCCCCGTCGTGCCCATGGCGTTCCGGGCGGTCGGGCAGTGGTACGCCGACTTCACCCAGACCGGGGACGAGGAGGTCCTGGCCCTGCTCGCCGCTCAGGCCGTGCGGAATCCCGACAGCGGCGCATCGAGGTAGCGCGCCAGCGCCCGGGCCCCGTCGTGCATGGCCCGGTCGTGGCTCCACTCCAGCGCGCGGTGCGCGACGGGGGCGAGCACGTTCATCCACCGCCGCGTGGTGGACACCTGCCAGCGGAAGCGGACCTCGGTGCCGTCGTCGGTCGGCAGCATGCGCCACAGGCCGTGCCCCTCGAGATCGCCGCGTGCCTCCCACTCGATCAACTCGGGTCGTTCCGTGCGCACGGTCGTCATCGACCACGTCAGCGTGAACGGCAACACGGAACGGATCGAGCCGCGGTGCACCGCCCCGACACCGTCCTGGTCGCCGTCGACGAGCCGCTCGACGTCGCCGACCCGCGGCCAGCCCGCGAGGAACTCGCGCGGGTCGATCATGGTGGCGAACACCGACTCGGCAGGTGCGCCGAGGTGGAAGACGGTCCGCCGGTCGTACCAGGCCATCCTCGTCTCCTTCGCGCCCCGCGATCAGCCGCCGTCGAGCTGGCGGACGAGCGTCTTCGGGGCCACCAGCCGGTAGGCCTCGTCCAGCACGTCGGCCACCTCGTCCCAGTCCGGGTCGACGTCGAGCCGCAGGCCGACCCACCCCCGGTGGCCGACGTAGGGCGGCCGGAAGAACCGGTCGGGTTCGGCGCGGATCACGTCCTCCTGCACCCCCGGCGGCGCCGGGTAGACCAGTGCGAGCCGGCCGTCGCCGTGGTGGTCGTCGGTCAGGTACGCCAACGTGCGCTTGCCGCGGACGAAGAAGGTGACGGCACCGTGGCTGAGCCGCTCGCTCACCTCGGGGAAACGCTCGCACCGTTCCCGCAGCCGGCGGGTCGCCTCGGCGACGTCCTCGGGCGAGTAGGGCAGCTCGCGTGGTGGTTCGTCCATGGCGCGAGTATGACCGCTGACCGGCCCGGACCCGCGTACCTTCCCGCCCGATCGAGGAGGGGCCGTGCCGTCACCGGGATTCGAGGTGTTGCCACCCGCCGCCGCGCCGCGGCCCCTGGTCGTCCACGTCCCGCACGCGGGCACGCACGTGCCACCGGACGTGCGTGCCGGTCTGCTGCTCGACGACGCCGGGCTCGCCGAGGAGCTGCGGCGCCTGACCGACCACCGCACCGACGTGCTGGCGGCCGGCACGGCCGCGCTCGGCGCGACCCGCTTCGTCAACCGCTGCTCGCGCCTGGTCGTCGACCCGGAGCGCTTCCTCGACCCGGCCCGCGAGGAGATGGAGACGGTGGGCATGGGGGCCGTCTACACGGCCACCAGCGACCGGCGGCTGCTGCGCCGGTCCGACCCGCGCGAGCGTGAGCAGCTGCTCGACGTCTACTTCCGGCCCTACCACGCCGCGCTGACGGCGCTGGTCGAGGAGCGGCTGCGGACCTGCGGCGTCTGCGTGCTCCTCGACGTCCACTCCTACCCGAGTCGCGCCCTGCCCTACGAGCTCCACGGCGAGGCACCCCGACCACCGCTGTGCATCGGCACCCACCCGGTGCACACCCCGCCGGCCGTGCGCGAGACCGTCGCTCGGCTCGCCCGCGACGCCGGATTGGCCAGCGCCCTCGACGTGCCGTTCGCGGGCACGTTCGTGCCCGGCGACCACCTCGGCGACCGGCGGGTGGTGTCGGTGATGCTCGAGATCCGTCGCGACACCTACCTCGACGAGGACTCGGCGACCCCGCACGCCGGTGAGGCCGCGCTCACGGCGCTGGTCACCGCGGTCGCGGACGCACTGCTGGAACTGGTGGCTCCCGCCGCCGCCTGATGCCCGGGCAGCGTGGGGGAGCGGCCGTGCACACGCCGGTGAGCCGGCCGGTTCGGCGTGCGCTCGGGGACCAGTGGACGGCATGTTCGGGCGACGTGCGCGCAGATGGGGCCCCTTCCCCACGCAATACCAATCAAAACCTAGCGTTCCCACAGGACTCCACGTAGAAACACAGGAGAACTCCGTGACGAGCCGGGGAGCGCGCGCACGTGTACGCCGAGGAACGCCGACAGGTCATCGTCGACCGTGCACGCCGCGACGGGCGCGTCGAGGTGGCACGACTCGCCGCGGACTTCGCGGTCACGACCGAGACCGTGCGGCGTGACCTGACCGAACTGGAGGCGGCCGGCCTGCTGCGGCGCGTGCACGGCGGTGCCATCCCCGTCGAGCGCCTGCGTCACGAGGCCGCGGTCGTCGAGCGCGCCGCCCGGATGGCGGCCGAGAAGGCCCGGATCGCCAAGGCCGCCCTCGCTCACGTCCCGCACGACGCCACGCTGTTGCTCGACGCCGGCACGACCACCCAGGCGCTGGCCGCGGCGCTGCCCGACGACCGCGACCTGACCGTGGTGACCAACTCGCTGCCGATCGCGACGGAACTCGCCCCCCGCCCTCGCATCCGCCTGCACCTGCTGGGCGGGCGGGTCCGCGAGCGCACCCTCGCCACGGTCGACGACTGGACGCTGCGCACGCTGCGCGACCTGACCCCCGACGTGGCGTTCGTCGCCACCAACGGGCTCAGCGTGGCCGGCGGCCTGACGACACCTGACCCTTCCGAGGCCGGCGTCAAGCGCGCCATGGTGGAGGCCGGACGGCGGGTCGTGCTGCTCGCCGACCACAGCAAACTGGAGCAGGACCACTTCGTCCGGTTCGCCGACGTCGCCGACGTCGACGTGCTGATCACGGACGCGCAGGCGGACCCGGCGCACTGCGAGGCGCTCGAGGCCGCCGGCCTGGAGGTGGTGCGCGCATGATCGTCACCCTGACGCCGAACCCGTCGTTGGATCGGACGCTCGAGGTCACCGAACTGCGCCGCGGCGCGGTCCTGCGCGCCACCCGCGTGCTGGTCCAGCCCGGCGGCAAGGGCATCAACGTCGCCCGGGCGCTGCAGGCCAACGGGGTGCGCACGCGCGCCGTCGTGCCGCTCGGCGGTCACGAGGGCGACCAGCTGCTCGACACCCTGCGTGCCCAGGGTCTGGACGTCGTCGCCGTCACGACGGCCGGTGCCGTGCGGACCAACGTCAGTGTGGTGGAACCCGACGGGGTCGTGACGAAGATCAACGCGCCCGGCCATCCGCTCGGCCGCGACGAGGTGGCCGCACTCACCAAGGCCACCGTCGCCGCCATCGAAGGCGCCGACTGGGTCGCCGGCTGCGGCTCGCTGCCGCCCGGCACCGCGGACGGCTTCTACGCCGAGCTGACCCGCAGTGCCCACCACGCCGGCGCCCGGGTGGCGATCGACACCAGCGGTCCGGCTCTGCGCGCGGCGCTGGCGGCCGGTCCCGACCTGATCAAGCCCAACGCCGAGGAACTGGCGCAGGTGACCGGCCGTGCCGTGGAGACCCTCGGCGACGCGGTGCAGGCCGCCGACGAGCTACGCGAGCTGGGCGCCGGCACCGTCGTGGTGTCGTTCGGTGCCGACGGTGCCGTGCTCGTCGATGCGGCCGGCACGTGGCACGCGACCACCCCGCCGATCACGCCCCGCAGCGCGGTCGGCGCCGGCGACGCCCTCGTCGCCGGCCTGCTCGCGAGCCCGCGGCTGGACGCCGACGCGCTGCGGCGCGGCGTCGCCTTCGGCACCGCCGCCGCCCTGCTGCCGGGCACGCAGCTGCCCGGCCCCGACGACCTCGACCTGGCGAGCGTGGCCCTCCACGCCGTCGACCCCGACCGACGACTGCGCGAACCCGGAGGACCACGGTGACCACGACCATCGCCGACCTGATCGACACCCAGCTGGTGACCACCGACCTGGCCGCCACCGACCGCGACGGCGCGATCGCGGAACTGACCGCGCTGCTCGCCGCCGACGGGCGGGTGACCGACCCCGACACCTACGTCAAGGCCGTGCTGGCCCGCGAGGAGGAGACCGGCGGGACCGGCATGGAGTCCGGGATCGCGATCCCGCACGCCAAGAGCCCGGCCGTGACCCGCGCCGCCGTCGCCTTCGGCCGCAGCGGGTCGGGCCTCGACTTCGGGGCCGAGGACGGCACCCCGGCCGACCTCGTGTTCCTGATCGCCGCGCCGGAGGGCGCGGACGACCTGCACGTGCGGGTGCTCTCGCGCCTGGCACGTCGACTCATCCACTCGGCGTTCCGGACGGCCCTTCGGGAGGCGGACTCGTCCGCAGCCGTCGTCGACGTCATCCACCGGGAGGTAGAGCTGTGAAGCTCGTCGCCGTCACGAGTTGCCCGACGGGTATCGCCCACAGCGAGATGGCCGCGGAGGCCATCGAGGTGGCGGCCCGCGAACAAGGACACGAGATCCACGTCGAGGTACAGGGCGCCGCCGGTGGCCCGCCCGTCGACCCGGCGTACGTCCGTGGCGCGGACGCGGTCATCTTCGCCGTGGACGCCACGGTGAAGGACCGTGACCGCTTCGCCCACCTGCCGGCGGTCGAGGTCCGCACCCGTGAGGCCATCGACCGGCCGGGTCAGACCGTCGAGCGCGCCGTCGCCGCGGCCGAGCGCGCCCCGGCCCGCGTCGGCGCCGGCCCCGGCGCGACCCCGGCGGGGGAGACCGCCGGCGGCGACCACGACGTGTTCGCCAGCGTGACCGGCCGCGGCACCAGCAAGGCGGAGGAGGTGCGGCGCTGGCTGATGACCGGCGTCAGCTACATGATCCCCTTCGTGGTCGGCGGCGGCATCCTCATCGCGCTGTCGTTCGCGATCGCCGACGCGGTCGCCATCACCGAACCGGACATGCAGCTGTTCGTCGTGGGCGAGGGCGTGCAGACCGCAGGCGACCTCGGCGTCGACACGATCACCTGGCTCGGGATCCTGTTGCTGACCATCGGCGGGATCGCGTTCAGCATGCTGGTGCCGATCCTGGCCGGCTTCATCGCGTTCGCGATGGCCGACCGCCCCGGCATCGCCCCCGGCGTCGTCGGTGGCCTGATCGCGGTCCAGGTGGAGGCCGGCTTCCTCGGCGGGCTGGTCGCCGGGCTGCTCGCCGGCGGGATCGTCATGGCGCTCAAGAAGATCCCGGTGAAGGGAACCATCAAGCGCATGATGCCGATCCTCGTCTACCCGATCGTCGGCATCCTGGCGGTCGGTGTGCTGATGTTCCTCGTCGTCGGCGAGCCGGTGGCCGCGATCAACGCCGCGCTGACCTCGTGGCTGCAGGGGATGTCGGGCGCCAACCAGATCGTGCTCGGACTGATCCTGGGTCTGATGATGGCCTTCGACATGGGCGGGCCGGTCAACAAGGTCGCGTACGCGTTCGGGATCCTGTCGCTGGAGGCCGGCAACTACCAGGTGATGGCCGCGGTCATGGCGGCCGGGATGACCCCGCCGCTGGGACTCGCGCTGGCCACCGTGCTGCGCCGGAAGCTGTTCACCGAGGAGGAGCGCGAGGCCGGCGAGGCGGCCTGGGTGATGGGCGCGTCGTTCATCACGGAGGGCGCGATCCCGTTCGCGGCCGCCGACCCGCTGCGCGTCATCCCGGCCCTGATGGCGGGCTCGGCGGTGACGGCCTCCCTGTCGTTCGCCTTCAACGCCACGCTCCAGGCGCCGCACGGCGGGATCTGGGTGATCGGGGTCATCGGCAACTGGGCGCTGTACCTGCTGGCCATCGCGATCGGCACGGTCGTGACCGCGGTGCTCGTCGTCCTGCTGAAGTCGCTGGGCCGCCGCACCGCCGAGGAGACCACCGACGCCGCGGCCCCGGCCGCCGTCGCCAGCTGAGAAGGAGATCCGATGCCGAAGCGCACCGTCACCCTGCCCAACCCCAGTGGCTTGCACGCCCGCCCCGCGAAGGTGTTCGCGAAGGCGGCCGCGGCGGCGCCCGGCGAGGTCACCCTCGCCAAGGGCGACCGTGAGGTCAACGCCAGCTCCGTGCTGTCCGTGCTGACCCTCGACTGCCACCAGGGCGACACGATCACGGTGGGCGTCGAGGGCGAGGACGCCGAGGCGACACTCGACGAGCTCGTGGCACTGATCGAGTCCGGACTCGGCGAAGGGACGGCCGCGTGAGCACGCTGACCGGGCGGGCGGCGGCCCCTGGGGTCGCCCTCGCCCCCACCTTCAGGATCGAGCCGCCGGCCGCGGCCGCGCCGGTGCCATCGACCCGCACCGGGCCGGTCGACGACGAGGTCGCCCGCCTGGACGCCGCACTGGCCACCGCCCGGGCCCAACTCGAGGAGCTCGCCGAGCGCGTGGCCGCGGCCGTCGGCGAGGAGGAGGGCGAGATCTTCGAGGCCCACGCGGAGTTCGCCGCCGACCCCGAGCTGCGCAGCCAGGCCGTCCAGGAGATCACGGCCGGCGCCTCCGCCGAACGCGGCGCGATCACCGCCTTCGACCGGTTCCGGGAACTGCTGCGCGGCTCGTCCAGCGAACTGCTGGCCGCACGCGCCACCGACCTCGACGACGTGCGCGACCGGGTCGTCGCCCTGCTCCAGGGCCGCGACGTGGCCGTGCCGGTGCCACCGACGCGCTCGGTCGTCGTCGCCGAGGAGCTGACCCCGTCGCAGACCGCCAGCCTGCCGCGTGAACTGATCGCCGCCCTGGTGACGGAGACCGGTTCGCCGACCAGCCACGCCGCCATCCTCGCCCGCTCGCTGGGCATCCCGGCCGTCGTGGCCGTGGACGGACTGCTGGCCGCCGTCGCCGACGGCGACGAGCTCGCCGTGGACGGGCGCACCGGCGAGGTGGTCGTGCGGCCCGACCCCGACCACCGCGCCGCGGTCACGAAACGCCTGGCGGAGGAGGACCAGCGGCGCACCGAGCTGGCCGCCCTCCGTGACGAGCCGGGCCGCACCGCCGACGGTCGCCACGTCGAGGTGGCCGCCAACATCGGCAGCGCCGACGACCTCCCCGTCGCGGTCGAGGCGGGCGCACAGGGCTCGGGGCTGGTCCGCACGGAGTTCCTGTTCCAGGACCGTCGCACGGCACCGTCGGTCGCCGACCAGGTCGGCTTCTACACCCAGGTGCTGCGGGCCTTCCCGGGCCACCGGGTCGTGTTCCGGACCATGGACGTCGGCGCGGACAAGCCGCTGCCGTTCGTCCACCGCGAACCGGAGGAGAACCCGGCGCTCGGCCTGCGCGGCATCCGGCTCCACCTCAGCCGCGCCGAGCTGCTGCACGACCAGCTGCGGGCCCTACTGCGGGCGAAGGCGCAACTGGCCGACGGCTCCGCCGGCCGGCTCGCCGTCATGTTCCCGCTCGTGTCGGTGGTCGACGAGCTGCGCCGCGCGCGGGCGGCCCTCGAGCAGGTCGCCGCGGAGGAGGACGTCGACCTCGCCGACGTCGAGGTGGGGGTCATGGTGGAGGTGCCCTCGGCCGCGCTGGGCGCCGACCGGCTCGCCGCCCACGCCGACTTCCTGTCGATCGGCACGAACGACCTGTTGCAGTACCTGTTCGCCGCCGACCGGCTGCAGGCCGGCGTGGCCCACCTCGCCGACGTCTGCCATCCCGACGTGCTCGCACTCATCGGTCGCGTGGTCGCGGCCGGCCACGCCCAGGGCGCGTGGGTCGGGGTCTGCGGCGAAGCGGCCAGCGACCCGACCGTGGCCGCGGCGCTGGTCGGGCTCGGGGTCGACGAGCTGTCCATGACCCGGGTGGCCATTCCTGAGGTCAAGGACCGGCTGCGCCGGCTCACGACCCAGCAGTGCGCGGACGCGGTCGCCGGAGCGCTCGACGAGGCCGAGGACGGCGCCGGCGTCCGCGCCTACCTCGAGGCCGCCCTCACCGAGGCCTGACCGAGGCCGCGGTCGGGAGATCCGTGCGTCGAGTGCGAGCGACTCTTGGACCTCGCATCGAGGAACGGTCCGAGGGCCGCGGGGTGAAGCCTGAAGGCTTCGCAGCACGTCGGTAGGGCGGCGCTGACGTACGCTGCTCTGCCCGTATCGAGGTTGCGACCCAGGTGAACGGCATAGGCGTCCAGCTCGGGCTGGTCGCGTTCCTCATCGTCCTCAACGCCGCGTTCGCTGGCTCCGAGATCGCGTTGATCTCGTTGCGCGAAGGCCAGCTGGCGCGTCTCGAGCAGCGCTCGGCCGCCGGACGGGTGCTCGCGCAGTTGGCGAGGGAGCCGAACCGGTTCCTGTCCACGATCCAGATCGGGATCACGCTGGCAGGCTTCCTGGCGTCGGCGACCGCGGCGGTGGCGCTGGCCGAACCGCTGGTCGAGCCGCTGTCGTTCCTGGGACGCGCCGCCCGTCCGGCGGCCATCTTCTCGATCACACTCGCGCTGACGTTCGTGACGCTGGTGTTCGGTGAGCTGGCCCCGAAGCGGTTGGCGATGCAGCGGGCCGAGGCGTGGGGGCTGCTGGCGGCCCGGCCGCTGGTGGTGATCTCCAAGATCGTCGCACCGGCGATCTGGCTGCTGTCGCATGCCACCGACCTCACGGTCCGGCTGTTCCGCGGCGATCCTGATGTCGACCGGCAGGCGGTGACCAGCGAAGAGATCCGCGATCTCATCGCGACGCAGGAGACCTACACCGCAGAGCAGCGGCAGATCATCGACGGCGCCCTGGAGGTCGCCGACCGCACCTTGCGCCAGGTCCTGGTACCGCGCGCACGGGTGGTCGCGCTGCCCGCGGACACCACGGTGGAGGAGGCATTGCAGCGGCTGGCGGCGGCCGGCCACAGCCGAGCGCCGGTGTTCACCGAGGACCTCGACGACGCGGACCGGACGGTTTCGGTGCTGGGGATGGTCGGCCGGTCCGGGACCGTCCAGGACCATGCCCGGCCGGCCACTGCGCTGCCGGAGTCGCTCAACGCGGTCGTCGCGCTGGGCGAGATGCAGTCCGCGCGGCAGCAGCTGGCGCTGGTCGTGTCCGAACACGGTGGGGTCGAGGGGATCATCACCGTGGAAGACCTGGTCGAGGAGCTGGTGGGCGAGATCTACGACGAGCACGACCGGGACGTGCTGAGCGTGGTCCACGAACCGGACGGAGCTGTGGTCGTGCCGGGGAGCTTCCCCGTCCACGACCTGGAGGATCTCGGCATCGAAGTGGAGGCCGAGGACGCCACGACGGTGGGTGGCCTGATCGTCGAACAGCTCGGTCGCATCCCGGTGGCGGGCGACGAGGTGGAGCTGGACGGTGACCGCTTCGAGGTCCTCTCCGTGCGGCGACGCATCGCCGAACGGGTCCGAATCCAGGAGCAGCCGAACGAGCCGCCCCCGAGCTGACCGCTGCGGCTGCATGGGCCCTCGGTCGGAAGCCTCGATGAGCGGTCTCCAGCCAGTTTCCCAAGACCCCGGCGTCGGCGACCAAAGGATCTCGGCCGCGGTGCGGAGCTCAGGCCGCCCGGTCCGCGAAGGCGGCCGCCACCGCGTCGACCAGGTCGGCCTTGCGTGCACCTGACGGCACGGCCAGCTCCAGCTCCGCGGCCAGCACGCGCAGGTCGTCGACGGTCTCGGACGCCGCCAGCGCGGCCGGTCCGGCATCCAGCAGCGTGGCGACCGCGGCGAGGTCGTCCTCGAACGCCTCGCGGGCGGCGAACCGGTCGGCGTCCGAGCGGGCGCGCAGCACCGACGACGGGTGCACCGTCGGGATCGCCGGCAGCCGGTGCGGGCCGACGTGCAGGCGTCCGCGCGCCTTGGTGACCTTGACCTGAGGGCCCAACACCGCCTGGGCGGCGGTGGCGCCGAGCAGCACCAGCACCCGCGGGCTGGTGCGTGCCAGCTCCGCCTGCAGCCACGGCAGGCAGGCGCGGATCTCGATGCGGTTCGGCTTCTCGTGGATGCGCCGCTTGCCGCGCCGCTCCGACCACTTGAAGTGCTTGACGGCGTTCGTGCGGTACTGGGCCGTCTCGCCCAGCCCGACCGACTCCAGCGCCCGGTCGAGCTCGCGGCCGGCCGGACCGACGAACGGGTGGCCCTCCTGGTCCTCCCGATCGCCCGGCTGCTCGCCGACCAGCACGAGCTCGGCGTCCGGCGCGCCCTCGCCGAAGACCGTCTGCGTACCCGTCAGGTGCAGGTCGCAGGCCGTGCAGCCGGCCGCGATCCGGGCCAGCTCGTCCAGCGACGCGTCCGGCGGGATCAGTACCGCCGCGGTGTCCGGTTGCTCCACCATCGTGTGACCTCCGGCGCTCGTCCCGGCGAACGATCGCACGCGGGCGGGCGGCCCCGTAGGGTGGGCGGCCCGGCCGTAGGAGGGTGGATTGTCGGTCACCCTCCCGGTCGATGCGCCGGTGCTGGTCGTGGGCGCGCTGTTGGTGGCGGCGGTGCTCGTCGCGGGGCTCTCCGACCGGCTGCGCGTCCCGGGCGCGCTGCTGTCCCTCGGGCTGGGGATGCTGCTGGGCAGCGACGGGTTCGGTTGGGTGCCGTTCGGTGACGTCGCGCTGGCCCGCGACCTCGGGGTCATCGCGCTGGTCGTGATCCTGTTCGAGGGTGGGCTGACGACGAAACCGGCCGACCTGCGCCGCGGTGGTCTGCCGGGGTTCGTGCTCTCGAACCTCGGCGTGCTGATCACCGCGGCCGTCACCGCCGGTGCGCTGGTGCTGCTGCTCGACGTCGGCTGGCGGACGGGGTTCCTGCTGGGCGCGATCGTCGGTTCGACCGACGCCGCGGCGGTCTTCGACCTGCTGCGTCGCACCCCGCTGCCGCGGCGTATCGCGTCCGCGCTGGAGGTCGAATCGGGCGCGAACGACCCGTTCGCGGTCGTGTTGACGATCAGCATCCTCGCCACCGCCGACGCGCCGCTGGACTGGACGGAGTGGTTCACGTTCGGTGCCCGCCAGCTGGTCGGTGGCCTGGCCTTCGGCGCGCTCGCCGGCGCGTTCGGCGTGGTGCTGCTGCGGCGCTGGCGGCTGCGGGCTCAGGCGCTGTACCCCCTGCTGGCCTTCGCGGTCGCGGCCGTGGCCTACGGCAGCGCCGCCGTGGCGGGCGCGTCCGGGTTCCTCGCGGTCTACGTCGCCGGCCTGGCAATCGGCGCGTGGGTTCCACGGGAGCGGCGCGTCATCCGCAACTTCGCCACCACGCTGGCCAACAGTGCCGACCTGGGGCTGTTCCTGATGCTCGGGCTGCTCGTGTTCCCGTCGCAGCTGGGCGAGGTGGCCGGTCCTGCGCTGGCCGCCACGGCTGTGCTGCTGTTCGTCTCCCGCCCGGTCGCGACGATGGTGTGCCTGACCCCGTTCGGGTTCGGCTGGCGTGAGCAGGTGGTCGCGTCGTGGGCCGGTCTGCGCGGCGCCGTGCCGATCGTGCTGGCGACGTTCCCGCTGACGGCCGGCTACCCGGCGGGCGCCACCATCTTCAACGTGGTGTTCTTCGTCGTGCTGGTCTCGGTCGCCCTGCAGGGCGTCACGGTGGCGCCGCTGGTGCGTCGCCTCGGGCTGGAGGAGGACCGGCCGGCCTGGGAGAACCTCGCCGAGGCGCTCCCGATCGAGTCGCTGGACGTGCACCTCGTGGAGTTGACCGTGGCCGAGGAGCTCCCGATCTGTGGCCGGCGGCTTCGCGAGGTTCCCGTGCCGGAGGGCATGCTGATCACCACGCTCGTGCGGGGACACGCGATGCTGGTGCCGACGGGGGCGACGCGGCTGCACCCCGACGACCAGCTGGTGATCACCGTGGCGGCCAGCGAGGACGCCGCGGCGCTGGTCAGTCGGTGGGCCCGCGACCGGCGCCACCAGACCGTCGACGGTGAGGAGGCGCCGTGACCGTCGGGGCGTTCGGCGACGACCTCGCCGTCGTCCGCGAGCTGGGCAGCCGCGCCGACGGGCGCGACTGGCTGCAGGCCCTGCCCGCCCTGGTCGCGGACCTGGCGCGCGACTGGCGGCTCCGGATCGGTGCGCCGTGGCCCGAGGGGCGCACCGCCTGGACGGCCCCGGCCGTGACCAGCGACGGCCGGGAGGTCGTGCTGAAGGTGGTGTGGCCGCACCCGGAGGCGGCCGGCGAGGCCGCCGCCCTGACGCACTGGTCCGGCCACGGCGCCGTCCGGCTGTTGCGGCACGACCCGTCGCGCTGGGCGCTGCTGTTGTCGCGCTGCCGTCCCGGCGTGTCGCTGCGCGACCACGACGCCCCGGCCGACGTGCGCCTCCGCACGGCGGCCACGGTCCTGCGACGGCTCTGGGACGTCGCCCCGCCGACGCCGCCCCTGCCGGTGCACCTGGTGCCGGAACTCGCCACGGTGGCTGCGTCCTGGGCCGCGCTGGCCGAGTCGCGGCTGGCGGCGACGGACGGCCGCCACGACCCCGGCCTGGCGCGCCACGGCATCGCGCTGCTCCGGAGCCTGCCGAGCGTGGAGACCTCGGTGATGTTGCACGGCGACTTCAATCCCGGCAACGTGCTCAGCGACGCGGCGGCGGGCTGGCAGGCCATCGACGCGAAGCCGATGCTCGGCGACCCGGCCTACGACCCCTGGCCCTTGCTGACCCAGCTGGACGCACCGTTCGCGGCGCCCGATCCGGCGGCCCGGCTCGCGGAGCGGTACCGGCGCTTCGGCGCGCTGGTCGGCGTGGCGCCGCAGCGGCTCGCGGCCTGGTCGGTCGCCCGGACGATCGAGATGGCCCTGTGGCAGGACCACCACGGCCGCCACGCCGAGGCCGCGGCCGCCTTCGGGCAGGCGTCCGTGCTGGCGCGCGTCGACGAACGGCTGCCGGGGTGACGGGACTTGCGCCGTCCTCGTGCGCCGATGCCGGTGCGATCACGTCGGGGCGTCGAGCAGGTCGCGGTCGACCCGCACCAGCCCGACGCCCCCGTGCACCAGCAGCGGATCGGCCGAGGCCACCTGCACGCTCCCCGGCAGTTCGACCTGCCCGCCGGAGCCGTACACGCGGGTGAGACCGTCCTGGCGGACGAACGTCAGGCCTCCCCGCCAGTCGACGTGCGCGCTGTCGGCGACCTGGAGGTGGCGTTCGTAGGCGACCCGCAGCGGGTCCGTCCGCAGCCGCACGACGCTGCGGCCGCGACCGAGTACCAGGTCCACCAGGCCCGCCTCCACGTCGACCACCTCGAGCAGCGGCCGGTCGGCGAGCGCCACGCCGGCCGGCAGTCGCAGGCGGGCCTCGTCCTCGATCGCTCCGTCCGCGCCGACGACGAAGGCGAGCAGTTCACGTCCGGACGCGAGCACCTCGATGCCGAGGATCCGGCGGCCCAGCGGTTCGGCGAGCAGGCCGCGGTGCACGTCCGGGTCGAAGGCGCGCTCGAAGGCGACCTCGCCGGTCGCCGGGTCGACGGCGGTGCGTCGGTCGGTGTCCTCGACGAGCACCCAGGGGGCCGCGGAGAACGGATCGGCACCCTCGTGTACGTCGGTGGCGACGCTGCCGGTGACCTCGCCCGTGTCCGCGTCGATGCGGTCGACGCGCCCGTCGGCGACGGCCTGGATGCCGCCCTGGCCGACGAACGCGAACCGGTAGGGCCCGGCCGCCTCCCAGTCGACGCGCCCGTCCACCAGCGAGACCCGCTGGATGCCGCCGGCGGGCGTGGCGAGGAACGGCAGCGGGGGAGCCGGGTGGCGTTCGGGCTGGAGGAGCGGCGTGCCGACGTGGTGGCCGAGCACCGCACCGTCCACGTCCACCACCAGCAGCTCGCCCTGGGAGCCCTGCCCGACCGGGCCGCCGGCCACCAGCAGCCGGTCACCGAGCCAGGCCAGCTCCGAGGCCCGGGCGAAGGGCAGCTCCGTCGTGGTCCGCTGATGGCCGTCGGTGGCGTCGAACAGCAGCAACCGCGGGCCGTCGGCGACGGCGACGAGGCCACCGCCGACGGCGCCACGCAGGTCGTGGGACCAGGCCTGGGCGGCGTCCGACGCCGTGGGGCGCTGCCAGCGCACCTCGCCGGTGTGTGGGTCGAGCGCCAGCATCCCGTCGCGGCTCGCGTGCACGACCAGCCCGTCCCCGACCCACACGTTGCGGTGGTCGACCCCGTCCACCTGCCAGGCGGCGCAACCCTGCGGGAAACAGCTGTCCTCACGCGGCACGCCGCGGCCGCCCGCCGGATCCGACGCCGCATCCGGGTCCGTGTCCGGGTCGGACGGTGTGACACCGGCACGCGGGGGATCGGCGTCCGGGCCGGGGCGCGCCTCGACGGGCAGCTGGACGTCCACGTCGCCGGGCATGGCCGGATCGCCCGCGGCCAGCGGATCGGGCGGGAGCGCCCGGTAGCCGACGGCCACACCCAGCACCGCCAGGAGGCCCAGGACGACCGCGCCACGCGGTCGGGTCCGGCCGACGGTGACCCCGCGCGGGCCGGTGAGCGCCGCGCCGCAGCGGCCGCACCAGCGGCTGGTCGCGCGCGGCCACGACGCGCCACACGCCTCGCACTGCCGTCGTGCCACGGCGGCCCTTCGCGGTCGTACTCGGGATGCTCCGTGCCCGGCGAACGTACTGCGAGCCGCACCGCCACGGACGGGGCCGCCCGGGCCCACGAACCGGCACCGTGCCCGCGAACCGCCACCGGGCGGCGTGTCGCCACCCGGGACCCGCCGCCGGTTCGGCTCAGCGCGGGCTGGCCTCACCCGTGTCCACGAGGTAGGCGACGGTGCGTGCCAGGAACGAGCCCATCTGCTCCCGGCTGACGTCGCCGCGCGGCTGGTAGCGGCCACGCGCGTCGCCGCCCGCGAGTCCGGCGGTGGCGGCCTTGTCGATGAAGGCCTCGTGGGTGTTGCCGGCGATGTCCGGGAAGCCGGCGTCGGCCTCGATCAGGTCCTCGCCGGTGCGGTACTCCAGCGCCGCCGCCAGGAAGCGCGCCATCTGGTCGCGCTTGACGTACGCGTTGGGGCGGAAGGTGCGGTCCGGGAAGCCGCCGACGATCCCGGCCGTGACCAGGCGTTGGATGTTGGCCTCGTGCGCGTGGCCGGCGATGTCCGTGAGCCGTGTCGGCCGCGGCGCCGGCAGCGTGCCTCCGGTCTCGTCGATCATGTTCGCGATGAAGGTCGCCATCTGGCCGCGGGTGACCTTGCGGCCGGGCCGGTAGCTGCCGTCGACGAAGCCGCCGGCGATCTGGTAGTGGGCGACGCAGTCGATCGCGGCGGCGTGGACGGTGGTCGCGTTCGTCACGTCCGGGAACGCGTCGCGCTCCGCGTCCCGGCAGGTGTTGCGCAGGTCACGCACGGGCGGGCGCGTCCGCAGCAGTTCACGGACGTCGAGCAGGCCGTGCCCGAACGCGGTGTCGCGGCCGGGGGCGCCGAGGTCGAGCGCGGTCGCGCCCAGTGCGGTGCGGGTCTGCTCGGCCGAGGAGTTGGTCGCCTCCATGAACAGCGCGGCCGCCCCGGCGACGATCGGCGTGGAGAACGACGTGCCGTTGAAGAGGTCGTAACCGTCACGCGCGCCGAGCGTCAGGATGCTGTTGCCCGCGGTGTACCCCTCGGCCGTGCGTTGTCCGCCGGGCGCGGCGATCTCCACCCATGGGGCGCGGTTGGAGTAGGAAGCGCGGCTGCGGTCGGGGCGGGTGGCGGCGACCGCCAGCGTGGCCGAGTGATCGGCCGGTGCCACCGCGACGTTGTTCGAGTTCTCGTTCCCGGCGGCCGCCACCACCAGCACGCCGGCGTTCCGGGCGCGGTTCAGCGAACGCGCCAGCGGGTTGATGGTCGTCCCCGGCCCGCCGAGGGAGAGGTTGATGACGTCGGCGCCGTCGGCGACCGCCCGGTCGATGGCCGCCGCGATCGCCGAGGCACCGGCACAGCCGGCGAAGTCGAACACCTGGTAGGGGCGGATGGTGGCGCCCCAGGCGATGCCCGTGAGTTGCTCGCCGGGCCGGGCCGCCGCCACGCCGGCGACGGCGGTGCCGTGCCCACCGCGGTCGGAGTTGGCCGCTGCGGGGATGGCGACGCCGCGCAGCGCGTCGAATCCGGCCGCGACACGGTTGCGCAATTCCGACCGGCTGCCGTTCACGCCGTCGTCGATGACCGCGATCGTCACGCCGGCGCCGGACGCGCGACCGGAGGCGGCCGAGGCGCGGACCTGCGTGCGCCACCAGGCGTTGGCCTGGGCCGCCGTCGCCACCGGGTCGGTCGCGGCCCGGGTGAAGACCTGCGAGGACCGGACGTCGACGACCCCGGCCAGGCGCCGCACCGCGTCGACGTGGTCCGGGGAGGCCAACAGGACCTCGAACGTGCCCGACGCCTCGTGGACCGACGTCGGTGTCAGCCCCGCCGTCCGTACGGCCGCGAGCGACTCGGCGAGGCGACCGGATGCGGCCGTGACGGTCTGCCGGGCGACGCTGTCCACCTGGCACGAGCCGTCGGGGAAGTAGCCCGGCGGCTCCGGCGGCACGCCGTCCTCGGGGATGTCGATCTCCCCGTCCGGCATGACGGCGTCGTCGTACTCGGGCATGCGGTCGACGGCCGCATCGTCGGGCCCGAACGACGTGATCACGAAGAAGAAGCTGTCGACGCCCGCGATGGCCGTGGCGGGGAAGGCGAACCCGGCGCCATGGCCGTCCGGTGCCAGCTGACCGGTGCCGAGGAACGTCGGCTCGTCGTCGGAGCTGTCGAGGTCGTGAACCGCACCGACCACGGTCTTCCCGATGGCGCTCAGGAAGATCTCGAAGCGTCGGCGATCTTGCGGCCGGTCCTCGTCGGTGACGAGTTGCAGGGTGACCCCGCTGGCCAGCTGGCTGGCCGTGATGGGCTTGCACGTCTCCACCACGAAGCCGTAGTGCGCGGTCGACGCCGCCGTGGCGTCGACGATCGCTGCGGCCCGCAGGTCGAGCGGTGCCTCGCCCGCGTCCCCGCAGTAGTCGTCGTAGTAGTGGGCGACGCTGCTGGCCGACGACCGGCGGAACACCTCGCCGTCGGCGCGCACCAGCGGTCCCTCGGCTCGCGCGTCGCGGGTCGCCACACGCAGCTCGCGGAGGCGCTCGGGCGACGGCGGGGCAGGGAGGTCGATCATCAGCGAGCCGGCCGGCACGTCGTCGGCGGCCGGTGCCGCGGCGGTCGCGCTGGCCGGTGCGACCGTCGCCGTGGCCAGCAATCCGGCGCCGAGCGACGCCACGAGCAACCGTCGGGAGAGTGTCGTGTCGCGCACGCCGTCGTCCTGCCACGCGTCGGAGGAGCCCCTGCACCGGGGCCTGCCGCCCCCCGTCGGCCGGCGACCCCGGATTCCGCACGAACGCTAGGCGATCGTGGCGCGCGCGCCCGGCTATTCCTCGTCGAGTTCCTCGGCGAGCCCGTTGGGATCGATGAGCCCGCCGGCGGCGGCGAGCGCACCAGCCGTGGTCACGGCGCGGTCGTAGACGACGGTGAAGTAGTGGGCCGCGATCTGCTCGTGACCCGGCAGCGGTGGCGTGCCCAGCGAGCGCGGCACCGCGGCGGGGGCGTCCGTGATCTGCACGCCGGTCTCGGTCTCGGGCAGCTGGGCCGGGTCCCCCCAGAAGGCGACCGGGTCCGGCTGGTTGCGACCGCGCCCGCGGTTGCGGCGGTTGCCGCGCGGGGGCTTGCCACCACCGCCGCCACCACCGCCGCCACCGCTGCCACTGCCGCCGCCGGTGCGCTGGTTGCGGCGTTCCTCCTGCGCGGCCGGCTGCTGCTGGCCGCCGGCGCGCCCACGGCCGCGTCGGCGCGAAGCCCGCCGGCCGGTGTTGCGTGCGGCACTCATGCTCGACCTCCGGTGTCGGCGGTGGGCAGGGCGGACTCGTCCGTGAGCAGCGCCGAGCTGTCCAGCCCGAGCGCCCGGCGCAGCTGCTCGGAGTCGAGGTCGTCGACGGAACTGGACTTGGGCAGCACCAGGTCGGCGATCTGTCGCTTGCCGGCCACGACCTCCTCGACGCGTTCGTCGACGGTGCCGGGGCAGACGAGCCGGTGGGCGACGACCGTCCGGGTCTGCCCGATGCGCCACACGCGGTCGCGGGCCTGGTCCTCGACCGCCGGGTTCCACCAGCGGTCGTAGAGCACGACGTGGCTGGCGGCGGTGAGATTGAGCCCGGTGCCGCCCGCCTTCAGCGACAGCACCATGGCGCCCGGGCCGGTGCCCTCCTGGAACTCCTTGACCATCCGGTCCCGCCGGCCGCGGGCCAGGCCACCGTGGTAGCAGGCGATCGGCAGGCCGGTGCGGGCGGTGAGGTGTGCGGCGAGCCGCTCACCCCAGGTCGCGAAGTGCGTGAAGATCAGCATCCGCTCGTTGGCCTCGAAGACGTTGTCGACGATCTCCTCGAGGCGGGTGAGCTTGCCGGAGCGGTCGGCCAACGGCCCGTCGTCGCCGGTGTAGGCGGCCGGGTGGTTGCAGATCTGCTTGAGCGCCGTGATGGCGGCCAACACCGCGCCCTTCTTCTTGGGCGCGCCCGGTTCGGCCTCGGCGGTCTCCGCCACGAGCTGGTCGAGGACGGCCTGGTACAGGCCGATCTGCTCGGGCGTCATCGGACAGTGGTCCAGCGCGTCGATGCGGTCGGGCAGCTCCTCGGCGATGACCGGCTCGGCCTTGGTCCGGCGGAAGACGAGCACGCCGTTGAGGGTCTTCAGCGCGGACTCGGCGGTCGAGCCCGACTCCGACGCCTTCTGCATCTGCGCCACGAACGTGGCCCGGTCGCCGACGAGCCCCGGGTTGACGAAGTCCATCAGCGCCCACAGGTCGCCGAGGCCGTTCTCGATCGGGGTGCCGGTCAACACGACGCGGTTGCGGGCCTGCAGCCGGCGCAGCTGCTGGGCCGTCTCCGACGTCGGGTTCTTGATGACCTGCGCCTCGTCGAGGACGACCTTGTTCCACTCGAGCTGGGCGAGGGCCTCGACGTCACGCAGGGCGGTGCCGTAGGTGGTCAGCAGGACGTCGGTGTCGGCGACCTCCTCGGCGATGGTCTCCAGGCTGGCGCGGTCCACGCCGTGGTGGACCCGGACCCGCAGCTCCGGGACGAACTTGGCCGCCTCGGAGGCCCAGTTGCCGACGACGGCGGGTGGGGCGATGACCAGTGCCGGCCCGGCCTCGCGCGACAGGCGCAGGTGGGCGAGCAGCGTCGGGGTCTTGCCGAGGCCCATGTCGAGGGCGAGGCAGCCGCCCAGCCCGGCGCCGTCGAGGAACTCCAGCCACGCCAGGGCGTTGGCCTGGTAGCTGCGCAGCTCGCCCTCGAAGCCGGGCGGACTGGTCGGCGGGTGCGGCGGGATCTCGCGGGCGCTGCGCAGCAGGTCGGCCGCCCAGCCCTCGCCGCCGACCGAGACCGGTCGACCGAGGGCCGTGCCGTCGAGCCCCAGCGCGTAGCGCAGCATGTCCGCGCCGGTGAGCCGGGTCTGCTTCTCGCGCTCGGCCAGCGCCTCGGCCGCCGCCTGCAGGTCGGCGTGGTCCACCTCGACCCAGCGGCCGTGGGACTTGACCAGCGGCCGCGACTCCTTCGCGAGGCGCTGGATGTCGTCGGCGGTCAGTTCGACGTCGTCGAAGACGGCCGACCACCGCACGCTGGAGAGCTGCTGGGCACCGACGGCCGTCTCGTGCTCGCCGGTCGAGGTGACGCGCAGCGAGGGGGTCGCCTTCTTCTTCGCCAGCGGCGGGACGCGCACCTCGAACCCGGCGGCGACCAGCACGGAGCCGGTGTGGGCCATCAGCTCCCACGCCTCGTCCTGGCTCAGGATGACCTGGCCGCGGCGGGTGTCCTTGCCGCGGGCGAGCGGGGCGTAGAGCCCCTCCAGGCGCTCGAGCTCGCGCTTGATCGCCTCCTTGCGCTCGTGCTTGGCACGCGACATGGCCGCCTCGACCGGCTCCTCCTTGCGGCCGGCCGCCGAGGTCAGCGTCCGCAGCAGCCAGGCGTCGCCCTCGTCGGGCGGGTCGAGCTGCACGACCAGGCCGACCTTGGGTGCGCCCGTGACGCCCTCGGCCCAGGTCTTCAGTCCCTTGGCGATCTCGCTGCCCTGCTGGTGCAGCGCCTCGAACGTGGAGCCGTCGAGGCGGCCGAGGACGGCCTCGGCGACCTCGGAGGCGCTGCGCGGCTGCGGGGGTGGTGCGGGGACCTCGACCCGCGCTGCGGCCTCGCGGCAGATCGCGTCGACGAACGCGGCCACGATCGAGCGGGTGATCGCCCGCGGATCGCGGCGGTCGAGCGCCGCGACGACGCCGGGCATCGACTTGGCCAGGGCGGTGAGCTCGTCGTGGTCGATCAGCGTGGCATCCCAGCGCACGGCGAAGTACGACCGGTTCGCCGGCGCGTCGCCGACCTTCTGCAGCTGCGGCACCATCCGCCCGTGCGCGACCAGCCGCACCGCCAGCGCGGCCGCCAGCCCCATCCAGGTCACCGACGCGCCCAGTGCCTCGTCGTCGTGGGTCGAGTTCAGCGACACCAGCCAGCCGAGGGAGCTGCGCACGGGTGCGGCCACGGCGTCGACCTTCTCGCCGCCCGGCAGCTTCACCGGCTCGTGGTCGCCCCACACGTCGCTTCCGGCGCCGACCTGCTTGAGCCGGGTCCGCAGCGACTCGACGTCGTCGGCGTCGGCCTCGTAGCCGCCGGCCCAGGCCACCACGTCGCCACGGTCCCAGGTCAGCTGCAACTGGGTCACGCCCACGACGGCCGGCTGCGGCGGCGGGGCCTGCTCGCGCTCCTCGCGGCGGTCGCCGTCGCGGTCCTGGCGTCGACGGGGGTCCTGCCCGGTCAGCTCGACGAGCATGTCGTCGACGCGGTCGCGCTCCTCCTCGAAGTCGGCGAGCACGAGCGCTCGCTCGGGACCGTGGAGTTCCTTGCGGAGCCGGTCGATCGTGCCCTGCGCGTCGCGCCGCATTGCCTGCAGCGCCTCGACCCACTCTTCCTCGTGGGACTCGAGGACCGCGAGGTCGGCGTCGCTCGCGAGGCCGTCGAGGTGGGCCTGGGCGAGTTCGCGGAAGTCGCCCAGCGTCACCGGCCGTGGTGCTGTCGTGGTGCTGATGGTCGTCTCTTTCGTGCCGTCCACGGCGAGAACGCATCCGAGTCGTCTCGCGCGGCGTCGTCCGCACGTTCGCGTCGCACGGTCGGCGAACCCACGCCCGCACCTGCCGGGTGGGGTGCTGGCCCATGCGGGACCGACGTTGCTGCCCCGTCCAGGCCAGCCGGTCGTCGACCGGCGGCATGCCACCGTCCGCGCGCCCCCGGGTGGGGACGCAGTGCGCCTCGGACCGTGTAGGCGGCGACGCGTCTGCCGCACCCCTCGTCGGCGGCGACACTGCCTGCGAGCGGCGCGGCCCGGTCCGAGAGCCAGGTGCCGGTGCGGGAGGGTGCCGCCCCGGCGCGCGACCAGCCTACCGGCGAGACGGCGATCGTCCACCCATTTCCGAGGTGCCCGTTCGTCGCCCGTCTGCGGGTGGACGACATGCCGGAGGGCCGGTGGTCGAAACCACCGGCCCTCCGTGTGCCCCGTCTCCCCCGTGCCGGGTCCCGCTGCGGTTGTCGCGGGACCCGTTCCCCCGGATCGTGGAGCGTGTGCTGCGAGTTGGGTTCGTCAGGCGAAGGCGACGGCGTCGCGGCGGAGCTTGAGGACGACCAGGCCGAGGCCGAGCAGGGTCAGGCCGACCACGAAGGCGAAGGCGGAGAAGGCGTAGGACAGGATTCCGAGGGCGAGCACGGTGGTGAGCGAGGTGGCGGTGATCCAGCTCATGCGGGCGTCGTTGGGGACCATGACGGGTTCGCCGGCTTCGTCGAGCACGACCTCGCCGGTGGCTTCGTCGATCTGGGGGACCATGCGTTCCATCTCGGCGTAGCGCAGCCCTTCGGTGGACTCGAGCTGGTGGTGGGTGATGATGTCGGACTGGACCCACATGGAGATCGGGCCGCGCACGGCGATGCCGGGGATGGCGGCGTCGTCGGGGGTGACGATGTTCTCCACGGCGGCGGTGCGGTAGGTGTAGATGGCGCCGCCGATGCCGCCGAGGGCGGAGAAGGTGCCGATGATGATGGCGGCGAAGGCGACGAGGGTGAACAGCCGGTTGGGGCGCAGGTGGAGTTCGATCTTGGGGGCGGTGCCCTGGGCGCGGCCGGTGGTGAGGTCGGTGCTCATGTGGGTCTCGCTTGTTCGGTGGGTGGTGGCGCCGGTGTCGGTGCCGTTGAGGGAAGTGTCGACGGTGCGACGGTTCGTATCGCCGGTCGCAAGGCCTGATCTGGCGCGCGGAAGGTCCCGACCCGGCCGGGACCTTTGCGCCCCACCCGGGCGCGTCCACCGCTTCGGCCCCACAGACCCCGCACACCGACGCGGCCACCTACCCGGCCGAGGCGCGCGACGGGCACGCCGTCAGCCTCCCGCGGCGGTCACACGAGCGTGGGCGCCGCTAGCGCTCGCGTGGGGTCGGCGCCACCTCGTCGAGGGCGGCCAGGTCCTGCGCCGTCGGCTGCCAGGCCGTCGCGGCGACGTTGGCGGTGATCTGCTCGGGGCGGGTGGCGCCCGCGATCACCGATGCGACCGCCGGCTGTGCCGCCAGGCCACCCAGCGCCACGTCGAGCAGGCCGACCCCGCGTTCGCGCGCGAAGGCGTCCAGCCGTTCGACGACGTCGAACCGGGCGTCCTGGAGCCACCGCTGCGCGCGCGGCGAGCCGTGCAGGCGCGTGCCCTCCGGCGCGGGCTCGCCGCGGCGGTACTTGCCGGTCAACAGGCCGCTCGCCAGGGGGAAGTAGGGCAGCAGCCCCACGCCGAAGCGCCCGCACGCCGGCACCACCGCGGCCTCGACGTCGCGCTCCAGGAGGCTGTAGTGGTTCTGTGCGCTGATGAAGCGTTGGAGGCCTCGCGAGCGCGCCACCCAGTCGGCGTCGGCGACCTGCCAACCGGCGAAGTTGGAGGAGCCGACGTAGCGGACCTTGCCCTCGTGCACCAGTTCGTCGAGCGCCGCGAGCGTCTCCTCGATCGGCGTGGCCGGATCCGGCCGGTGGTACTGGTAGAGGTCGATGTGCTCGGTCCGCAGCCGGCGCAAGGAGGACTCCACGGCGCGGCGGACGTAGGCCCGTGACCCACGCGCCTGCCAGTCCGGACCGTTGTGGTCGACGGGCAGGCCGAACTTCGTGGCCAGGACCACCTCGTCGCGGTGGCCGCGCAGCACCTCGCCCAGGTGCAGTTCCGAGTCCCCGTAGGCGTCGGCGGTGTCGAAGAAGGTGATGCCGGCGTCGAGGGCCGCGTGGACGACCCGCCGGGAACCGTCGAGGTCCAGGCGGCGACCGAGGTTGTTGCAGCCCAGCCCCGCCACGGAGACCACGAGGCCCGAGTCGCCCAACCGCCGGTACTCCACGCGCGTCGCCGATCGCCGCTGGCCCGTGCCGGTCCGCACGGACGAGCCGACCCTAACGGGCGGCGCCACGCCGCGCGCCAGGGCCTGCCGGCCGCTTGGATGGCGCCGAGGACCACGACGACGAAGGGTCGCTGACGTGCGGATCAACTTGATGGTCGAGGGGCAGGAGAGCGTCACCTGGCCCCAGTGGCTGGCGCTCGCCGAGGCCGTCGAGGACGCCGGTCTGGAGGGCCTGTTCCGCTCCGACCACTACCAGTCCGTCGCCAACCGCACGGAGCTGAGCTCCCTGGACGCGTGGGCGACGCTCACGGCGCTGGGAGCCGTCACGTCGCGGATCCGGCTCGGGACGATGGTCTCGCCGGCCTCGTTCCGGCATCCCTCGGTGCTGGCGAAGAACGTCGTCACGGCGGACCACGTGTCGGGCGGCCGGGTCGAACTCGGCCTGGGCGCCGGCTGGCACGACCTCGAGCACCGCACCTACGGCTTCCCCTTCCACGCGGTCGGCACCCGCTACGACGTGCTCGCCGAACAGCTGGAGATCATCCGCCGGCAGTTCCAGGAGGAACGGTTCGACTTCGCCGGTGAGCACTACCGGCTGGAGGCCTGCGAGGCGCGTCCCAAGCCGGTCCAGGAGCGGCTGCCGATCATCATGGGCGGCCAGGCCGGGCCGCGCGCGGCCGCGCTCGCGGCGCGCTGGGCCGACGAGTACAACACCGTCCACCCGACGCTCGACGAGGTCCGCGAACGACGCGCCAACATCGTGCGTGCCTGCGAGCAGGTCGGGCGCGAACCGCTGGTGTTCTCCGTCATGACCGGGTGCGTCGTCGGCGCCGACGAGGCCGACTTCCGCGACCGGGCCGGCCGGCTGCACGCCGACGAGGGCAGCGACCAGCCGCTGGACACGTGGATCGAACGACGGCGCGACGTCTACGTGATGGGCACCGTCGAACAGGCCGCGGAACGCCTGACCGCGCTCGAGCAGGCCGGCGCGTCGCGCGTGTTCCTGCAGCACCTGCTGCACGACGAGGTCGACGAGGTGGCCCTGCTCGGCCGGCTCACCTGACCGGCCGGAACCGTGCAGGTCGCGCCGACGCGGGCGGCCCCACCACCAGTCGAACGCGCGGTGGCGGCGCGATCACCCGTGGGCGCGCACGGGCGCCGTCCGCTCGCGACCCGGGGGCCGATCGGCCGAATGCGGGCCAGGAGCCGCCGGATTCGGGCGATCCGGCACCCACAGGGTCGAGAGGTGCAAGGAATTTCAGCAACTTCTGGTTGCCTTGCAACGATCCAGCAAGTAGGACTTCGGTCACGTTCGACGGTTCTCGCCGTTTCCGGGAGAGGGAGATCCTTCCGTGCGTCGCCTGTGGTCCTGCCTGCTCGCCTGCGTCCTGCTGTTGTCCCTCGTCCCGGCCGCCGGCGCCGAACCCGCCGCGCCGGAGACCGCCGACACGATCGACGCGTCTGCCGACGGCGCGCCCGCCTGGGCCCGCCACGCCTCGATCTACCAGGTCTTCGTCGACCGGTTCCGGGACGGCGACCCCGCCAACCCGGACGTCGACACGAGCCTCGACTTCAGCGGGGCGTTGAAGGACTGGATGGGCGGCGACCTCGCCGGCGTGCGCGAGGGCCTCGACCACATCCAGGACCTGGGCTTCGACACGATCTGGCTCGGCCCGGTCTACGACAACAAGTACTTCCACGGCTACCACCCGACCGACTTCCTGCAGGTCGACCCCAATTTCGGTGACGTCGCCGCGCTGACGGCCCTGGTCGACGAGGTCCACGACCGTGGCCTGCGGATCGTCTACGACTTCGTCCCCAACCACACCAGCGACGAACACCCGTGGTTCCAGGACGTGCTGGCCCGCTGCCAGGACAGCCCCTGGTTCGACCACTACCGGTTCGAGACCTGCGACGCGGACACCGGCACGTACGAGTACGCGACGTTCTTCGGCATCGACGAGTTGCCCGAGCTCGACCTGCTCGCGCCCGACACGCCCGCGTCCCGCTACCTGCTCGACGAGGTGGTGCCGTTCTACTTCGACGAGGTCGGTTTCGACGGCTTCCGCATCGACCACGCCAAGGGCTTCGGCAGCGTGGACTCCGAGGGGACCGACGACAACCAGGCCTTCCTCGCCGCGCTGCGCGACCGGGTCGCCGCGATGGAGGGCGAGAAGTTCCTGTTCGGCGAGATCTGGTCGCCGCGCAACGCCATCGCGGGCTACCAGGACGTCCTGGACGGCGCCGTCAACTTCCCGCTGCACGACGCCTTCGTCAGCACGATGGCCGGCAACGCCTCCCTGGCCAACCTCGACGCGGCCGTGCGAGCCGACCTCGACGCCTACGGCGACGGTTTCGTCACCCCGAGCTTCCTCGACAACCACGACGTGCAGCGGTTCGTGTTCCGGGCCGGCAACGACGACACGGCCCGTGAGCGGCTGAAGCTCGCGTTGACCGCCCAGTTCACGCTGCCCGGGGCGACGATCGTCTACCAGGGCACCGAGATCGGCATGGGCCAGACCGCCAACACCGAGGCCGCCGGCGGGGGCTGGGTGGACCGCTGGTACCGCGAGCCGATGCCATGGCCCGACGCCGCCTGGGCCCACGCCGGCAGCGAGGGCTTCGTGCTGCAGGAGCGGCGCGAGGACGTCGCAGCCCGGGTGCAGGCCCTCAACGCCCTGCGCGACGAGCAGCCCGCCCTGGCCGCCGGCGAGTACCGGACCGTCCATGCCGCCGGAGACCTGTACGCCTTCGAGCGGGTCCACGACGACGGGCGGCTGCTGACGGTCGTCAACCGCGGCGACGCCCGCACGCTCGACCTCGCCGACCTGTACGGCGCCGAGGTCCCGGACGGTGTCGCGCTGGACGCCCTGCTGGGGGAGGGCACGACCACCAGCGGCGACGGCACCCTGACGCTGGATCTGACCGCGGTGAGCGCCGAGGTGTTCGCCGTCGACGGGGACCTGCCCGCCGCGCCCGGCCCGGACGACACGCCCCCGGCCGACGTGCCGGACCTCGTGGTGCTGCCCGGCGCGTTCCAGTCCGAGCTGGGCTGCACCGGCGACTGGCAGCCCGACTGCGAGGCGACCGCGTTGACCTACGACGCCACCGGTGACGTGTGGCGCGGCAGCTTCGACCTGCCCGCCGGCCGGTGGGAGTACAAGGTCGCCATCGACGGGTCCTGGACCGTGAACTACGGCCAGGGCGGTCAGCCCGACGGGCCGAACCTCGTGCTGGAACTGGCCGAGCCGACCACCGTGGACTTCGTCTTCAGCCACCGCACCGGCTGGGTGGCCAACTCGGTGCAGCACGTCTTCGCGACCGTGCCCGGCGAGTTCCAGACCGAGGCCGGCTGCCCCGGCGACTGGCAGCCCGAGTGCTTCCGGACCTGGCTGCAGGACGTGGACGGCGACGGCACCTACACCTACACCTCGCCCGGCCTGCCCGCCGGCAGCTACCTGTTCAAGGTCGCCCTCGACGGCGGCTGGGACGTCAACTACGGCCAGGGCGGCATTCGCAACGGCGCCGACCTGTCGGCGACCGTGGCCGACGGCGAACGCATCCGCGTGCACTTCACCCCGCCGACCGGTGACGGCGACGCCGGGCTGAGCTACGAAGTGGTCGAGGGCACCGACCCGGTCGACCCCTCGCCCGGTGTGCAGCGCGACCACGCGGTCGTGCACTACCAGCGTGACGCCGGTGACGAGGCCGAGTGGGGTCTGCACCTGTGGGGCGACATCGACGTCTCCGAGCAGCGCGAGTGGCCCGACCACAAACGGTTCACGGGCGAGACCGACTACGGCCGCTTCACGTGGGTGAAGCTGGCACCGGGCGCCGAGGAGGTCGGCATGGTCGTCGCGAAGGGCGACCAGAAGGACCCCGACGCCGACCTCGTGTTCGACCCCCGGCGCACGCCCGAGGTGTGGGTGCGTCAGGGCGACGCCACCCTGCACACCTCGCAGGCGGCCGCGCAGGGCTTCGTCACGATCCGCTACGAGCTGGCGGACGGCGACGACGGCAGCGGGCTCGGCCTGCACCTGTGGGGCGACGGGCTGGCGGAGGGCGCCGGCACCGACTGGGGCTCGCCGCGGCCCATGGACGGCAGCGACGACTACGGCGCGTACTGGCAGGTCCCGGTCGGCGACGTCGACGCACCGGTCGGCTTCATCGTCCGCCGTGGGCAGGACAAGGAACTCGAGCCGGACCTGTTCCTGACCCCGTCGCAGACCCCGACGGCGTGGCTGCGGGCCGGCGACGCGACCGTCCACGCCTCGCGCGGCGCGGCGCTGGACCTCGCCGTCCTGCACTACCACCGCCCCGACGGCGACTACGGCGACCCGGCCAGCGACGACTACAACGACTTCTGGGGCCTGCACACCTGGGGCGGCGCGGCCGACCCCGGCTGGACCACGCCCCGCAAGCCCGTCGCGCAGGACGGTTTCGGGCTGGTGTTCGAGGTGCCGCTGGACGCCGGTGCCGAGTCGCTGAACTACATCCTGCACCGGGGTGACACGAAGGACCTTCCGCAGGACCAGACCCTCGACCTGCAACGCTTCGGCCACGAGGTGTGGATCCTGTCCGGCGTCGAGGAGTACCTCTTGCCCGTCGTCACGGCCGGCACGACCGGCAGCACGAACCTGCGCCAGCAGCGGGCCCACTTCGTCACCAGCGGACTGATCGCCTGGCCGTTCGACACGCCGGCGGGTGCGACCTACCACCTGCACCACGCCGCCGAGGGCGGCCTGGAGGTGGGCGACGACGGTGTCACCGGCGAGCACGTCGAGCTCACCGTCGTCGCCGGCGGACTGCCCGCCGAGATCACGCAGCGGGACGGGTTCCGCCACCTCGCCGGCCGCGCCGCACTGGCCGTCCCCGACGACGTCGACCTCGACGCGTGGCTGACCGGCCAGCTGGCGGTGTCGGCCACCGATGCCGACGGTCGCCTGGTCGCGGCCACCTCGCTGCAGCTGCCCGGTGTGCTCGACGAGCGCTACGCCACCGACGCCGAGCTGGGCGTGGTGTGGGACGGCGACACGCCCAGCCTGCACCTGTGGGCACCCACCGCCAAGCGCGTGGCGGTGCACCGGTTCGCGGACTCGGGCAGCGCGGAACCGGTCGAGGTCGTCGAGATGACCCGCGACGGCGGAGTGTGGTCGCTGGCCGCGGACGCGTCCTGGGACCGCGACTTCTACCTCTACGAGGTCGAGGTCTTCGTGCCGGAGACGGGCCGGGTGGAGACCAACCTGGTCACCGACCCGTACTCGTTCTCGCTCGCGACCGACTCCACCCGCACGCAGGTCGTGCGCCTGTCCGACGAGGACCTCGCGCCCACCGGCTGGCAGCAGCTGGACAAGCCGGCGTTCGCCGGGCAGCGCGACCTGACCGTCTACGAACTGCACGTGCGCGACTTCTCCATCGCGGACGAGACCGTTCCGGAGAAGCACCGCGGCAAGTACACCGCGTTCACCCTCGACGACACCGACGGGGTGAACCACCTGCGGGCGCTCGCGGACGCCGGCCTCAGCCACCTCCACCTGCTGCCGACGTTCGACCTCGCCACGATCCCGGAGGACCCCGACGACCGGGTCGAACCGGACATCGACTGGGACGGTGACCCGGCCTCCGAGCACCCCCAGGCCGCCCAGCAGGCGGTCAAGGACCGGGACGGCTTCAACTGGGGCTACGACCCCTTCCACTACACGACGCCCGAGGGGTCCTACGCGACCGACCCGGACGGCGTGCAGCGGATCGTCGAGTACCGCCAGATGGTCGCCGCACTCAACGACCTGGGCCTGCGCGTGGTCAACGACGTGGTCTACAACCACACCCACGCCGCCGGGCAGGACTCACGGGGCGTGCTCGACAAGATCGTGCCCGGCTATTACCACCGCCTGTCCGACACGGGCGTGATCGAGACCTCGACCTGCTGCCCGAACACCGCCACCGAGCACGCGATGATGGAGAAGCTCACCATCGACTCCGTGCTGACGTGGGCGAGCGAGTACAAGGTCGACGGCTTCCGCTTCGACCTCATGGGCCACCACCCCAAGGCCCAGATGGTGCGGCTGCGCGAGGCACTCGACGGGCTGACGCTCGAGGAGCACGGCGTCGACGGGTCGACGATCGTGCTCTACGGCGAGGGCTGGAACTTCGGCGAGGTGGAGAACGACGCCCGCTTCGTGCAGGCCACCCAGGCCAACCTCGCCGGGACCGGCATCGGCACGTTCAACGACCGGCTGCGCGACGGGGCCCGCGGAGGCAACCCCTTCGGCGGCCTGCGTGAGCAGGGCTTCGTCACCGGGCTGGCCGTCGACGCCAACGGCACCAACCAGGGCAGCCCGGCACAGCAGGCGACGCGGGCACGGCACCTGGCCGACCTCGTCCGGATCGGGCTGGCCGGCAACCTCGCCGACTACGCGTTCGAGGCGTCGGACGGCACGGTGAAGGCCGGTCGTGAGCTGGACTACGGCGGCTCGCCGGCGGGGTACGCCGCCACGCCGACGGACAACGTCGTGTACGTCTCCAAGCACGACAACGAGACGCTGTTCGACGCGATCCAGTACAAGCTGCCGACCGACGCGCCGATGGCCGAGCGCGTCCGGGCCCAGAACCTCGGCCTGTCGGTCGTGGCGCTGGCGCAGGGCACGCCGTTCTTCCACGCCGGCAGCGACCTGCTGCGCAGCAAGTCGCTGGACCGCGACAGCTACAACTCCGGCGACTGGTTCAACCGGCTCGACTGGAGCCGGCAGACCAACAACTGGGGCGTCGGGCTGCCGCCGGCCGAGAAGAACCGCGACAACTGGGACGTGATGCGGCCGCTGCTGCGCGGGCTGCCCGCACCGCAGACCGCGGACCTGGACCGCAACGCCGACCACTTCCGCGAACTGTTGGCGATCCGGGCGTCCTCGGAGCTGTTCCGCCTGCCCGACGCGGGCGCCGTCCAGGAACAGTTGCGCTTCCACGACACGGGCGCCGACGCCACCTTGGGGGTCATCGCGATGTCCCTGACGGGCGGCCAGGACGCCTACGAGGACCTCGTGGTGGTCTTCAACGGCTCGACCGAGGACTACGTGCTCGACGACGCGCAGATCACGTCGGGCGAGTGGCGTCTGCACCCCGTGCAGGCCGCCTCCGGCGACCCGGTCGTGCGCACGTCCGGCTACGACGCGGCGGCGCACACCTTCACGGTGCCGGCGCGGACCACGGCGGTGTTCGTGATCGGCGAGGACCCGGTCGGCCCGCCGCCCGTGACCTGTCCCGACCGCCCGGGCGACGGGGACGGCCAGGGCTGCCCGCCGCCGCACGCCGGTGAGCCGGGCCGTCCGCCGCACGCCGGCGAGCCGGGCCGTCCGCCGCACGCGGGGCAGCCGGGCCGTCCGCCGCACGCGGGCGAGCCGGGCCGCCCGCCGCATGCCGGTGGACCGACGACGGGTCGCTGACGCGCGCGAGGTCGGCACACGGCTCATGCTGCGGGGGCAAGGCGATCTTCCGGTCGCCTTGCCCCCGGCGCGTCCGGCGGCTAACACACCACGGCTTGCCGACGACGGAGCACCACGTGGACGACGCAGCGATCTCGCGGCCGGACAGCATCGGCGTGCTGACCAGCGGCGGTGACGCTCCCGGCATGAACGCCGCCGTGCGGGCGGTCGTGCGCACCGCCCTCTCGCAGGGTGTCCAGGTCTATGCCATCTACGAGGGCTTCCGCGGCATGGTGGAGGGCGGCGACGCGATCCGCCGCATGCGCTCGCAGGACGTCGGCGGGATCCTCCACCGCGGCGGGACCGTGATCGGCACCGCCCGTTCGGAGAAGTTCCGTACCCGTGAGGGCCGCCGGCGGGCGGCGGCCAACCTCCTCGCGCACGGCATCGACGCGCTGGTCGTGATCGGCGGCGACGGCAGCCTCACCGGTGCCAACCTCTTCCGTGCCGAGTGGCCCGAACTGCTGAAGGAACTCGTCGAGGCGGGTGAGCTGGACGCGTCCGTGGCCGAGGTCCACCCGCACCTGCGGCTGACCGGCATGGTCGGCTCGATCGACAACGACATGTTCGGCACGGACATGACGATCGGGGCCGACACGGCCCTGCACCGGATCACGGAGGCGATCGACGCGATCCACGCCACGGCGGCCAGCCACCAGCGCTCGTTCGTCGTGGAGGTCATGGGCCGCAACTGCGGTTACCTGGCGTTGATGTCGGCGCTGGCCACGGGCGCCAACTGGGCGTTCGTGCCGGAGAACCCGCCGCAGACCGACGACTGGGAGGGTGCGCTCAAGGAGATGGTGCAGGCCGGGCGCCGTATCGGGCGCCGCTCCAACCTCGTCGTCGTCGCCGAGGGAGCCCGCGACCGGCACGGCCAGCCCATCACCTCCGAGCGGGTGCAGAAGATCCTCGAGGAGGGCCTCGGCGAGGACACCCGGGTCACGATCCTGGGGCACGTGCAGCGGGGCGGGGCGACCTCGGCGTTCGACCGCAACCTGTCCACGCAGTGCGGCTACCACGCCGTCCACGAACTGTTGCGGTTGCGGCCCGACGAGGAACCCAAGCTGATCGGGATCCGCCGGAACCGGATCGTCAGCTCGCGGCTGATGGAGGCGGTCGAGCTCACCCATTCGGTGGCCGCCCACCTCGCACGGCAGGAGTACGACGAGGCGATGCTGCTGCGCGGTGGCAGCTTCGCGGAGTCGTTCGAGACCCTGCGCACGCTGGTGCGGGCCCAGCCGTCCCCGCCGATCGAGGGCGAGCCCTCGCTGCGCCTGGCGGTGCTGCACGCCGGCGGTCCGGCGCCGGGCATGAACACCGCGGCGCGGGCGGCGGTCCGTGTCGGTCTGGACCGCGGCCACACGATGCTGGGGGTCCAGCGCGGCTTCAAGGGGCTGCGCGACGGCGACGTCCACGAACTCGACTGGATGAGCGTCAGCGGCTGGGTCTCGCGCGGTGGGGCCGAGCTGGGCACCAGCCGGTTGGTGCTGGGTGCCCACGAGCTGGAGTGCATCGCGCGGACCGTCGAGGAACAACGCATCGACGGGCTGCTGATGATCGGCGGTCTGTCGGGCTACGAGGCGGCGCACGCCCTGCTGGCCGCCCGCGAGCAGTACCCGGCGCTGGACGTGCCGATCGTGTGCCTGCCCGCCACGATCAACAACGACGTGCCCGGCACGGAGTTGTCGATCGGGGCGGACACGGCGCTCAACTCGATCGTCAGCGACGTGGACAAGATCAAGCAGTCGGCGGTCGCCTCGCGGCGCGTCTTCGTCGTCGAGGTGATGGGCAAGTCGTCGGGCTACCTCGCGCTGACGAGCGGCATGGCGACCGGCGCGGAGCACATCTACACGCCCGAGGAGGGCATCACGCTCGACGCGCTGCAGGACCACGTGCAGGAGTTGAACGCGGCCTTCCGCAACGGCCAGAGCCTCGGGCTCGTCATCCGGGCCGAGCAGGCCGACGAGGTCTACACGACCCCGTTCCTGTGGGCGCTGTTCGAGAAGGAGGGCGGCAGCCTGTTCGACGTCCGGCAGGCGATCCTCGGACACGTGCAGACCGGCGGCAACCCGTCACCGTTCGACCGCATCCAGGCGACGCGGTTGGCGGTGCGCGGGATCGACTACCTCATCGACGCCGCCATCGGCGCGGACCACACCAGCGCGATGGGCGGGCTGGTGGCCGGCAAGGTCCAGTTCACCGCGCTCGCGGACGCGCCCGAGCTGCTGCACGAGCGGGCCGAGCATCCGACGGACGTGCCGTGGTTCTCACTCCGGCCGATCGCCGACGTCATGGCCGGCCCGGGCGGTGGCCGCTGACGCCGAGGTGGGCGCTGACGCCGAGGTGGCCGCCCACGTTCGAGGTGGCGCTGACGCCGAGGTGGCCGCGGCCGCCGTCACTCCTCGGCCTCGATGGTGGTGACGGGCATGTCGACCGCACGGGCGATGCGGCTGGGCAGGTCGAGCTTCAGCCACCGCGACAGACCGGCGGGCAGCGTCGACACGACGATCTCGTCCACCTCGACGTGGTCCAGCGCCTGGCGGACCGCCTCGGCGCCGTCGGGGTCGCCGAGCTCGCCGTCGGCCACGCCGCCGGCGTCCCGCAGCCGCTCCAGCATGCGGTGCAGGCGCAACTCGCAACGCTGCTGCGCCTCCGCCCGCGCGTCGTTGACGTCCTCCATCGGCACGGCCGGCAGCGCGAAGAACGGATCCGGCGGCGACCACACCGCCACCTCGTAGCCCAGCTCCGTCATCGGCACGACGACATAGAAGTCACGGGTCCCGGCAGCGATCCGGTCCCGGATGGCCGCATCCAGCTCCGCCCCGCCCAGCGTCTGATTGGCCACGATCATGCAGCGTCCCACGGCGGTCCTCCCTCGGCCGTCGTGTACAGCCTGCCTGCTGCGGCGCCCGTGAGCGAGCAGGTGGGGCCGCGACCGGCCACCGTCACGTCGGTTGCGCGTCGGTCAGCAGCACCGACAAGCAGGTCGGGCCGGCCTCCAGCTTCTCCAGTTCGTCGATCGCCACCGCGACGACCTCGAACCCACGCCCGGCGATCTCCTCGGCGGTTCGTGGCGCGCTCGCGGACACGACGACCAGGTCGTCGAGCAGCAGCACGTCGGCGCCCGTGGGCTCGGGCGCGACCAGGATCGGGCGTGGTCCGAAGGGGGCGAGGTCCACGCAGTCGGGACGGGCCACCAGCTCCCCGTCGGGCAGGGCGGTGACGGCCGTCTTCAGGTGCAGGGCACCGGTCACGTCCACGGGGACGACGGTGCGGCCGAGCGGCACCAGCCAGCGGCGCAACTGCTCGACGGCCGCGTCGTTCGTGCGCGAGGAGCGGCCCACGTAGACACACGTGCCGATCTGCAGCACGTCGCCACCGTCGAGGGTGGCCGGCGGTTCGACCGTCACGACCTCCAGCCCCATGGCCGCCAGGATCGGTTCGAGCCCGGCGGTCTCGCCCCGGCGTGACGCCGCCCCCGGGCGGGTGACGATCGCCAGACCCCCGACCGCGACGACGACGTCCTCCACGAACACGCCGTCGGGGTGCGACGGGGCGGCGGGCAGGTGGCGGACGGCGACGCCGTACTGGCGGAGTACCTCGACGTAGGCGGTGTGTTGCGAGGCGGCCCGGTCCGGGTCCACCGGCTGCCGCGCCAGATGGGTCAGCTCGGCCTCGGCGAGGTGCCTGGCCGGGCGACGGACGAGGGCCGCCGCGGGTGGGCAGCGTTCGTGGCGGCGATGTGGCGTCAAGGCGCGGCTCCCGTCGGCGGTCTCCGGCAGCCACGGAGCCTACGAAGCGGCCGGCCGCACCGGGCGGCGTTCGCCGGCACACGCCGATGCGGCACGGCGATCTGTCGCTGGCGTGGCGGGCCGGGCGCGGCGGGGCGGGCGATTCGCGCGGACGCCGAACGCACGGCCGGGGCGACACCCACGGCGGGGTCCCGCGCCGTCCAGGGTGGGGAGTCGACCAGCGCCAGGCGAACGGAGCACGGGATGAGAACAGCAACCGGACGGGGCGGGATGGTCCTGGCGTCGGCGCTGGTACTGGCAGGCTGCGACGGCGGCACGGCGACCGCCCCGGACGACGGGGCCGAGACCTTGGCCGAGGGCAGCACCGACGTCGGGGACGTCGAGGGCGAACCGGGGGAGGAGTTGCTCCCGGGCGAGGACACCGGGCCGGCCACCACCACCGACGACCAGCGCGTCGAGGTGGCCCTGGCGGACGTGGACGGCGAGCCGGTCGGCACCGTCGTGGTCACCGAGGCGGCCGACGGGGTCTTCGTCGAGGCGACCATCGACGGCCTCGGTCCCGGCTGGCGTGGCTTCCACCTCCACGAGAACGCGGCATGCGACGCCGACGACCCCGACGGCCCCTTCCAGGGTGCGGGCGGCCACTGGGCGCCGGACGGCGTCGACCACGGCGAGCATCCCGGCGACTTCCCGCCGCTGCTCGTCAACGAGACCGGCACCGCCTACCTCGCCTTCCAGACGACCGCCTTCCGGTTCGCGGACCTCCCGGCGGACGGGGTGGCCGTGATGGTCCACGAGGGCCCCGACAACCTCGGCCACGTCCCGGACCGTTACCAGGCCGATGGCGCCGACGCGCCCGGCCCAGACCAGGAGACGCTGGACACCGGTGACGCCGGGGACCGCGCCGCCTGCGGCGAGCTCGTCCCCGGTCCGACGATGGACCACGACGCCCAGGACGAGGAGGTCGACGCCGAGGCCGGCACCGAGGGCGAGGAAGAACCAGGACAGGACGAGGAGGACGACGCCTGAACGAGGCCGACGCAACGAGGGCGGGGTTTCCCAGGCGGGTCGCCCGCGAACACCTCGCCATGGCCGTCAGGTGGCGACGAGGGCCCCGCCCTGGCCGGACGGGCACCGCTGAACGGTCATGCCGACCGGCCATGCGGCGGCTGCCGTTCGTCGGTGCTCATCGGTCAGACTGCCCTCGCCGTCAGTGAGTGCGGAGTGCTGACGGTTCTCGAGTTCGACGGAACCCAGCCAGTCGAACGTGACGCGACGCGAGGAGGCGCCGTGCAGCCCATGCAAGCCCCGGCCCCGAAGGCCCAGAAGATCGTTCCCGTGCCGACCCTGCGGTTCGACGACCCCATCCTCGCCGGCCTGCGCCTGCGCGTGGACAAGGACGTCGCCACCCTCGGCCGTCGTGAGGACAACGGCTACGTGCTGCCCGACCCGCGCGTCTCCCGGGTCCACGCGGAGATCCGCAAGGACGGCAACGTCCTCATCGTGACAGACCTCGGGTCGAGCTCCGGCACCAAGGTCAACGGCGAGTCGATCGCCGGACCGACCGTCGTGCGGCACGGCGACCGCATCAGCTTCGGCCCGCTCACCGCGACCCTCGAGGACCCCGCAGCTGCGATGCAGCGCGAGGACGCCACGATGGTCTTCGAGATGCCCAAGGTGGAGACCGGCCCGCACCTGTCCCCGCGCCAGCAGCAGGTGCTCGAGGGCATGGCCGAGGGGATGACCAACTCGGAGATCGGCGAGCAGCTCGGCGTGACCGAGCGGACGGTCAAGGCCTACGCTCAGGAGCTGTACGACAAGCTCGGCGTGCGTAACCGCGCCGGCGCCGTGTCGCAGGGGGTCAAGCTCGGCCTGCTGTGAGCGTTCGGCGCTGACGCGTCGATCCGCAGTACCGCTTCGAACGACGGGTCGGGCAGCGACTGCCCGGCCCGTCGGCGTGTTCGCGGGGGGAACGCGTCGACGACTCCCGTGAAGGACCCTCCATGGACAAGACCTACGACTACGTGATCGTCGGTGGCGGCTCGGCCGGCAGTGCCCTGGCCAACCGGCTGAGCGCCGATCCCGCCAACGAGGTGCTGGTCCTCGAGGCCGGTCGTCCCGACTACCGGTGGGACGTCTTCATCCACATGCCGGCGGCCCTGCCGTTCCCGATCGGCAGCCGCTTCTACGACTGGAAGTACGAGTCCGAGCCCGAGCCGAACATGCACGGCCGGCGCATCTACCACGCGCGCGGCAAGGTCCTCGGCGGCTCGTCCTCCATCAACGGCATGATCTTCCAGCGCGGCAACTGGATGGACTACGAGAAGTGGGCCCAGCAGCCCGGCATGCAGGACTGGGACTACGCCCACTGCCTGCCCTACTTCAAGCGCATGGAGACCTGCCTGGCCGGGGAGGACGAGTACCGCGGCGGGCAGGGGCCGCTCGTGCTCGAACGCGGGCCCGCGGACAACCCGTTGTTCGGCGCCTTCTTCGAGGCGGGCCGGCAGGCCGGCTACCCGCTGACCAACGACGTCAACGGCTATCGGCAGGAGGGGTTCGCACCCTTCGACAAGAACGTCCACCGCGGCCGGCGGCTGTCGGCCGCTCGCGCCTACCTGCACCCGGTGATGGACCGCCCGAACCTCGAGGTCCGCACGCGCGCGCTGGCGGCCAGGGTCGTGTGGGACGGCACGCGGGCGCGCGGTGTCGACTACATCCACCGCGGCCGGCTGCGACGGGCGCTGGCCAACGAGGTGATCCTGTGCGGCGGCGCCATCAACACCCCGCAGCTGCTGCAGCTGTCGGGCGTCGGCGACGCGGACGAACTGCGCCGGCTCGGCGTCACGCCGGTGCACCACCTGCCCGGGGTCGGGGAGAACCTGCAGGACCACCTCGAGGTCTACATCCAGTACGCCTCCAAGCAGCCGGTGTCGCTGCAGCCGCAACTCGCGATGTGGCGCCGGCCCTGGATCGGCTTCCAGTGGCTGTTCCTCCGTTCGGGCCCGGGTGCGACCAACCACTTCGAGGGTGGCGGCTTCGTCCGCTCCAACGACGAGGTGGACTACCCGAACCTGATGTTCCACTTCCTGCCGATCGCGATCCGCTACGACGGCTCCACGCCGGCCGGCGGTCACGGCTACCAGGTCCACGTCGGGCCGATGTACTCCGACGTACGCGGCAGCGTGAAGATCCGTTCCCGTGACCCGCGGGTCCACCCGGCGCTGCGGTTCAACTACCTGTCGACGGAGAACGACCGTCGCGAGTGGATCGAGGCGATCCGGGTCGCGCGCGAGATCCTCAACCAGCCCGCGATGGAGCCGTTCAACGGCGGCGAGATCTCGCCCGGCCCGGACGTGTCCACCGACGACGAGATCCTCGACTGGGTGGCCCGCGACGCGGAGACGGCCCTGCACCCCTCGTGCACGGCGAAGATGGGCACCGACGACATGGCCGTCGTGGACCCGGCCTCGATGAAGGTCCACGGCGTCGAGGGGCTGCGCGTCGTCGACGCCTCGGTCATGCCAGGCATCACCAACGGCAACATCTACGCACCGGTGATGATGATTGCGGAGAAGGCCGCCGACCTCATCCTCGGCAACACCCCACTGCCGCCCGAGCACGTCCCGGTCTACCGCCACGACCGCACCTGACCCGCGGCAGCCGCGGCTGGCCCGCGTCGCCACCCCTGCGGTCGCGCCTGCGCGCATCGGTCGCGGCTGACCGCCGCCGAGCGGCCGCTGGGCGCGACCGTTGCCGGCTGGCGCGACCGGGCCGCCGCTCGTCTGACACCGCGCTGGCCCGCCGTCGGACGGCGCTCCCGATCGCGCCGCCGTCGTTCTCCACAAGCGGTGACGGGCTCGCGGCGGCCTTCACCGACCGACCCGTCATGCTCCGTCCCATGGAACCCGTGGACGTCCGAGCCAACCGAGTCGCGAGGCAACAGCGTGGCCTCGTGCTACGCCGTCAACTGCTCGAGGAGGCGGGCGTGAGCGCGCGCACCATCACGGCGCGCGTCGCGGCGGCGGCCTGGACCGAGCCCTTGCCCGGGGTCATCGATCTCGGCACGCACGAGCGGACGTGGCGCCGGGACCTGCAGGGTCTCGTCCTCGCCGCGGGCCCGGAGGCCTGGGCATCCCACGACACCGCGGCGCACCTGCACCGCTTCCTCGACGCCGAGCGTCCGGAGCGCCTGGACGTGACCGTGTTCCGCGGCCGTCACACCAAGGTCGGTGACCACCGCTTGCGGACGACGGCGTCGTTGGGCGCGGACGAGGTGACCGAGGCCCACGGGATCCCCTGCACGATCCCGGCGCGAACGGTGCTCGACCTCGCCGTCGGAACGGATCTCCGCACGCTGGAGCGCTACGTGGCGGACCTCGCACGCCGGGACGCGGGGTTCGTGGAGACGTTGGTCGAACTGACCGACCGTCACCGCCGCCTGCCCGGGCGCCGCCGGCTGCTGGACGTGGTGGCACGCTTGCCCGGCGACGTCGGACGGCTCGGTTCTCCCGTCGAGGTCCTGATCGTGCAGGAGCTGATCCGGCTCGGGGCGCCGCCGTTCGTGCTGCAGTACCAGGTTCGCGACCTGGGCGGCGCCCCGGTGCACCGCGCCGACGTCGCCTGGCCGGACCGCTTCGTGCTGCTGGAGATCGATGGTGCGGCCTACCACGACCTGCGGGATGTTCGCCGCAAGGACGAGCGCACCCGCGCACGGATGGGCGCGCTCGGCTGGTACGTCGAGGTGGTCCGTCGCGCCGACCTCCACACCGACGTCCTGCCCGGGTTGGTTCGGCGCCTTCGTCGTGGCGAGCTCGGCCCCGCCTGATCTTCTGCCGTCATCCTTTGAAAACGTGGAACGAGCCGGGCGCATGGCCCGGCTCGTTCCTGGGAGAGAGGGAGAGAGGGTGTCCTCGTCTGGGGGCGAGGCCACCCCCGAGTGCCGGCCTCGCTCGTGCGTTACCAGTAGTGAGGACGCCCACCCACCGCCCGGCCGATGGAGCCGAGGATGAACAGGATGACGCCGACGACCAGCAGGATGATGCCGAGCGTCCACAGGATCCCGATGTCGAACAGGAACCCGAGGATGAGGAGAAGCACTCCGAGGGTGATCACCTATGACCTCCAGTTGGAAAGACGACGCGAATAATCGTGCATCCGGCGCCGCGGTGGCACCCGCCGTTCCGGTCACGAAAAATGGCCATTCGACCCCCGGCGAACGGCAGTGATTGGCTACGAGGCGCGTCGGCCAGCACGGCCACCGCCTCGCGCGACGGGGCGGGTCGGTCGCGGGTGACGGCGAGGGTGATGTGAGGGCGCAACGGTCGCGTGGGGGTGCCGCGGAGGGGCGGTCGGGCGCGACGGTTGCCGGCTGGCGTGACGGGGCGGGTCGGTCGCGGGTGACGGCGAGCGTGATGTGAGGGCGCAACGGTCGCGTGGGGGTGTCGCGGAGGGGCGGTCGGGCGCGACGGTTGCCGGCTGGCGCGACGGAGCGGGGTGGGGCTCCCGAGCCGGGGGAGGAGTGGGTCAGCGGCGCGGGACGGCGGCGTTCAGAGGCGCAGGAGGGCGGTGGTCGCCATCGCGGCGAGGACGACGACGAGGAATGGCGCGCGCAGCAGCACCGCGACGATCGCGACCCCGACCCCCGCGACGCGGGCGTCCACGCCCAGCGCGGTCCCGTCGGCGACGGTCTGCACCGCGATCAGCGCCGCCAGCAGCGCGATCGGCAGCATCGCCGCGATGCGGCGCACCCGTGGGTCCTCCAGCACGCGGTCGGGCACCGACAGCCCGGCCAGCTTGATCCCGTAGCAGCCGAGGGAGCCGGCCAGTACGGCGATCCACAACGTCGTCGACGGCATCAGCGCGCCTCCTGCGGGACGTCGACGCCGTCACCGCACTCGTCGTCGCGCCCGCCGTCGGACGCACCGCCGCGCCGACCGACCAGCGCCACCACGGCCGCCACCACCGCGGCGAGCAGCACCGGCACACCGGCCGACACGAACGGCACCGCGACCACGGCCACCAGCGCCGCGACCATCGCCACGGTCCAGGCCGGTACGTCGCGCAGCCGCGGCGAGAGCAGGGCCACGAACGCGGCCGGACCGGCCACGTCGAGCCCGAACCGGCTCGGGTCCTCCAGCAGGTCGGCGCCGACCGCGCCGACGACGGTGCCGAGGTTCCACAGCACGAACACGGCCACGCCCGTCGCCCAGAACCCCAGCCGGGCACGCGGCGGGTCGTCCTGGGCGACCGCCATGGCGGCGCTCTCGTCGATGACCAGTTGCGACGCGAGCAGGCGGCGTGGCCCACGCGCACGCAGCAGCGCGCTCAGCTGCAGCCCGTACAGGGCGTTGCGCGTCCCGAGGAGCACCGCCGTGGCCGCCGAGGCGAGCGCGCCACCACCGGCACCCACGACGCCGACCATCGCGAACTGCGACGCGCCGGTGAACATCAGCACGGACAGCGCGCACGTCTGCAGGACCGACAGCCCCGACGCCACGGCGATGGCGCCGTAGGACAGACCGAACGCGCCCGTCGCGACGCCGATACCCACGGCGTCGCGCACCACGGCACGACGGGACACGGGATCCACGGTGGACACGGCGAGGCAGCCCCTGGCAAGACGAACCTCGCACGGTATCCCGCCCGGGCCCGGTGGCCGAACGTGGGGTGGTGACGCGCACCGGCGCCGGCTTGGCTTCGCATCCGGCCCCGCGTCACATCCGCTCGGCCCCGCTACCCGCCTCGGCCCGGCGCCCATCGGCCTCGGCACCCGCCTTGGCCCGGCACCCGACATACCCCTACACCCGACGACCGGAAGGACCAGCGTGACCGTCGTGCTGGCACTGCGCTGCGAGGACGGCCTCGTCATCGGCGCCGACACCCAGATCACCGAGAACGACCGGGGCATGAGCTACCCGGCCCCGAAGTTGCACGCCCTGGGCGAGCACGCGGCCTGGGGCGGCAGCGGCGCGCGTGGTGTGTTGACGGACCTGGCCGCGGACCTGCACGAGTCGGCCGGCGAGGTGCTGCAGGCCACCGACGTCGGGCACGCCCTGCAGGCGCGGGTCCTGCCGATCTTCCGCCACCACTACGACAACTTCATCGAGGACGTCCCCGGCGAGGAGATGGGCGCCACCCCGTCGGCCTACGTACTGGCGGCCGGCTACAGCCAGGACCGGCCGTGGATCATCGAGGTGAACCCGACCGGGCTCGTCAGCCGCTACGAGGACATCGGCTTCCACGCGATCGGCAGCGGCGCCCCGATGGCACAGCAGGCCGGAGCCCTGCTGGCCCACTTCCGGATGGTGCAGCGCCCGGTGCGCTACGGGGTCATGGGCATCGTCCGCGTGCTGGACGCACTGACCATCACCTCGCCCAGCGTCGGCGGCCCGATCGACCTGTGCCGGATCACCCCGGACGGCGCCCACCACTTCGACGACGAGGAGATCGCCGAGGTCCGCGACGACGTCAAGACCTGGGTCGAGCGGGAGCAGGAGCTGCTCGACGGCCTGTTCACCTGACCCGCGCTGCCGCCACCTCGCTAGCGTCCGGTCCGCACTCGACTCCAGGAGCACGGCGCTGGACACCCTCGACCTGTTGCAGACCCTGGTCGGCATCGACACCACGGCCCGGCACCCGAACCTGCGACTGCTGGACTTCGTCGAGGCCCTCCTCGACGACCACGGCGTACCGCACGAGCGGGTGCCCAGCCCCGACGGCACCAGCGCGAACCTGATCGCCCGGGTCGGGCCCGAGGTCGAGGGCGGTGTGGTCCTGTCCGGCCACACCGACTGCGTGCCCGTCGTGGGTCAGCCGTGGACGCGGGACCCGTTCGCCGTGCACCGCGGCGACGACGGCCGCCTCTACGGCCGCGGGGTCACGGACATGAAGGGCTTCCTCGCCGTCGTGCTCGCCGCCCTGCCGACGATGGTGCGGGCTGGGCTGCGCCGCCCCGTCCTACTGGCGTTCTCCTACGACGAGGAGGTCGGCACGGTCGGCGCCCCGAGCCTCGTCGAGCGGCTGGTCGCGACCCAGCCGAGACCCGAGGCCGTGGTGATCGGCGAGCCGACCTCGATGGAGGTCGTCACCGCCCACAAGGGTGTGCGGGCCTTCACCACCGTCGTCCACGGCCGTGACGCTCACTCCAGCCAGCCGCAGAAGGCGGCCAACGCCGTGGCGGCGGCCGCGCGGATCGCGGCGTACGTCGACGAACTGGCACGCCGGCACGAGGCGGCCGCGGCCGACCCGCGGTTCGACCCGCCGTACACCACCTTCAACGTGGCCACGATGACCGGCGGGCAGGCCATCAACATCGTCCCGCGCCGGTGCGAGCTGACCTGGGAGTACCGGCCCGTGCCGGCCGACGACGGCGAGGCCATCCTCGACCAGGTCCGCCGGTTCACCGACGAGGAAGTGCTGCCCTCCCTCCGGCGCGGCAGCGGCGACGGCGAGGTCGAGTTCCGCGTCGACGCGATGGCGCGGGCGCTGGCCGACGAGGACGGCGGCCCCGCGGAGACCTTGTGCCGCGAGCTGACCGGCTACACCGGGCCGCCGCGGACGGTCGCGTTCGGCACCGACGGCGGTCACTTCCAGGCGGCCGGCCTGTCGACGGTCGTGTGCGGGCCCGGCTCGATCGACCAGGCCCACGTCGCCGACGAGTGGATCGACGTCGACCAGCTACGCGCCTGCGAGGCGTTCGTCACCGGCCTGATCGAGCGCCTCGCGACCTGACCGCCCCTCCGCGCGGCAAGCGGGGGATCAGATCGCGCAGCTGCCGTCGGCACACGCCTCACCGTGGTCGTGCCCATGGTCGTGCACGTGCCCGTGGTCGCGGGGCGCGTCGACGCCCACCATCGCCAGCGGCGTCCGCTCGCTCCAGGCCTGCCGGAGGGCCTGCAGCAGCACGTCCGCCGGCTGCGCCCCGGACACCCCGTAACGGCGGTCGAGGACGAAGAACGGCACCCCGGTGATCCCGAACGCGTGCGCCTGCTGTTCGTCGGCGCGGACCTCGGCGGCGTAGCGGTCGCCGGCGAGCACGTCGCCGACCTCGCCCGGCTCGAGTCCCGCGGCCGCCGCCACGGCCGCCAGCGCGTCGTGGTCACCGATGGCGACGCCGTCCTCGAGGTAGGCGGACAGCAGCGCCTCCTTGACCGCGTCCTGGACACCCCGTTCGGCCGCGAGGTGGAGCAGCCGGTGCGCGTCGAACGTGTTGCCCGGCCGGATGCGGTCGAATCGGAAACGCCAGCCGTCCGCGGCCGCCGTCGCCGTCATCCGGTCGATCATCGCGCGGGCCGCGTCGAGGGACGAGCCGTACTTGTCGGCCAGCCGCCTGGCGTAGTCGCCGTCGCGCACCGGCGGAGCCGCCGGGTCCAGCTCGAAGCTGCGCCAGCGGACGTCCACCTCGTCGCGGTGTTCGAAGCGGGCCAGCGCGGCCTCCAGACGGCGCTTGCCGACGGCGCACCACGGGCACGCCACGTCGGACCAGACCTCGACCTGCACGATCGGACTCCTCGAAGGGTGGGGAGGGCGGGACCGGGACAACGCCTCCCGTTGCCGGCGCCTTCCCGTTCGCGTGCACGACCGCACGCGTGCTTCGCTGCCCGTACCACGGCCTACCGGACCAGGAGGGGCGGCATGGACGCCGAGACCCGCGTCGTCGACCTGCTGCGCCGCGCCGACGACATCGTGAAGGCCGCGCCGGCCCGCCGGGACGACGCGGCCGTCGTCGGGCAGGTCGGCGAACTGCTCGCACAGGCCCGCGACGCCCTGGCCGACGTCCGCGACGATCAGCGCCGCCGGTCGCTCGCCGGCCAGGTCTCGCGGCGCGTCGGCGACCTCGACCAGGCCCAGGTGGCGGCCTTCTCGGGCCCATCGCCCGGGGTGCGGCGTGCGCCGACGAGGGACGTCGACCCCGCCCGGATCCCGCCGAACCAGCACCTGACGGCCGGCTTCCCGGTCCTGCACGTCGGCCGGCTGCCCGACACGCCGGCACACGACTGGCGCCTGGTCGTCACCGGCCTGGTGGCGCGCCGGCAGCGCTGGTCGCTGGCCGAGCTGCAGGAACGGTCGACCGTGACCGAGCGCAGCGACTTCCACTGCGTCACCGGCTGGTCGCGGCTCGACAACGACTGGACCGGCGTGCGTGTCCGCGACCTGCTCGACCGGGCCGGCGCCAAGCCGTCGGCCACGCACGCGGTGGTCGCCGGCCACCCGGCCTACACCGCCAACCTCGACCTCGAGGTGCTGCGCCGCGACGACGTCCTGGTCGCCTGGGCCCACGACGGCCAGCCGCTGGCGCGCGAGCACGGCGGTCCGCTGCGGCTGGTGGTCCCGTCGCGCTACGGCTGGAAGAGCGTGAAGTGGGTCACGGAGATCCGTCTGCTCGACCGTGACGTGCCCGGCTACTGGGAGGAGCGCGGCTACCACGACGTCGCCGACCCCTTCCGCGAGCAGCGCTTCCGCTGACGCCCATGCGGGCTGGCGGGCCCCTCGGGGCGGTGGGCGTCGGCGGCGGTCAGGTCGCGTGTTCGTGCTGGGCCGCCAGCGTCAGCGCGACCAGCAACTCGAGGCGCCCGAGGTACATGAGCGCCGCGAGGGTGCCCTTGCCGAGCCCTGGCAGCTCGGCGTCGACCACCTCGGCGTCCAGGCCGACGTTGCCGAGTGCGGACGCCGCGTCGAACACCACCTGGCGCAGAGGCGCGTCGGTGGTGGCGGCCAGCAAAGCCGAGCCGATCGCCAGCGTCACCAGCCACAGAGCCACCACGGCGGCGGCGTGCTCGACCGCCTCGCGCCGGGCGGCGGGCGCCACCTCGTCGCCGTCCCAGTGCAGCTGGCCGGGTCGGCCGCCGTGCCGCAGGCGGGCGAGGCCGGCCTTGACCAGCCAGGCGACGCGGTCCTGCTTGGCGCCACCCCCGGTGGAACCGCTCGGGGCGCCGACGACCATGGCCAGCACCAGCAGGAGCAGCAACGGGGTCGGCCAGGCCGCCTGCTCCGGTGCCACGCTGAACCCGGCCGTCGCCGTGGCGCTGACCCACTGGAACGCGGCGTCGGCGGGCGCCAGGTCGGCCGCCCGGGCGGCCAGGGCGACGGCGGTCGCCAGCCCGGCCGCCAGCAGCAGGCCCTGCACCCGCACCGGGGTGAGGCGGGTAAACCGGCGGACGTCCCGCTGCACGAACAGCACGTGGTGGCCGACGAACGTCACGGCCCCGAGGCTCATGATGACCATGACGACCACGCGCGTGGCCGTGCCGAAGCCGGCGATGCTGTCGTCGGTGACCGTGAATCCGCCCGTCGACAGGCCGGTCAGCCCGTGGTTGACGGCCTGCCACGGGGTGTGGCCGGTGGCCAGCAGCGCCAGGACCGCCGCGGCGGTCAGCCCCGCGTAGATCCCGAAGGTGCGCCGGACGGTGACCCGGACGTCGCCGCCGAGGTCGTCGGTCCGGCCCTCCGCCTCGTAGAGGGCGCGCACGTTGGACGCGGTGTGGGTGAAGCCGATGGCGAAGAGCACCACGCCCACGCCACCGGTCCACTGCAGCAGCGACCGCCACCACTGCACCGTCCGCGACAGCTGGGACTCGATGCCGTCGGCCATGGACAGCCCGGTGCTGGTCGTCCCGGACATCGCCTCGAACAGCGCGTTGCCGGGATCGCGGAACACGCGGTCGGCGTCGTCCATCCCTGCCGCGGTGCCGATGCCCCACAGCACGGCGGCGCCGGCGACCGCCAGCAGCAGCCAGCCCAGCGCGACGATCTCCACGGCCGGCCACGCGTGGGAGGTGCGCGCGTCCCGGAACCGGCGGACGAGCAGGGTCCCGCACACGCCGGCCGCGGCGGCGACCATCAGCAGCGGCGGCAGGGCGTGCCACTCGCCGACCGCCACGGCGACCGGCACCGTCCCGATGACGAGTCCCACAGGGACGAACAGCAGCAGCCCGAGGTCGTGTGCGACGGCGCGTGCGTCGGCACCCATCGGCCTGGCCCGCCGTCAACCGGCGGGCGGGTAGGGCTGCGCGCGCAGGAGCCGGGCGACGTGGGCCAGGTTCGTCGCCATCGTCCGGGTGGTCTGGCCCACCTTCTGCGGCGTCTCGTCGAGGTCGCCGTAGTCCACGGACCCCATCGCCTCCCCGACCCAGTACGTGACGGCGTTGGCCGGAATGGTGAAGCCGATGTCGGAGAGGCCCTGGAAGAGCTGGGCCGCCACGTTGTGGGCGCCGTCCTCGTTGCCCGTCACGACCACGCCGGCGACCTTGCCGAACGTGAGCATGCGCCCTTCGTCGTCGGTCTCGCTGATGAAGGCATCCATGCGTTCCAGGACGCGTTTGCACACCGAGGACGGGTTGCCGAGCCAGATCGGCGTGCCGAGCAGCAGCACGTCGGCCGCCAGTACCCGCTCGCGCAGGGCCGGCCAGTCGTCACCGGGGCCCTGCGCCTCGGAGGTGACCCCCGGCTGGACGTCGTGGGCGGCGACCCGCACCACCTCGCCGGTGACGTCGTGCGCCGCCAGGGCGTCGAGGGTCTGCCGCAGCAGCAGGTCCGTGTTCGACGGCCCCTCCGGCTTGAGCGTGCAGTTCAGGGCGAGACAGGTCAGCGCGTCCATGGCCCGACCGTAGGCGTCGCGCTACGGGTCCGCAGGGGACGGGACCCGGCCGTCCTGCGGGCGAGGACGGGTCCCACCACCCGGGCGGGTGACCGACAGGGTCACCATGAGCCAGGCGATCCCCAGCGCGTAGCCGAACAGCACGTCGCTGGGCCAGTGGACGGCCAACCACACGCGGCTCCAGCCGGTGGCCACCGCCAGCAGCAGCGCCACGGCGATGCCGAGGTGGCGCCACCAGCCGGACGCCCAGCGCAGCAGGAACCAGGCGACGAGCCCGTAGACGACCATGCCGCGGACACTGTGCCCCGACGGGAACGACGAACTGATGGTGCCGACCAACGCCCCGTCCGGTCGCGCACGGTCGGTCACGAACTTGACGACCCCGGTCACCACGAGCGCGCCGCCGACCGCGGCCAGCACCAGCCACACCAGATCCAGGCGGCGCACCCGCCGGTAGACCAGCAGGCCCAGCACGACCGTGACCGCGGCGACGACCCACAGGTCGGCGAGGAACGTCAACGTCCGCGCCGCCGTCACGCTCCAGCCCGTCCGCACCCCGGCCACGGCCTCCAGCGCGGCGGCGTCACCGGCGGGGACGGGGCTGGTCGCCAGCCACCGCCCGACGCCCACCAGGACGAGGACGAGCAGGGCTGCCCAGGCGGCGAACCGGGCCAGGGACGGGAGCGACCACACCGGCCGTTCCAGGTGCAGCGGTCGCGCGAGCGGGCGAGATCCCGACATGGATCACGCCGCCGAGACGGCGGGCTCGAGCACCTCGAACCGCAGGCCCTGGTGCGTGAGCCGGGTGCGGTAGTGGTGGCCGAGGGCCATGGCCGGGGTGAGGGCACCGGCCAGTTCCCCCCGACCGTCCTGTGCGAGCGACAGCGCCGCCTCCCCGAGCATCCGGGCGGTCTCGTCGTAGCCGGGATCGCCGCCCGACACGCGCGTGACGACCTGCTGGCCGTCGCCCCGGCCGACGAACGTCACGGCGAACCGGCTGCGGGCACGGACCGCTTCCGACGGGCCGTCGCCGGCGGCGGGCAGCACCCGCCGCAGCAGCACCCTGGTCGGGGGCAGCGCCGCCGCGGTGGCGAACAAGCCGGCGCCGACGACTCCCGCGGCCGCCACCGGCAGGTGCCGGATGGCGGCGTAGTGGCCGTAGGCGAACGACGCGCCGTACCCGGGCAGCGCCCGGGCGGAGCGCAGGACGATGGCGGGGTCGACCGTCGGCAACGGCACGCCGTAGCCCGTCACGACACCGTCGACGGCCCGGTGCACGCGCGGCGGCAACGCCCGGACGGGCCGCAGTTCGGGCGCGCCCGGACCGGGCCGCCCGGCACCACCCAGCCGGCGGGAGGCGACCGCTTCCAGTGCGCTGTGCGCCGTGCCGCCGCTGAAGCGCGCGTTGGCCTCGACGTAGCCGCGGACCTCGAGTTCGGCGTCCTGGGGGAGCAGCGCGGCCGTGAACTGCGCACCCAGGTCGTGCGGGACCGAGTCGAAGCCGCAGCAGGTGACCAGGCGCACGCCGGCGCGGTGGGCCGCCTCGCCGTAGCGGTCGCGCACGAGCGCGACGAAGCCGGGCTCGCCGGTGATGTCGGCGTAGTCGGTGCCGGTGTCGACACAGGCGGCGACGATGGGCTCGCCGAGGCGGGCGTAGGGTCCGATGGTCGTGGCGACCACCGTGGTGCGGGCCGTCAGCGCGCGCAGACCGGCGTCGTCGGCGAGGTCGACGACCTCGATCGCCGGTGGGTCGCCCGGCAGCTCGGCGACCAGCCGCTGAAGGCGGCTGCGGTCGCGTCCGGCGACCGCCCACCGGGTGGTGGTGCCGGTGACGCGGCGGGCGAGGTGGGCGGCCACCAGGCGGCCCGTGAAGCCGGTGGCGCCGAACAGCACCACGTCGTAGTCGCGGTCGCTCACGTGTGGTCCTCGGTCGGAGCGGGAAGCGGCGCGGCAGCGTGCCGGCCGCGAACGCGAGGACGGGCGGCTCGTGGTGGCCGCCCGTCCTCGTCAGGTCGAAGTCGCGGTGCGACTCAGCCGGTCTCGCCGGTGTCGTCGCCCGCCGCGCCGTCGTCGGCGCAGTAGAGCTCTCCGTCGTGCTCGATGCAGTCGCGACCCTCGACGTCCTCGACGGCCACGCCGTACCCGACGGCGCCGCCGAGCAGGAGTCCGACGATCACGCCGAGCCCGACGAGGCACCAGATGAACACCTGCGTCGCGTTCGACAGGCCGTCGAACTCCTCACGGACCCGATCGGTGTCGCTCTTCACGTCCACTGCCATGCCGTGTCCTTCCCCCGTCGTAACAGGCGGGTGTGGGGATCAGGCGAACAGCAGGATGAGGATGATGATGAGCAGCAGGGTTCCGAGGCCGATGTACACGGTGTTCCTCCGGTTGGTGAGGCGGTTCGTTCCGGTCGCAGACAGGTGTAACGGCCCCTCGGAGCACGAACCAGGGCGCGCGTATGTACGAACGGGGCGGGCTTGCTCCGCCGTTGATCGCACGGACGGTGCCCGGCCACCGACGTCGGAAGGTGCCCGCGGCCGGGTACGGCCGGCAGGTCGCCGGTGCGGCCGGCTCGCGCGCCGACGCGGGTGGCGCCCCGGGCGGCGGTTACGATCCGCGAGGCCCGACAGGCGTGGAGGAGCGGCGATGAGCGGTTCGGCGACGACGGCACCGGCCTTCGGCACGGTCATGGCGCCCCGGATGATTCAGGCCACCACCACCGACGGCGTCTTCGGCGACGTGGAGCTGGTCGAGACCGGGCCGTTGGCGCTTCACCCCGCCGCGCACGCGCTGCACTACGGCAGCGCCTGCTTCGAGGGCCTGAAGGCGCATCCCGGCATCGACGGCAAGGTGCGCCTGTTCCGGGCGCCGCGCCACGCCGAGCGCCTGCGTGCCTCGGCCGCGTTGCTCTCGCTGCCCGTCCCGCCGCTGGAGCTGGTGACCAGGGCGCTCCACGACGTGGTGGCGGCCAACCTCGATGTCGTGCCGGCCGTGCCGGGCGCGCTGTACCTGCGGCCCGTCCTGCTGGGGACCGAGCCCAACATCGGTGCGGCGGCGGCGCCGTCGGCCGAGGCGTTGCTGTACGTGTTGGCCAGCCCGGTCGGCGACTACTTCCGGGGCGACGGCGGCGGGCTGACGCTGGCCGTGGAGACGCGCCTGCCGCGGACGACACCCCAGTTCGGGCAGGTGAAGTCCGGCGCGAACTATGCGATGGCGCTCGGCGTCACGCGCCGTGCCCGGGCCGAGCACGGCGCCGACCAGGTGCTGTTCGCGCCCGACGGCGACGTGCAGGAGACCGGCGCGGCCAACTTCCTGCTGCTCGACGACCGCCGCGTGATCACCAAGGCGCTCGACGGGTCGTTCCTGCACGGGGTGACCCGCGACTCCGTGCTCACGATCGCCCGGGACCTCGGCTACCAGGTCGACGAGCGCGACATCACGGTCGACGAGGTGCTGGCCTGGGCCGACACCGGCGAGGCCGCCCTCGCCGGCACCGCCGCCGTGCTGGCACCCGTCGGCCACCTCGTGCACGAGGGTCGTCGGGTCATGGTGGGCGACGGCGGCATGGGCCCCAACACGGCACGCTTGCGCGACGCGCTGCTCGCCGTCCAGCGTGGTGAGGCGGCCGACCCCCATGGGTGGACGCAGCCGGTCTGACGAAGGAAGCCCCGGGTGAACCCCGTCTACACAGGTGTCATCGGCACCGTCCTCGCCGCGTTCCGGGTCCTGAACTGGAAGGTCCGGGTGACTGGGCACGAGCACGTGCCCGCGTCCGGGCCCGCCGTCGTCGCGACCAACCACATCGGCTACCTCGACTTCGTGTTCGCCGGCTACGGCGTGCGCGAGCAGGGCAAGCGCCGCCTGCGCTTCGTCGCCAAACGTGAGGTCTTCGACCACAAGGTGTCCGGCCCGCTGATGCGCGCCATGGGCCACATCCCGGTCGACCGGGCCGGCAACACGCGGGTCGCGCTGCGCGAGGTCGGCGAGGCACTGGCCGCCGGCGACCTCGTCGGGATGTTTCCCGAGGGCACGATCAGCCGCTCGTTCGTGCCCCTGGCGGGCCGTCCGGGTGCCGTGCGCATGGCCATGGAGGCCGGCGTCCCGCTGATCCCCGGGGCGGTGTGGGGCACGCAACGCGTGTTCACCAAGGGCCGCAAGCCGCGCCTGTTCCGCAACCTGGTCGTCACGGTCGCCTTCGGCCCGCGGATCGCCTACACCGCCGACGACGACCCGCTCGAGGTCCACAAGCGGCTGATGGCCGCCATCGGCGACCTGGTCGACGAGCTCCAGCGCACGTACCCGCAGGTGCCCAGCGGTCCGGACGACACCTGGTGGCAGCCCGCCCACCTGGGTGGCAGCGCGCCGACGGTCGCCCAGGCCGAGGCGGCGGCGCGGGCCGACGCCCAGCGCCGGCGACGGGAGCGCGACGGGTCGTGAACGTGGTCCGGATCGACGATCCGGACGACGAGCGCCTCGCCGACTACGCCGCGCTCAACGACCCGGCCCTGCGCAAGCGCTATGAGCACCAGCTCGGGGTGTTCATCGCCGAGGGGCCCAACGTCGTCCGGGAGCTGCTCCGCTCGGCCTACCCGCCGCGGTCGGTGCTGGTCGTCGAGGAGCAGCTGGAGACGATGCTGGCCGACCTGGCCGGCCACGAGCAGCTGCCCGTCTACGTCGTCACGCGCCAGCTGCTCTACGCGCTCGTGCGCTTCCGGCTGCACCAGGGCGTGCTGGGCTGTGGGGGGCGCCGGCCGGCGCCCGACCTCGACGACGTCCTGGTCGGCGCGCGCACCGTGGCGGTGCTCGAGGGGCTGAACGACCACGAGAACCTCGGCACGCTGTTCCGGTCGGCCCGCGGGCTGGGCGTCGACGCGGTCCTGCTGGCGCCGGGGTGTGCCGATCCGCTGTACCGGCGCGCCGTGCGGGTGTCCATGGGGCACGTCCTGCACGTGCCCTTCGCATGGGTGCCGCCGCTGGACCTGACGATGCCGCGGCTGCACGAGGCGGGCTTCGCGACCGTGGCACTCACCCCCCGCGACGACGCGGCCGACCTGGCCACCATGCCGCGGCCGGGCGCGCGGGTCGCGGTCCTGCTGGGTGCGGAGGGGCCCGGTCTGACCCCGGCCGCGGTCGGCGCCGCCACCCATGCCGCACGGATCGTGATGCACCACGGCGTCGACTCGCTCAACGTGGCCGCGGCCGGCGCCATCGCGTTCCACGCCCTCGCCGCCCGCCCGTGACGGAGCTGGTCGCCGGACCGAGTACCTTGCGCCGGCTGTGACCGGGACCTTCCTGAACGTCGGCGCCATCGTCGTGGGCGCCCTGGCCGGCACCGCCGTCGGCGGCCGGCTGCCCGCGCGTGTCCGGACGACGGTCACCGACCTGCTCGGTCTCTTCGTCGTCGTCCTCGGCATCGCCGACGCGCTGGACACCTTCGGGCCGGAACTGGCCGGTCACCTCGGACGTGGCGCGGTGCTCCTCGTGCTCGGTTCCCTGCTGGTGGGCGGCCTGGTCGGCGAGGCCGTCGACGTCGAGGCGCGGCTGACCCGGCTCGGTGAGCGCCTGCGCGACGCGGTGCTCGGCCGCGGCCCGGATGCCGCAGCCGCGCACGGCCCAGACGCCGAGGGCGCCCGGCACCGGTTCGTCGAGGGATTCGTCGTCACCACCCTGCTGGTGTGCGTCGGGCCGCTGGCCGTGCTCGGCGCGGTCGAGGGTGGGCTGACCGGCAGCATGCAGCTGCTGTCGGTGAAGTCCGTGCTCGACGGGTTCGCGGCGCTGGCGTTCGCCTCCGCCCTGGGCCTGGGCGTGGCCTTCGCCGCCCTGCCGCTGCTGCTGTACCAGGGCGGCCTGACGCTGGCGGCCGCCGCCGTCGGCCCGTGGACCACCGAGGTGATGGTCGCGACCGTCGGCGCCGTCGGCGGCTTCCTCGTGGTCGGGATCGGGCTGCGCCTGCTCGAGATCCGCGCGATCCGGGTGGCGAACCTGTTGCCCGCGCTGGTCGTCGCGCCGGTCGCCGTGGCGCTGTGGCCCTGAACGCGCGACGCCCGCGCGAGCGGCCACCCGGCCGGTGACCGGTCGTTGACGTGAGCGGTGTCGCCCCCGACGCTCGTGGCAGCGTCGCACGGGGGGTGCTGCGTGACAGGTTCGTGGATCGGCAGGTCGCTCGTCCTGGTGCCGGTGATGTTGGCCGGCGTCGGGGTCGGCATGGTCGTGGCCGGCCTCACCGCCGCGCCGACGGTCGGGGGGCAGGCCGCCGCGGCCGTCATCCTGCTGGGGGCCCTGCGGGCCTTGCGGACCGGTGTGCGGGTCGACACCGACGCCGAGCAGGTGCGGGTCCGCACGTTCTGGCGGACGCACCGGCTGCCGCTCGACGCCCTACGACGGATCGACGCGGGTGGCCGGACCGAGGGTGGTTCACCCTCCGTGCGGTTCCTGCTCAAGGACGGACGCGAGTACGGCTCGATGGCGCTGGCCTACCTCGACGGTGGCGCCGCCGACGCCCTCATCGCCGACCTGCGCCGGGCCCTGGACGGCCGTGGCGCGGAGGTGTCCCTCACGGCGGCCTCGTTCCGTCGGGCCGGCTGACCCGGCCTCTAAGCTGCCCGCTCCAGGGGTGATCGGGGAGCCGCAGCGTGAGCGCACCGGTGCGAGAGCAGGATCTGGTGCCGTCGTGGCTGGCAACGGCCGCGGCCTGGACCTGGCGGCTGCTGCTGCTCGTGCTCGGCGCTGCCGTGTTCGTGCAGGTCGCCACCCGACTGTCGTTGGTGACCGTCCCGCTGATCGTCGCGCTGATCCTGGCGACCCTCGCGTCGCCGCCGGCGCGCTGGCTCATGCGTCGCGGCTGGCGCCCGGCGTTCGCGTCGTTCCTCGTCGTCTTCGGGGGCGTGGCCGTCGCGGTCACGGGGCTGCTGGCGCTGGTGCCGACGTTCATCGAGCAGACCCGTGAACTGATCCCGACCGTGCTGATCGCGCTGCAGGACCTGCTCGACTGGCTGGAGACCGGCCCGCTCGGGTTCGAGCAGGCGCAGCTGCAGGCCCTGGGGGAGCAGGTGCTCGCCCAGGCCGAGGAGCAGCAGGGTCCGCTGGCCATCGGGGCGTTGGCGGTGCTGGCCACGACCCTCGAGTTCCTCGCCGCCCTGATCCTCGCCGTGATCCTGCTGTTCTTCCTGGTCAAGGACGGCGAGCGGATCTGGGCCTGGTTCCTCGCCCGGGCGCCCGACGTCCACCGGGACACCCTGCAGGCCCTGGGCGCACGCGCGTGGGACGCGTCGGCCGGTTACGTGCGCGGGACCGCGCTGGTCGCCCTGATCGACGCCGTCGGCATCGGCATCGGCCTGGCGATCGTCGGGGTCCCGCTGGTGCTGCCGCTGACCGTGCTGGTCTTCATCGGCGGGTTCGTGCCGATCGTCGGCGCGTTCGTGTCGGGCCTCGTGGCCGTGCTGGTGGCGCTGGCCGACGGGGGCGCCGGCACCGCCCTGATCGTCCTGCTGATCGTCGTGGTCGTCCAGCAGGTCGAGTCCGATCTGCTACAGCCCCTGATCATGCGCCGGGCCGTGCCGTTGCACCCGATGGTGGTGCTGGCGGTGCTGATCGCCGGGACCGTGCTGGTCGGTGTGGTGGGGGCGTTCCTGGCCGTGCCGCTGGCCGCGGTGGCCTCCGCCGTCACCAACGAACTGCGCCTGCGGCACCAGACCGACGTCGGTGGTCCGCACCCGCTGGGGGGCCGGCGCGGCCACCTCGACGAGGACCCGGCGCCGGTGGTCGTGCAGCGGCCCGACGAGCCGCGGCCCGAGGTGCTGGACGCCCCCTCCGACCGGGCCTGAGGGCTAGCCGCGATGAGCGGCGACCTGGCCGACCTCGCCACCCAGGCGGTCATAGAGCGGGAAGCTCTCCAGCCAGCCGTCGGGCGCGCGGCTGCCGCCTTCGAGCACGGCGTACAGACGGTGCCGTTGCTGGCGCAGCCACGCGAGCGCCGCGACCTTCTGGTCACTGGTGAGGCTGTCGGTCTCCACCACGACCGCCTCGTTGCCCTGCAGCAGGAAGTCCTCCCACTTGGTGCGCCGCACCCAGTGGACCGGGTCCTCCAGGAGCCAGCGCAACCGGGCCGCCTGCTCGTCGGTCAGGCGGTCGGGGACCGCCCGTCGTGATCCGGGCATGGCTGGCGGCATGGTCGTCGTCACGGCTCTCTCGGACATGGCGGATGGGGGCAGTTCCCATCGTATGCGCGCGTCCGGCGCTACGAGCCGTGCACCTCGACCTCGGCCACGCTGCCCCGGAAGCGGCCGTCGTCGGGCCCCAGCGAGGTGAACCACAGCAGCACCGTGCGTCCCTCGGTGCCGTCGTCGAGCGAGATCGCCTCCTCCGCGCTCCCGTCGCCGACGGTGCCGACCGCCTCGCCCCAGGCATCGGGGTCGTCGCCGCCGGACGGCGGCTCGTCGCCGACGTAGACGGTCAGGTCGTAGCCGGGATGCTCGGTCGTGACCACGACCTCGTCGAGGGTGTGGGTGTCGCCGAGATCGACCCACAGCCCGACCCCCGGCTTGAGGCCACCGAGCGCCGGGTTGTTGTTGTAGCCGACGGTCCGCCAGGTCGTGCCCGGGTCGCCGTCGAAGGCGTTGTCGACCTGGTCCGGGTTCTCGCTGCCGCCACCGAACGGATCGTGGTCGCCGGCCTGCTGGATCTGCAGGGGCTCGGCCTGCGCGGGTTCGTCGTCGGCCGGGTCCTCGGCCGGCGCGTCGGTGTCGTCGGCCAGGTCGTCACCGTCGCCGCCGAACACGCCCGACCAGACGAGCCACACGCCGAGCAGCAGCGCGGCCAGCACCGCCAGCACCGGCAGCCAGCGTCGCCGCCGGCCGGTGTCCTGCGGCGCGTCGTCGACGTCGGGTTCGGCGGTCAGCGCGCTGGTCCGGTCCACGTGGCCGCCGCCGGCGCCGGTACCGGTCGCGGCGGCGCGCCCGGCACCGCCGGCCGCCACGCCGACGGGTCGGTGCCGCCGTGTGGCCTCGGCCTCGTCGGGCGACGCTGCCGGGCGTGACACGGGGGCCGCCGCCTCGCCCTCGAGCGGCGGCAGCGCCGCGGTACCGGCCGCCGCCGCGTCGGCACGCGAGGGCGGCGTGATCGGCGGCGTGGCGGCCGTCGGCGTGCGCCGCACCCGGCGGATGCGGGACGCCAACTCCGTCGCGGCCTGCGGGGCGGCCAATGGCGCCAGCGCGGCCGCCAGCGCGGAGCCGTCGGTGTACCGGTCGTCCGGCTCCAGCGCGGTCGCGCGGGCGATCACGTCGTCGAGCGCGGGCGGCACCCCGGCCATCAGGGTCGACACGCGCGGCAGCCCGTCCGCGACGAGCCGGCGGGCAGCCACCTCGACGGCCGTGCCATCCCCGAACGGCTGGCGTCCCGTGACCATCTGGTGCAGCAGCAGGCCCAGCGCGTACACGTCGGCGCGGGCGTCGATGGCCTCGTCGCGCAGCTGCTCCGGGGCGAGGTAGCGGGCCGTGCCCACCACCTGGCCCGGTGTCGTCAGCCGCGACGTCGCCTCGCCGAGCGCGCGGGCGATGCCGAAGTCGGCCACCTTGGCGATCCCGTCCCGGGTCACCAGCACGTTGGCGGGCTTGACGTCGCGGTGCACCAGCCCACGGCCGTGGGCGGTGCCCAGGGCCCGGGCGATCTGGGCGCCGAGCGCCGCCGCGACCCCCGCCGGCAGCGGCCCCTGCGCCAGGACGTCCCCCAGCGTGCCGCCCTCGACCAGCTCCATCACGAGGTAGTCGCAGCCGTCGGAGGTGCCGATGTCGTAGACGATGACCGCGTGGGGATGCGTGAGCTTGGCGGCCGCGGCGGCCTCGGCCCGGAACCGGGCCGCCGTCTCCGGCTCGCGAGCCAGCTCGCGGTGCAGGAGCTTGACCGCGACCGTGCGGTCGAGCACCTCGTCGTGGGCACGCCACACCGAGCCCGCGCCGCCCGAACCGAGTTGGTCGTGCAGCACGTAGCGTCCGGCGAGTTGCTGGCTGGTCGTCGTATCGTCCACGTTCGTCACACTTGGTGGTGTGTCGCGGGAACCGTGCGTGAGGTCGGCCGCGACCGTACGCGCCGTGGGGGCGGGGTGCCTGCCCGGACAGGGGCCGGGCGTACATGAGGGGGGTCCATCAGGTCCAAGATGCCTGGATCTCGGCCATCGCCGTGGCGAAGTCGCGCGACGGGCGGACCCCGAACACCCCGGGCAGGCGCTCGGTCGCGTAGGAGCCCTGCCACGGCGCACCGTCGCTGATCGCCGAGGTGGCGGGCGGGGCGGGCACGAACTCGCGGAGGCTCGCGAGGTAGCGGCCGAAGGTCGTGTGGCCTCCGACCACGTTCACCGTCGCCTGCGCCTCGTCGTCGAGCGCCGCCAGGACCGCGTCGACCAGGTCGTCGACGTGGACCCATCCGAACGTCGTCTCCGCCGGTCGTGGCGGCAACTCGCCGTCGGCGTAGCGTTGCGGGATCCGCGTCCCCCAGGTCGAGGTCGGACCGGCGCCCAGCACGGCGGGGGGTCGCAGGATCGCGATCGAGAGTCCCTGCCGCCCACCGCGCACGACCTCGGCCTCGGCTTCCGCCTTCGTCACGGCGTACGGGCTGCCGGCTCCGCCGCTGGCGGCCGCGTCGTCGGCGCCCACCAGCGGTGCGTTCTCGGCGACCTCCGCGTCACCGATCGCCTCGAGGTCGTACACGGAGGTCGTGGACACGTGCACGAACCGCCCGACGCCGGCGGCGAGGGCGGCCGTCACGAGCGCGCGCGTGCCGTGGGTGTTGACCTCACGGGCCGTGTCCAGGTCCGGACCGGAGGTCGCCGCCGCGTGGACGACCGCATCGGCCCCTCGCATCGCGGTGGTCAGGCCGTCGACGTCGGTGATCGGTACGACCGGCTGCGTGACCCCGAGGGCGTCCAGGTCCGTGCTGGGCGTGCGCACCGTCGCGGTCACCTCGTCGCCGCGTGCCCGCAGCGCCCGCGCCACCCGTCCACCGACGAACCCGGTCGCACCCGTCACCAGCACCCGCACCATGCGGTCTCCTGCCTGTCGACGTCGTCCGGCGGACCGTACCGGGGCGCCTGGTGGCACCCGGTCCGCCCGTCCTAGGCTGCCAGGCGACACGAACCTCCCGATCCCGTCCCGATCCTCGGAGTCCCAGCATGGAGATGCAGTACCGCCGTCTCGGCAACGCCGGCATCAAGGTCAGCGTGCTGTCGTTCGGCTCGTGGGTGACGTTCAAGAACCAGGTCGACGTCCAGAAGGCGGTCGAGTGCCTCGACGCCGCCTACCAGGCCGGCGTGAACTTCTTCGACAACGCCGAGGCCTACGCCGGCGGCGAGTCCGAGCGGATCATGGGCCAGGCGATCCAGGAGCTCGACTGGCCGCGCCACAGCTACCTCGTCTCGTCGAAGTACTTCTGGGGCCTCCACGCGGGTCCCAACAGCAAGAACACGCTCAACCGCAAGTACCTGCTGGAGGCGATCGAGGCCTCGCTCGAGCGCTTCGGCCTGGAGTACCTCGACCTCATCTACTGCCACCGGCCCGACCCCGACACGCCCATCGAGGAGACCGTCCGCGCCATGTCGGACGCTATCGAGCGCGGCTGGGCGCTGTACTGGGGCACCTCGGAGTGGAGCGCCGACGAGATCCGCGCCGCCTGGGACGTCGCCGACCGCCATGGCTGGCACAAGCCGGTGATGGAGCAGCCGCAGTACAACCTGTTCCACCGCGAGCGCGTCGAGCAGGAGTACGCGCGCCTCTACGAGGACGTCGGGCTGGGCACCACGATCTGGTCGCCGCTGGCGTCGGGCCTGCTCACGGGCAAGTACCTCGACGGCGTCCCGGAGGGCAGCCGCGGCGCGCTCGAGGGGTTCGGCTGGCTCGCGGAGCGCCTGACCGATCAGCAGCAGAACGCGATCGTGCGTGAGCTCAAGGGCGTCGCCGACGAACTCGGCTGCTCGCTCGCCCAGCTGGCCATCGCCTGGTGCGCGAAGAACCCGAACGTGTCCACCGTCATCACCGGCGCGTCGCGGGTCGAGCAGGTGCACGAGAACATGGCGGCCCTCGAGGTGCTGCCGAAGCTGACCGACGACGTCCTCGCACGCATCGACGAGATCACCAAGGCCTGACGCCCCGCGCCCGCGGTCCGGGGCGGGCGGCGTCCCTGCCCCCGCCCGGGGCCGGGTCGCGTCCATGCCCCCGCTGCGGGCCGGGTGGTCGCCTTCGCAGGGGGCGTTCCGCCCCTGACACTCGGCTCCACTCGTGAGCATCGCTTCGCTCGCTCACAGCCCCTGCTACGGCGACCACCCGCCCCTCCGCTCCCTCGGCCGTTGCGGCGGTTGGCCCCGGCGGCACCGCGCGGGTCGTTCGGTCGCGGGAGCCGGCAACGGTCGCGGCTGGGTGCCACGCCGCGGCAGCGACGCGCGACCGTTGCCGGCAGGCGCGACCGGACGGATCCGACGCGTCCAGCCCGGGGGGACGGCGCGCGGGGCCGACCCCGGAGCGGAGGGTGGGGTGGTCGCCGTGGCAGGGGCTATCTCGGGAGCGCCCCCGGCGCGAACCGAGAGCGAGCGAAGCGCCCCCTGCGGAGGCGACCACCGCACCCGCAGCGGGCGTGTGACCTCGCAGCCGTGGCAGGTGACCACCGCACCGGCAGCGGGCGTGACCTCGCAGCCGTGGCAGGTGACCACCGCACCCGCAGCGGGCGTGACGTCGCAGCCGTGGCAGGTGACCACCGCACCCGCAGCGGCGCCCTTCCCGGGTCACCAGCCGCGTGCGAGCGGGCGGCCCTCGGCGTAGCCGGACCGGGTCTGCACCCCGACCACGGCCTGCTCGGCGAACGTCGGCAGGTCGTGCGCCCCGGCGTAGGTGCAGGCGCTGCGCACCCCGGCGATGATCGTGTCGATGAGGTCCTCGACGCCGGGGCGGTCGGGGTCGAGGTACATCTGCCCGGAGCTGATGCCCTCCTCGAACAGCCCCTTGCGGGCCCGCTCGAACGCGTCCTCGCCCTCCGTGCGCTGCTTGACCGCGCGGGCCGAGGCCATGCCGAACGAGCGCTTGAAGGCACGTCCGTCCGCGTCGTGCTCCAGGTCGCCGGGCGACTCGTGGGTGCCCGCGAACCACGAGCCCACCATCACGTTGGACGCCCCGGCGGCCAACGCGAGCGCCACGTCCCGCGGGTGGCGGACACCACCGTCCGCCCACACGTGCGCACCCAGGCGGTGCGCTTCGCGGGCGCAGGCGAGCACGGCCGAGAACTGCGGCCGGCCGACGCCGGTCATCATCCGGGTGGTGCACATCGCCCCGGGTCCGACCCCGACCTTGGCGATGTCGGCACCCGCCTCCACCAGGTCGGCGACGCCCTGCTCGGTGACGACGTTGCCGGCGACCACCGGAACCGCCGGGTCCAGCGCACGCACGGCCTTCAGCGCGTCCAGCATGCGGCTCTGGTGGCCGTGGGCCGTGTCCAGCACCAGCACGTCCACCCCGAAGGCGAGCAGCCGGGCCGCCTTGTCGCCCGCGTCCCCGCTGACGCCCACGGCCGCGGCGATGCGCAGCCGCCCGCCGCGGTCGAGGCTGGGGCGGTAGAGGGTGGAACGCAGCGCCCCGGTGCGGGTGAGCAGGCCCACCAGCGCACCACGGCCGTCCACGACCGGAGCGAGCCGGTGGCGTGCCTCCGCCAGCCGGTCGAAGGCGGTCCGGGGATCGACCGTGTCGGGCAGGGTCATCGGTGACGGCGACATCACCCGGCCCACCTGCATGAAGCGGTCGACGTCGTCGAGGTCGACGGCCGTGACGACCCCGACCGGTGCGCCGTCCTCGACGACGATCACCGCACCGTGGGCCCGCTTGTTGATCAGCTGCAGCGCGTCCCCGACCGTGTCGGTGGGCGCCAACGTGATGGGCGTCTCGAGCACGGGGTGACGCGACTTCACCCACGCGACGACGTCCTCCACGATGTCCAGCGGGATGTCCTGGGGCAGCACCGCCAGGCCGCCGCGCCGGGCGAGCGTCTCCGCCATGCGCCGGCCCGACACCGCGGTCATGTTGGCCGCCACCAGCGGCACCGTCGTGCCGGTGCCGTCGGCACTGGCGAGATCGACGTCCAGGCGTGAGCCGACGTCGGAGCGGCCGGGCACGAGGAACACGTCCTCGTAGGTCAGGTCGGTGGTCGGCTCTCGGTCGTCAAGGAAGCGCACGTCGGTTCCCCTCGTCGCGCGTGCTCGCGCCGCGTCGTACGGCCATCCGACGATAGCGGCCGGGACGCACGGCCAGAGGTCGACGCCGCGCCGCCGGCACCGAGCCGCTTGGCTGCCGGTCGCCCCGTTCGCAGGACCGTCGATGCTGATCGCGCTGGGTGCCGCCATGGCGGTGTTCGTGCTGCGCGACGCGATCCGGACCACGATCAACCTCAGTGAGAAGCGGGGGCCGATCGCCACGCTGGTCCTGAAGACGGGTCGTCGGATCACGGAGATGCTGCCTCGCCGCTTCAAGACCACGGCCGGGCTGGCGATCACGATCGCCGTCGTCGTGTCGTGGACGCTGGGACTCTGGCTGGCCTGGTTCGTCGCCCTGCTCGACCCGGCCGTGGAGATCGTCCGCAGCGGCGACGACGCACCGCTGGGCCTCCTCGACACGCTCTACGTGGCCGGCTTCTCCATCTTCACGCTGGGCACCGGCGACCTCGAGGCGGACAACACGGCGGGCCGTCTGGTGACGGTCGTGGCCAGCGGCACGGGCCTGTTCACCGTGACGCTGGAGGTCACCTACCTGTTGTCGCTGACCTCCGCCGCGGCCCACGAGCGCAGCACCGCGCGCCAGACCTACGCGCTGGGGCACGATGCCGCGCAGATCGTCGCGCGCGCTTTCGACGGTCGCACGTTCGCGCAGGTCGAGCCGCTGCTGCAGCAGTTGGCCCGCGACCTGTCGACGCTGGCCGAGCAGCACCGCACCTTCCCGGTCCTGCACGACGTGTTGCCGAGCAGTCGCGAGCTGGCGCTCGGGCCGTCCCTGCTGGCCCTGTCCGACGCGGCGGACGTGATGCACTTCGCCGCACCCGAAGCGTGCGCGATCAACCGGCTCACCTACCAGCAGCTGACCGAGGCCATCGACGGCGTCCTGGCCGGCCTCCCGCCCGGCCGCCGACCCCCGGAGCCGCCCGCCGCCGCCCCGGCCGGTGCGCTGTTGCGGCAGGCCGGCTGTGAGGAATCGCGCCCCATGCCCGACGACGAGGCCGTCGCCGATCGGCGACGCGGCCTGTACGCCCTCGCCAGCGAAGAAGGCTGGGAGTCCGCCGCCGATGACGCCATCGCCATCGACGGCCGGTGAGAACCGTCAGGCGGAGCGACGCATCGTGGCGTACTCGGTCTCCGCCCGGTCGCGCAGGTCGTTCAGCGCCGCGCGCATGATGTGACCGACGAACGGCCTGATCACCGTCCAGTAGCGGCGGAAGCGTCGCGCCGAGTCCGGGTCCGGCGTCGCGGTGCGCGCCTCGTAGGAGGCCAACGTCCGGGTCCGGCCGTAGGGGCGCAGCGAGAAGTTGGCCGCGATCCGGCCCCAGCCCGGCGTCTGGAACGCCGCGAAATCCTCGGGCCGCATCGTCGAGACGTCATACCACTCGATCTCCGGCTGCCAGAAGCGCCCCACGGCCCCGAAGGCGATCTCGCGACCGGCGACCTCGCCGAGCGACAGCCAGCCGTCGAGGTTGCCGACCTCCTCGCCGCGCAGCTTGAGCGACGGCGGTGGCGGCGGCAGGGGCCGCTCGCGGCCGAAGACGGTGGACAGCCGCGCCGGCAGCTCACGGGCCCGGAAGGCGGCGTCCATCAACGGGGTGTGCACCTTCGTCAGGTCGAGTTCGCCCAGCACACGCCACGTCGTCGGCACGTCCGCGTCGACCACCAGGTGCTCGAGGATCGTCGTGTCGAACCGCGGCAACCAGCGGTCGATGAGCAACTCCTCGGGCGGTGGGCCGGCGGCGGCCTCGAAGGGCAGGTCGGCATCGGACATGCGGGTACCTCGCAGCGCTGGGCAGCGCACCCAGCGTCGACCGGCCCCCGTGCCGGCGCTAGGGACGAACTTCCCGGTCCCCACGACGTTGCTCGCGCCAACGCCGCCACGTCCGCCGCGCCAGGCGCAGCACCAGCAGCGCGACGACCGTGCCGACCACCAGCAGCACGCCGACCGTCACCAGCGCCAGCACTGGGTTGGTGACCGCCAGCCAGACCACGAACGCCACGATGCCGTCCTCGCCCAGGCTCACGGCGGTGTTCGTGAAGGGCTCCGGCGAGGTGTTCACCGCCGCGCGGGTCGTCGCCTTCGTGAGGTGGCTGACGGTCGCGAGTCCGCCGGCCGCCACGGCCGAGCCCGCCTGCTGCCACGCCGTCGCGTCCCCGGTCAGCAGCAGCGCGACACCGACCGCGCCCAACGGCCGGATCGCCGTGTGCACGACGTCCCAGGCGTCGTCGAGGTACGGGATCTTGTCGACGACGAACTCCACGAGGAACAGCGCCCCGGCGATGGCCAGCACGTCGGTCCGTAGGAACACCGCCGGGACGTCGGCGCCAGCGAAACGGCCGAAGAGGCCCAGCAGCACGATGACGGCGTAGAGGTTGAGGCCGGACGCGTAGCCGACCCCGGCGACGAGCCCGGCCAGCCCCTCCACGGCTAGGCCCGCCGAGCGGCGCGGCGGGCGAGGCGGCGCGCGGTCGCCGGCGTCAGCGCCGGCCGCACCGCCTCGAGGTCCAGTCGTCCGGCCGCGACCAGCGCCGCCGCGACCCGATCGCGGTCGCCGGGCCGGTCGAAGATCGCCAGCAACGGCTGCGGGTCCACCTCGTCCAGTGCCCCGGCCTCCAGCAGCCGCATGGCGGCGCGCCGCCGTTGCCAGCCGGCGGGGACGGCGGCGACCAGGTGCAAGGCGTCCGTGTCGGTGTCGACGAGGTCCTCGACGCGCCGCAGGCGGGCGAGCGCGTGGCGCGCCTCGTCGAGGGCCGCGACCCGACGGTCCCCGACCACCGACGTCGTCGACAGCGGCTGCGGAGCCGGGAGCGGCTCCGGGGCAGGCAGCGGCTCGGGGGTGGGGAGCGGCTCGGGGGTCGGCAGTGGCTCCGGGGACGGCAACGGTTCGGGCTCGGAGGTGCGGGCGGGCGTGTCGGGCCACGCGTCGGTCGTGTCGCTGACCGGGGCGGCGGCGCGCGGCTGCGACGGCGAGGGAGAACCCGGCGGGGGAGGCGGCAGCTCATCTCCACCCGCCGCGGCCACGCGGGCCAGCACGCCGAGCGTGTCGTCCTGGCCGAGGTCGAGCAGCGCGTCGACCGTCGGCCGCACCGCGGCGTCGCCGCTGGCGGGCAGGTGACCCGTGACCCGGTCGGCGACCGTCACGGCGCCTTGCTGTGCCAGCGCCCGGCCGAGCTCGCGTCGCTCGCCTTCCGACAGTCCGCGCAACAGGACCGCGCCCTCGGCCGCGACCCGGGTCCGGTCGAGCCGACCATCCGTCAGCTGCCAGCGCTGCAGGAGCTCGGCCAGGTCGTCCAGTGGCATCAGGGCGTCCTACATCTCGTCGTCGTGTCGGTCGCCGCCGAGCCGTGCCAGCAGCGCCTTCAGGTCCAGACCGGTCAGGTCCGAGCCGATCTGGATGCCCTGCTCGACGTTGTTGGCCACGTTCTTCGTCAGGTCCGAGGCACCGTCGGTGGAGATGACCGTGATCTTGTCGATCGCGCTGATCGGCTCCGAGGCGGCACTGACCAGGTCCGGCAGGATCTGGGTGAGCAGGTCGATGACGGCCGCGTCGCCGTACTGCTTGAACGCGTCGGCGTTCTTGCGCCGGGCCTCGGCCTCGGCCTCACCCTTGGCGCGGATGGCCTCGGCGTCGGCGCGACCCTCGAGCTCGACCGCCTCGGCCATGCGGGCACGGCGGGCCTTCTCCGCCTCGGCGTCCAGGATGGCGGCGTTCTTGCGGGCCTCGGCGTCCTGCTCGATGCGGTAGCGCTCGGCGTCGGCCGGCTTGCGGATCTCCGCGTCCAGCTGCCGGTCGCGCAGCGTGGCTTCCTGCTCGGCGACCAGCTGCTGCTCCTGGATGACCTCGCGGTTGCGGGCGGCCTCGCGCAGCGGCCCGGCCGCGGCGGCCTGCGCCTGCGCCTCGTCGATCTCGGCCTTGATCTCGGCCTTGCGCAGCTCGAGCTGGCGCTGCTGGACGGCGATGGCCTCGTCGGCGCGCAGGCGCTCCTCCTCGGCGGCCTGGTGGGCGCGTGCCTCGGCGATCTTGGCGTCCTGCTCGACCCGGGCCGCCTCGGGACGACCGAGGTCCTGCAGGTAGTCGCCCTCTGACTGGATGTCCTGGAGCTGGAAGGTGTCCAGCGTGAGACCCTGGTTGGTCAACGACACCTCGGCCTCCTCGGCGACGGCGGAGGCGAACCGGGCGCGGTCCTTGATGATCTCCTCGATCGTCAGACGACCGACGATGGCGCGCAGCGAGCCGGCGAGGACCTCCGTGGTGAAGGTCTCCACCTCCTTCTGCTGCGTCAGGAAGCGCTGCGAGGCCGCCCGGATGGCGTCCTCGTTGCCTCCGACCTTCACGACCGCGACGCCGTCGAGGTCCGCCTTGATGCCCTGCGCCGACACGGCACCGCGGATGCTGACCGAGATGCGGCGGCTGGACAGGTCCATCACGTGCAGGCGCTGCACGAACGGCAGCACGAACACGCTGGCGCCCATGATGACCTTCTGGCCGCTCATGTCGTGGGAGACCTGCCCGGTCTCCGGGTTCTTGACCGGCGAGCCCTTGCGGCCGGTGATGATGTACGCCTCGTTCGGGCCGGCGACCTTGATCCGGCTGACGATCAGGTAGGCGACGAGGATCAGCAGGGTGACGGCGCCGATGATGGCGGCCACCAGCGGTGAGTTGAAGATGAAGTCGAGCATCACGGCCCTCGGAGGGATCGTCGTTGCGGGGGTGGCGTCGGGCGGCGGCGGGCGGGTGGCGCCGGCCGTCGCGATGGTCAGTCGCTGGCGCGCTCGACCTGCACGGCGGAGGCGGAGAGCACGGCGGTGACCCGCACGGGGGAACCCGCCGGGATCGGCTCGAGGGCGCGAGCGTTGTACTTGTGCTGGCTGCCGTGATGGCGCACGGTCACCTCACCGAACCCGTCGGCGGGGATGGCGGTGATGACGACGCCGGCCGAGCCGGCCAGGCCGCTGGTGCTGACCGTGTCGTCGGTGGGCATGTTCACGAGCGAGCGCATCATCGCCAGGGCGATGCCACCGACGACCAGACCGCTCGCGAGCCCGCCGAGGGCCCCCAGCGCGGCCCCGGCGCCCGTCGCGTAGACGATGAGCGCGGCACCGAACCCGAAGCTGGCGAGGAACGAGCCCAGCACCGGCGCGCTGAAGATGCCCCCACCGACGTCGATGTCCAGCCCGCCGAACAGCCCCTCGAACACCTCGCCGAGGAGGAGTGACAGCAGGACCAGCGCCAGCCCCACGGCGCCGATCACGATGAACGCGGTCACCGCGTCCCCCCTCAGTGCGAACTCCAGCATGAGGGCGGACCCTAGCCAGCCCGCCGGCCTCCGTGTCGGCGACGGGCCCGCGGACCCGGACCTCGCGCGGTCAGGGCCCCAGGCGCAGGAGGCGGTCGTCGTCGGGGCCGGGGTCGCCCCGCCCGTCACGGTTGGTCGTCAGGAGCCACACCGCACCGTCCGGGGCGACCACCGCGGTGCGCAGGCGTCCGTACTCGCCGGCGTACAGCTCCTCCGCGTCGGTCACCTCCTCGCCGTCGAGGCCCAACCGCCACAGCCGCTCGCCGCGCAGGGCGGTGACCAGCAGATCGCCCTCCCACTGGGGGATCGCACCGTCGCGCAGCACCGTGGCACCCGACCACGACGCCTCGGGCGGCTGGGCGACGAACGCGGCGTCGACGTAGCCCTCGACGCCGGGGGCGCCGGTGACCTCGGGCCAGCCGTAGTCGGCGCCCGGCTCGATGAGGTTGATCTCGTCGTCGACGTCGGGACCGAGTTCGGCGGCCCACAGCCGCTCGTCCGCGTCGAACGCCAGGCCCTGCACGTTGCGGTGCCCCGACGACCACACGGGGGAGCCATCGTACGGGTTGTCGTCGGGCACCCGGCCCTCGCGGTCGACGCGCAGGATCTTGCCGGCCAGCGAGTCGAGGTCGGGGGCCAGCGCCGGGTCGCCGGCATCGCCCGTGGCGACGTAGAGGAGGCCGTCGGCACCGAGGGCGAGGCGGCCGCCGTTGTGGGTCGCGCCCTTGGGGATGCCGGTGACGACCGGCTGCTCCTCACCGCCGTCGACGTCGTCGAGGCGGACGACCCGGTTGCCGTCGTCGGCGGTGTAGTGGACGAACAGGGCCTCGCCGTCGCTGGCGAGCCCCAGCAGCCCGCCCTCGCCCGTGGGATCAACGTCGAAGGTGCGGACCTCGTCGACACCGCCGTCCTCGCCGACCTCCAGCAGCCGGCCGGTGTCGCGCTCGGTCACCAGGACCCGCCCGTCGTGCGCCACCACGTCCCACGGCGCCTCGAGCCCGGTGGCGACCACCTCGACGGTTATCTCGACCGGTTCCTCGGCGCCCGCCGCGTCGTCCGCCGCCTCGTCGGTGGGCTCGCCGGCCGGCTCGTCCTCGGGCGTGGCGCCGTCGCCGGCGGGCGGGTCGTCGCCGTCGGCCGGGTCGGTCGGCTCGGGCTCGGGCGCTGGTGCTTCCGCGGCCGGAGGCTCGTCGGTGGTGTCGCAGCCCGCCAGCGCCGGCAGCGCGGCGAACAGGACGGCGGCCGTTCGCAGCGGCGCTCGCATGGGAGGCTCCCGTCGAGGCGTTGGTCAGGTGAGCAGGTCCCCGGCGACGTCGAGCCACAGTTGCGTCGACAGCCCGAGCGAGGCCACGTCGACGCGCTCGTCGTGGCCGTGGAAGCGGGACTGGAACTCCTGCAGCGTGGCCTGGGCGCTGAACAGCCCGGCGCCGTAGCTGGGGACCCCGCGGGCCCGGAAGAAGGCCGCGTCCGTGCCGCCGACGATCATCCACGGCAGCACCTCGGCGCCCGGGTGGGCCGCCTCGGCCCGGCGCCGCAACGTGTCCCACATCGGCGTACCGACCGGCGAGGCGGACGCGGGCCGGTCCTTCACGACCGGCGAGACCTCCACCCGGCCGGCGAGGTCACCCAGCGCCTCGGTCAGCATCACGTCGACCTCGTCGCTGGTGACCCCCGGCAGCGTGCGGATGTCGACCTCGAGCTCGACGCGGTCCGGAATGATGTTGGTCTTGTCGCCACCACGGATGACGTTGGGGCTGAACGTGGTGTGGGTCATGGCGTGGCAGTAGCGGGCCAGCTTCGGGTCCATCGCCGCGAGCGCGTCGCGCAGCCGGCCGGGGTCGAGCAGCGCGTCGCGCTGTTCGTCGGGCAGCGCCATCGCCTCGACCAGTCCGCGCCAGAGTTCGCCGAGCTCCGCCGTGGGGGAGTAGGCCTGCAGGCGGCGCACCACCTCGGCGGCCACCAGCAGGGCGTTGTCGGCACCGTAGGGCATCGAGCCATGGCCGGGGGTGCCGCGCACGGTGATCCGCCGCCAGCCGATGCCCTTCTCCGCCACCGTCATGACCACCTTGGTGCCCGACGGCATCGGGGCCGGGATCCCGCCGTTCTCCGTCAGCACGTAGTCGCAGGCGACGTCGTCCCACGCGTTCGCGACGATCCAGTCGGCGCCCCAGGTACCGCCGGCCTCCTCGTCGGCGACACCGAGGTACTTCAGCGTGCCCTTGAGCGGACGTCCGCGGCGGTGCAGCTCGCGGACCGCGACCGCCATCGACGCCGTCAGGTTGAGCATGTCGACGGCGCCGCGGCCCCACACCTCGCCGTCGATGAGCTCGCCGCCGAACGGGTCCTCGCGCCAGTCGTCGGGGGACACCGGCACGACGTCGGTGTGGCCCATCAGCAGCACCGTGGGCGCGGTCGGGTCGCTGCCGGGCAGGGTCGCCAGCACGCTGCGCCGGCCCGGGAAGGGCTCGTAGTGGGCGAGCTCGAGACCGTCGAGGTAGTCGGTCAGCAGGTCGCTGTTGCGGACCTCACCGCCGGAGCTGGGCGCCCCGTCGTTGACGCACGCGTTGCGGATGAGGTGCTGCAGCAGCTCCACCGTCTGCCCGGTGAGGGCCGGATCGACCGACGTCACCTACGGGCCTCCCATGTTCGGCGTGGCCCGAGCCTAGAGGCCGCGGCGGTCGGTCACCGCGGGCCGAGGCGGCCGGCGGGACGGGCCGAAGGGGTCGGCGGGACGGGCGCGGTCGAGGCCGCGGCCCGGCGTCAGCGCGTGCCGGTGACGGTCTCCAGCCCCCAGCTGACCAGCGACACCACCAGGGCGCCGAGGAACGTCCAGCCGAACCCGTCGCTGCTGAGGCCCAGGTCGAGGGCGTCGGACAGCGCGATGACGATGGCGAGCACGGCCGCGTTGACGACCAGCAGGAACAACCCCAGCGTCAGGATCACGAGCGGCAGCGACAGGAGGCTGAGGATCGGCTTCACGATCACGTTGACGACGCCGAGCAGCAGGGCGATCCCGAGCAGCGCCAACCACGTGCCGGTGAACTCCAACCCGTCGAGCAGGGCGACGGCCACCCACAGCGCCGCCGCGTTGATCAGGATCCGCAAGAGCGCGCCCACGGCCGCTTCCCTTCGTCTCGTCCCCGCCGCCCGCGCACGCTAGCGGGCGACCCCGCGGGCGTCTGCGAGAACCGCCGGCTCGGTGCCCGCCGTGCCGACCAGGCCGGCCACGGCGTCCGCCGTCACCGGACGTGAGAACAGGAACCCCTGCCCGTGGGTGCAGTCGAGCTGGCGGAACTGGGTCAGCTCGGCGTCGTGCTCGATGCCCTCGGCGACCGTGAGCAGGTCCAGGGACCGCCCCAGGTCGACGATGGCCCGGGCGAGGGCGGGGCTCTGCCGGCCCGAGGCGACCGAGTTCACGAAGGAGCGGTCGATCTTCAGCACGTCGACCGGGAAGCGGTGCAGGTACGCGAGCGACGAGTAGCCGGTCCCGAAGTCGTCGACCGCGATCCGGATCCCCAGTCCCTTCAGCTGGGTCAGGGTGGCGATGGTCGACTCCGTGTCGGTCACCAGGGCCGATTCGGTGAGCTCCAGCGTCAGCGCCTCGGCCGCCAGTCCGGCGTCCGTCAACGCCTCGCGGACGTCGGCGACGAGGTCGCTGTCGGTGAGCTGGCGCATCGACACGTTCACGCTGACGGTGAGGTCGGCGGCGCCGGGCAGACTGCGGCGCCAGTCGGCCAGCTGCCGGCAGGCCTCGCGGAGCACGAACCGGCCGATCGGGACGATCAGGCCGCTCTGCTCGGCCAGCGGGATGAACCGGTTCGGCGGCACGGGCCCCCGCCGCGGGTGGGTCCACCGCAGCAGGGCCTCGAACCCGCAGATGCGCTGGTCGGACAGCGCGACGATGGGCTGGTAGTGGATCGCCAACTCGTCGCGCTCGACGGCGGCGGCCAGGTCCGCCTCCAGCTCCAGGCGCTCGACCACCCGCACGTGCATGGAGGTCTCGAACACCTCGAAGCGGTCGCGGCCGCTCTCCTTGGCCAGGTGCATCGCGATGTCGGCGTTGCGGAGCACCTCGGCGGGTTGGACGCCGTCCTCGGCGTGGGCGATGCCGATGCTGGCGGTCAGCTGCACGCGACGACCGTCGGCGTCGATCGGCCGGGCGACGGCGGCGAGGATCCGCTGGGCGACCTTGGCGGCGTCGACCGGGCTGTCGTCGTGCTCGAGCAGGACGGCGAACTCGTCGCCGCCCATGCGGGCGACCGTGTCGGCGGCGCGGACCACGTCGAGCAGCCGGTAGGCGACCGTCCGCAGCACGGCGTCGCCGACGACGTGTCCGCGGACGTCGTTGATCGTCTTGAACCCGTCGAGGTCGACGAAGAGCACCGCGAACGAGCCGCCCAGCCGGTTGGCCCGTGCGACGGTGTGGTCCAGCCGGTCGAGCAGCAGGGCCCGATTGGCCAGCCCGGTGAGCGGGTCGTGGATCGTGCGGTGCTCGAGCTGGCGCTCGAGGTCCTTGCGTTCGGACACGTCACGGCTGTTGACCACGAAGCCGCGCACCTGCGGGTCGTCGAGCAGGTTGCGGCAGTTGGACTCGACCGGCACCCAGGACCCGTCGGCGGCGAGCAGGCGGCACTCGACCAGCCCCGACCGTCCCGGGTGGGCGAGCAGGTCGCGGACGAAGTCGACCGTGGTGGCCCGGTCGTCGGGATGGACGAGGTCGAGGTAGCGCCGGCCGAGCAGTTCGCCGGGGCCGTACCCGAAGAGGCGCTCGGCCGACGGGGACTGGTAGACCACCGCGGCGTCGCTGATCACGAGGGTGACGTCGCTGGCGGTCGCCAGCAGGGCACGGACGCGGGCCTCCTCCTCCACGAGGCGCTCGTGGGCCTCCTCGCCGGCGCGGGAGAGCCGCACGATGCGCAGGCCGATCAGCCACGTGGTGAGCAGCCCCAACGCTGCCAGGCCGTGCGCGACGTCGGCCGGCAGCAGCGTGGGGGCCAGGCCCACGGCGACCGCGGCCTGGCCGACCGCGATCGCGAGGCTGGCCCAGGCGAGGACGACCGTGCCGGCCCGGGCACCCGAGTAGCGCACGGTGTCGGCGACCGGTAGCAGCAGCAGCGCGGCGAGCGTGGGACCGGTCCCGGACGCGTACAGCAGCAGCGCGAACGCCGACACCTGCAGCGCCCCTCGCGCGTGCACGCCCCGCATGCCCGCGTCCCGTCCCCAGAACGCGTACGCGCTGACGCTGACGAGCACCGCGCCGGCCAGCAGCACGAGCAGGGCCGGCAGGCTCAGGCGGGTGGCGCCCGACGCGCTCGCCACCGCCACCACCAGCGCAGCCCCCACGAACTCGGGTGCATGGACACGCAGACGTCGTCGGATCCCGTCCGTCGTCGCTCCCACGACGCCTCCTCGGCTGTCGGCTCGTCCGCGTCCCCCGTGGGCGCACCGCAGCCCGGCGCGCGCCCCCTCGCACCCGTCGGCCGGTCGTCCGTGGCACTGAAGTGTTTCGGGACGGCTTTCGATCGCGGCTGTGGCGTGGTTAGCGTCGTGTCGATGTCGTGTGCCCCCGCTCCGTCCGGTGACCTCCCCGTCGAGGCCGTGCTGCCCGCGATCCGTGACGGCCTCCACACCGCCGGTGCCGTGGTGCTGGAGGCGCCGCCCGGGGCCGGCAAGACCACGCGTGTCCCGCTCGACCTGCTGCAGGCGGGGCTCGACGGCCGACTCGTCCTGCTCGAGCCGCGACGGGTGGCCGCGCGGGCAGCGGCGCAGCGTCTGGCCGCGCAACTCGGCGAAGGGGTCGGGGCGACGATCGGGCTCACCACCCGTGACGAGCGCCGCGTGTCACGGGCCACGCGTGTCGAGGTCGTGACCGAGGGGGTGCTGCTGCGCCGCCTCCAGCGCGATCCGGCGCTCGAGGGCGTCGGCACGCTGTTCTTCGACGAGTTCCACGAACGCAACCTGGAGTCGGACCTGGCGCTCGCGTTCGCGCTGGAGTGCCGCGCGGCCCTGCGCGACGACCTGCGGCTGCTGGTCGCCTCGGCCACGCTCGACGGCGGACGGGTCGCGCGCCTGCTGCGTGCCGGCGGCTCGCCCGCGCCGGCCCAGGTGCACACCGAGGGCCGGCAGTATCCCGTCGAGGTCCAGCACCGGCCGCGGCCCGCGCCCGGCGGGCTCGCAGACGCCGTCGCCGACACGGTGGCCGAGGTCCTGAGGGACGCGCCTGGCGACGTGCTGGTGTTCCTCCCCGGCGTCGCGGAGATCCGCCGTACCGCCCGCGCCCTGGCGACGCGCGCCCTGCCCGTCCGTGCCGAGGTCCGCCCCCTGCACGGGCGCCTGCCGCCCGACGAGCAGGACCGGGCGCTTGCGCCGCCCTCCCACGGGACCCGCAAGGTCGTGCTCGCCACCGACCTGGCCGAGTCGAGCCTCACCATCGAGGGCGTCCGCGTCGTCGTCGACGCCGGACTGGCCCGCGAGCCGCGGTTCGACCCACGAACCGGGATGACCGGCCTCGTCACGGTCCCCGCCTCGCGGGCGTCCGCCGACCAGCGGGCGGGCCGGGCCGGGCGGACCGCCCCGGGCCGGTGCGTGCGGCTGTGGGCCGCGTCCGAGCATCCGGGCCGCGACGCCTTCCCACGTCCCGCAATCCGCACCGACGACCTGACCGGCGCCGCGCTGGAGGTGGCCGCCTGGGGCAGCCCCGTCCAGGACCTGGCGCTGCTCGACCAGCCCGACCCCGCCGGCTGGGACCGTGCCCGCGCCACGCTGGCCGACCTCGGCGCCCTCGACGACGACGGGCGGGTGACCGGCCACGGCCGCCGGCTGGTCGCGTTGCCGGTCCACCCGCGGCTGGGGCACCTGCTGGTGCGGGGCCACGCGGCCGGGCTGGGCGCACTGGCCGTCGAGGTGGCGGCCGTCCTGGGCGACCGCGATCCCGTGCGTGTGGAGCCGCCCGCCTCCGTCGTCGACCTGACCGTCCGGCTGGCCGCGCTGCGCGGCGAGGACCTGCCACGCGACGCGCGGCTCCGGGCCGGGGCGCGGGCACGTCTGCGCCGGGAGGTGGCCCGCCTGCGGCGCGCCTGCCGCGACCTGCCGGAACCGGGGGCCGGGCGCTCGGCACGCGCCGGCGGCGACGACGCGGTAGGGGCGCTGTTGGCACTCGGCTGGCCGGACCGGGTCGCCAGCGCCCGGGGCGGGCGCGGCAGCTTCCTGCTCGCCAACGGCCGTGGCGCCCGCCTGCCCGCGGAGGACCTGCTGGCCGGGGAGTCGCTGCTGGCGGTGGCCGCCGTCGACCGGGGCGAGCGGGAGGCGCGGATCCACCTGGCCGCGGCCCTGGACGTCGAGGTGCTGCGGCGGGTGCTGGGCGACGAGTTGCACCACGTCGAGGAGGTCGCCTGGCGCGACGGCGACGTCGTCGCCGAACGCCGCGAGCACCTCGGCGCGCTCGTGCTGGCCAGGCGGCCGCTGCCGGATCCACCTGCCGACGCCGTGCTGGCCGCGCTGCTCGACGGCCTGCGCACCCACGGCCTCGACCTGCTGCCGTGGACGCCGGCCGACCGGCAACTGCAGGCCCGCGCCGGCCTGCTGCACCGCCACCTCGGCGAGCCCTGGCCGGACGTGTCCGACGAGGCGCTGCTCGCCGACCTCGACACGGCCGTCGCACCGTTCCTGCTGGGACTACGGCGGCGCGCCGACCTGCGCCGTGTCCGGCCGGCCGACGTGCTGCGGGCCCGCCTGCCCGCGGGGCACGAGAAGCAACTGGACCGGCTGGCGCCGGCGACCCTGACCGTGCCGTCCGGCTCGCAGGTCCGGCTGGACTACGCGGGGGAGCGGCCGGTGCTCGCCGTGCGCCTGCAGGAACTGTTCGGCGCCACCGCCACACCGACGATCCTGGACGGCCGCGTGCCCGTGCTGCTGCACCTGCTCTCGCCCGCGCGCCGGCCGGTGCAGATCACCGACGACCTCGCCGGGTTCTGGGACCGTGCCTACCCCGAGGTGCGCGCGGAACTGCGCGGCCGCTACCCGAAGCACGCCTGGCCGGAGGACCCGCGGTCCGCAACCCCGCTGCGCGGGACGCGCCGACGCGGGACGGCTACTGGGCGTTGACGACGTCGCGACCCAGGATCAGCGTGATCTGGGCGACGTCGCGCGACTCCTCGAGCTGCGCGCCGCCGGGCACGTCGTTGGCGATCAGCGCGGCACCCGGACGTGCGCCGGGGGGATGGCGGACCACCGTACGCTGCGTCGGGTCGGCGTTGCCGACCTCCGTGACCTCGTAGCCGCGCCCGTCGAGCAGGTCGCCGACCTGGCCGGCGAGGCCGGGCACACCGGCGCCGTTCAGGACGCGGACCGACACCTCGCCCGGGGTGACCTGGGCCGGTCCCGTGTCCAGCACGCTGCCGTCGCGGAAGGCGGCGAAGAGCGGCTCGGCCTCCGACTGGCGCACGTACAGCACGTCGGCACCGCCCGAGGTTCGGCCCGGCTCGGACGGGACGACGTGCATGGTCGCACGCCCGTCGGCCAGCGCCCGCCCACCCCACGCCAGGCGGCCGAGCGAGATCATGCCGAGCCCGCGGTCGGTCGCGACCGCGTCGCCCATCTCGTTGGAGAGCGCGAGCACGCGCCGGGGGTCGAACAGCGTCGAGGGCTGCGCGATCTCGCCGGCGAGGGCCCGCAGGAAGGTCTGCTGCCGGCCGATCCGGCCGAAGTCGTCGTCGATCTTGCGGACGCGGACGTAGCCCAGCGCGTCACGGCCGTCGAGGGTCTGGCAGCCCGCCGGGAGGTCGATGCCCGCGTCGCGGTCGTTGATCGCCTCCTCCAGACACAACTCGACCCCGCCGACGGCGTCGACGACGTCGCGGAAACCGCCGAAGGTGACCTGCAGGTAGTGCTGGACCGGGATGCCGGACAGATCCCGGACGGACCGCACGAGGCAGCTCGGGCCGTCGATGGCCACGGCGGCGTTGATGCGTCCCTCGGAGCCGTCGCACCGACGCACCAGCAGGTCGCGGGGGAAGGCCAGCAGGGCCGCGTCACCACCGCGCACGCTGAGGAGGAAGATCGTGTCGGTGCGCTCGCCTTCCGCGCTGCCGGTCGACAACTCCCGCCGTTCCTCGGGCGAGAGCGCCTCCCGGCTGTCGGAGCCGACGACCAGGACGTGCATCGGCGAGCCGGAGCCCGCCAGCCCGTCGACGTCCAGCTTCGGGATGCGGGAGGTGATCCAGGCGGCCAGCAGCACGACAGCGACTAGGAGCACGAGCAGCACGCCCGCCAGCACGCGCACGAACGGCAGCCGGCGACGCCCGCGGCCACGGACGCTCGGGCCCCAGTCCTGGTCGACGTCGGCGCTCACGGGGTGCTCCTGTACACGGGGGGTGCCTGGCGGCGGGCGGAGTGTGGCATGCCGTGCGCGCGGGGCCACGCAGGCCGGTGCGGGCCGTCACGCAGCGCGCTCGCCGCGATCCGGGCCGCTCGGTGACGTCACGCGGTGACGAGTTCGGGGGGCAGGTGCTCGACGTCGCTGAAGCGTTGCAGGCTGAAGATGTGGCCGCTGGCGATCCGGGTGGTGGACAGCAGCGTCACGGACGCGTGGTCGGAGGAGAACCGCTCCCACTCCCACGGCTCGGGAGAGAGGCCCAGCAGATGCCCCAGCACGACGCTGTTGGTGCCCGCGTGCGCGACCACGACGATCCGTGGCAACAGGTCCGGCAGTTGCCACAGGCCGTGCGGGTCGCGTTCCAGCCCCAGCTTGGCCAGCTCCTCGTCGAGGCCGGCGGTCACCCGGGCGTGGAAGTCGCGGAAGCTCTCGCCGCCCGGGATGCCCTCCCACCAGTCCTGACGGCCGCGCACCCGGGCCTCGCGGAAGACGCGTTCGACCTCCTCCTGCGGGGTGCCCTCCCAGTTGCTGGGCATCCGGATCTCGTGCAGCCAGTCGCGCTCCTCGGCGGGGACCTCGGGCACCAGGTCGCGCAGCGGCGCGGCGGTCTCACGGGCGCGCGTGGCCGTGGAGACGAGCAGGCGGTCGAACGGCTCGCGCGCGAGGCGTCGGGCGACGCGCAGCGCCTGCTGCTGGCCGCGGTCGGTGAGGCCCGGGTCGACACGGGCCGCACGGTCGCGCGACCACTCGGGCTGGGCGTGGCGGACGAGGAGGAGTTCCATGGGGGCCGAACGCTACCGCGTGGCCGCGAGCCGGCACGCCCGGTCACGCCGACGGCCCCGGCCGCACCCGAGCGGGCATACTGCCCCGCCCCGCAGCTCCGACGCGTCGAGACGCCGTTGTCCCCGCACGTCCTGGTCGTCGACGACGAGCACGCGATCCGGATGGTCGCGAGGCTCGGCCTCGAACGCGTCGCGGGCTGGTCGGTGAGCGAGGCCGCGGGCGCCGACGCGGCCGTCGAGGCCGTCGCGGCCCGCCGACCGGACGCCGTGCTCCTGGACGTGATGATGCCCGACCAGGACGGCCTCCGGACGCTCGCCCGGCTACGCGCGCTGCCCGGCGGCGACGAGTTGTCCGTGGTGTTCCTCACCGCCACGGCGCAGCGGACCGAGATCGAGCGCCTGCGCGGGCTCGGTGTCGACGGCGTGATCGGCAAACCGTTCGATCCGCGGTCGTTGGCGGCGGAGGTGTCGGCGCTGCTCGGCTGGTCGCCGGCATGAGCGGGGACCCGCTGGCCGCCGCCATCGCCGCGCTCTGGCGCGAGGTGGCGCCCGAACAGCTCGCGGCGGCCCACGAGCTGGAGGCGGCGGCGACCCGGGTCGTCGCGCAGCCGGCCGACGCCGCCGCCTGGGAGCGGGTGCGTGCGCTGGCCCACCGGCTGGCGGGCACCCTCGGCTCGTTCGGGCAGGTCGAGGCGGGGCAGCTCGCCGAGCGTCTGGAGGCCCGCGTCGCGGGCACCACCGAGCCGGACGCCGCGCTGCGCGAGGAGGCCGCGCAGCTGGCCCGTGAGCTCCGCACGGCGCTGGAGGCCGCCGCCTGACCGGTGCCGGTCACGCGGACGCCGACGGCGGCGGTCGGGTCAGGTGGTCGCGGCAGGGCGCCGGCGCGGTTCGGCCTGCGCCACCGTGGGGCGGGCGTCCTGCCCGGGGGTGAAGCAGCAGTCGACCGGGCACACGTCCCAGTTCGGTCCCCGCGTCCCGAGCGCCCGGGCCGTCGCACCGTCCGTGCGCTCGAGGATCAGGTCCCGGATGCCGCGGACGAACCGCGCGTCGGTGCCGACCGTCGCCGCCCGCGTGAACGCGAGGCCGAGCCGCTGTGCGGTGCCGGCCGCCTCGACGTCGAGGTCGTAGATGACCTCCATGTGGTCGGAGATGAACCCGATCGGCACGACCACGACGGCGCGCACACCCCGCCCGGCGAGGTCCTCGAGGTGGTCGTTGACGTCCGGCTCGAGCCACGGGACGTGCTCGGGACCCGATCGCGAGTTGAACACCAGCTGCCAGGGGCGACCCGGGAACGCGTCCGCCACCAGTCGGCAGGTCTCGTAGTGCTGTGCCTCGTAGTCGCAGTGGCGCGACATCGTCCGCGGGATGGAGTGCGTGGTGAACACCAGGTGGGCCGTGTCGCGCACGTCCTCGGGCAGCGTCGCGAGGGCGTCCTCGATGATCGACACCTGCGGTTCGACGAACCCGGGGTGGTTGTAGTAGACGCGCAGCTTGTCGAGTTCGGGGGCGCCGTCACCGACCTGGGCGCGGGCGGCGGCGAGATCCTCCCGGTACTGCCGGCAGCCCGAGTAGGACGAGTACGCACTGGTCACGAAGCACAATGCGCGCCGCACACCCGCCTCGCGCATCTCGCGCAGCGTGTCGGGCAGCAGCGGGTGCCAGTTGCGGTTGCCGAAGAAGACCGGCAGGTCCGGACCCTCGGCGGCCAGCAACTCCTCGAGTGCGGCCTTCAACGCACGGTTCTGGTCGTTGATGGGGGAGCGGCCGCCGAACTGGAAGTAGTGCTGGCTGACCTCCTCGAGCCGTTCGCGGGGGATGCCGCGACCGGCGGTGACGTTCTCCATGAACGGGAGCACGTCGGCTTCCTGCTCCGGTCCGCCGAAGGAGACGAGCAGGATCGCGTCGTAGGGGGTCGTCATCGGGCGATGTCCTAGAGGTCGGTGACGTCGTGGCCGCCGCCGAGGGTGCCGGGCGGCAGGGCCCACCCCGCTTCGAGGCGGCCGAGGCGGTCGGCTGTGGGGCGTCCGATCGCGAGCGCCGCGAGTGCGGCTGCCGCGCCGGGAACGACCAGCCACGGCGGCCCCAGCACGTACGCCATCGCGACCGCCAGCAGCAGCGGGAACTCGCCGATCGCCAGTTGCAGGTAGGCCTGGGTGCGCACCACGGCCATCGCCTCGCGCGGGCGGGGACGCTGCCGGTGCAGCGCCCGTTCGGCGGCCACGACGCCGGCCACGGCGGCCACGCCCACGAGCACGACCAGCAGCACCGGCAGGGCCGTCGGCACGGTCGAGGTCGCGTCGGCCGTCGCCAGCACGATCCCCGTCAGCACCAGGATGCCGGCGGCCGCCGCCGACCAGATGCGCCGGAGCGAGACCAGGACGTCGTCGGGCACGGAGTTCCTCGAGCGGTGCGGGAGGCGGATGCTAGGTCTTCAGCTCCTCGAGTTGCTCGACGGGCCCGGCCGCGCGCCGCTGCGCGAGCCAGATCCCGAGGCCGATCGCGGCGCCCCCCAGCCATTCGCCGGCGCCCAGCCGCTCGCCGAGCACGAGGGCCCCGGCGACGACCGCCACCAGGGGGATCAGGTAGGTGACCAGCGTCGTGTTCGTCGCGCCCACCCGCGCGATCAGCATGTAGAAGACGAGGTAGGCCAGGCCGGTGCCGAGCACGCCCAGCGCCGTGACCGCCCCGATCACGTCCCACCGCAGCGCTGCCGTCGTCGGGACGCCGTCGAGCACCAGCGCCATCGGGACGGCCGCCAGGAACGCGGTCGCCACCTGGCCGGTGGCGACGACGAGGGGGGCGGCGGCACCCGACACGAACCGCTTGGCGTACACCGCGCCGCCCGCGTACAGCAGCGTGGCGACGACGACCGTGCCGATGGCCGTGACGCGGCCCCGGTCGCCCAGGTCGGGAACCACGATGATCGCGACGCCCGACAGCGCCAGTACCAGGCCGGCCACCCGCGCCACGGTGACGCGCTCCATCCGCAGGGTGGCGGCGACCACGAACGTGCTCGATGGCACCAGCGCCATCAGCAGCGCGGCGAGACCGGACGGGATGGCGCGCTGCGCGGCGGCGACCGCCGCCCACGGCACCGCGTTCGACAGCACGCCCAGCACGGCGACGTGTCCCCACAGCCGCAGCGATCCCGGCAGTCGCTGCCGGCGCACGAGCAGGGCGCCGAGCAGCACCAGCGTGCCGACCAGCGTGCGGCCGGCGACGATCCAGATCGGGCCGAGGCCACGCAGCGCCAGTTCGATGAACAGGAAGGACAGGCCCCACATCCCACCGAGGGCGAGGAGCAGGCCGGTGTCGGCCGGCGCGAAGCCGGACGAACCGCGGGCGGGCGCGTGCACGGGCGGTTCTCGAGGGTGGCGAGACGGGAGGCGGGCCGAGCGACGCTACCGCACGCGGGCGCACGGTTCGGTCCGCATAGGCTCGTGACGTCCCCCGGAAGGAGCCCCATGGATGCCGCCACCGCCGCACCGGCGTGGTTCTCGGCGGCCATGGCCGACGCGCCCGAGGCGCACCACACGACGGTCGAGGGCGCACGCATCGCCTACCTGGCATGGGGACGGGTCGGCGCCCCGGTGCTGGCGCTCGTCCACGGCGGCGCCGCCCACGCCCGGTGGTGGGCCCACCTCGGCCCGCTGCTCGCCGAGGAGCACCGGGTCGTGGCGGTGGACCTGTCGGGTCACGGCGACAGCGACCACCGCCCGCGCTACCGCGCCGAGCAGTGGGCCCGTGAGGTGATGGCCGTCTGCGCGCAGGAGCGGCACGGCGGGGGACCGCCCGTCGTGGTCGGTCACTCCATGGGCGGCTTCGTGACGATCGTCGCGGCAGCCCGCCACGGCGAGGAACTCGCGGGCGCCATCGTGCTGGACTCGCCCGTCCGTCGCGCCGACCCCGAATCGGAGGAGGCGCGACGCCGGGGCCGCAACATGTTCCGCCAGCCCAAGGCCTACCCCGACCTCGCCACCGGCATGGCGCACTTCCACCTGGTACCGCCCCAGCCGACCACGAACGGGTGGCTGGTCGCGGAGGTCGCCCGCCACAGCCTGCGCCGATGGGAGGACGGCAGCTGGCGGTGGAAGTTCGATCCGCGGGTCTTCGTGGAGCGGACGGGCCCGAGCCGACCCAGCGAGTACGCCGCCGACCTGTCCCGGGCGGCCTGCCGGCTCGCGATCGTGTCGGGTGCCCGCTCTGCCATCGTCGACGACGACGTCATCGCACAGATGCGTGCGCTCGTCGCGGGCTCGCCGGCCGCCGCGGCCGGCGTGCCCTTCGTCCGGGTCCCCGAGGCGCACCACCACCTGCTGCTCGACCAGCCGCTGGCGACCGTGACCGCGCTGCGGGCGGTGCTGGCCGCCTGGTGGCCGGTCGGGACCCCGCCCGCACCCGTTCCGGCCCCCGACCGGCACCCCGGCTGAGCCCGGCCGGCGGGCGCCGGTCGCCGGGGCGCGGGTCGCGAGACGGCCACCGTCGTCAGCCCTCCCGAAGAATCCGGTCAGGACACGTACAGCCCCGTGACGGACGCTGCGGAGGACGGCTCCACGGGGGGGCCGAGCGAAGGGGATTGCCGTGGGCATCCAGGCCGATGGGCGCACGGTGGCGGTCCCGCTCGCCGGGCGCGATCCGACCCTGGTCGGGGAGTTGCTGGCCGTGGGGCGCACGCAGACCTATCCGGCCGGCGCGCTCGTCCGGGGCGGCCCGGACCGCGCCGAGGTCCACCTCGTGCTGTGTGGTGCCGTCGAGCTGTCGCTGGGCAGCGGCGCCCGGCGCGTCACGGCCACCGTGGTGCGGCCGGGCGAGGCCTTCAACGACGCCCACGTGTTCTCCGGCCGTCCCGCACGCTTCGAGGCCCGCACGCTCGAGTACACGCAGCTGCTGACCGTCGACGGGCCGGCGCTGGTCGACCTGGTCGCCCGCCACCGACGGGTCGCGCTGGAGTGGCTGCGTGCCAGCGCCGAGCGCTCCTACGAGCTCGAGTCGCGCCTGATCGAACTGCTCGCCCACGACGTCGACACCCGTCTCGCGCTGCTGCTGCTCGACGAAGCGGAGCACGGCGAGGTGGAGTTGAGCCAGTCGGTGCTCGCCCGGCTGCTCGGTGCCCACCGGACCAGCGTCAACCGGGCCCTGAAGGCCTTCGAGGCGGCCGGCACGATCCGGCTCGGCTACCGGCGGATCGAGGTGCTCGACCCCCGCGCCCTGCGTGCCACCGCCGGTCTGGAGCCCGTGCCGTGACGGGGCCGCGGACGCCGTCGTCGCCGCCGCGGTCCCCCGGCGGCGCCCCGAGCATCCGGCGACGCCGCCGCACCCTGGAACTCGGCAGCGCCTGGGCGGCGACGGTGCTGGTCGCGTTCGCCACCGGCCTGCTCGTCGACGGACCCTCGCGCGCACCCACGTCCGCCCCGGACGCACCGGACGTGTCCGCATCCTCGGCGCCGGCGGCGCCCCGCGCACCGTCACGCCCATTCGACGAGGCGACCGACGAGGAGACGGCAGCCGATCGGCCGGCGCCCCCGGCCGGGATCGTCTCGACGGACCTGCGTCCACGAAGGGCGCGGCTCGCCGACGCGGGCAGCGACCGCGCCGCGCGCCAGGTCGAGGTGGCGTTCGGCGACTTCGTGGCTGCCGTGCTCGACCCGGGCGCGTTCGTCGCGCAGGGCCACCGCGCCGAGGAGACCGTCCGCGCCGTCGATGCCCGGCTGGTGCGCGATACGGACGACCGGGTGCTCGTCACGTTCCCGGCCGGTGCGGACCTGCCGCACCGGGTCCGGCTGGTCGTGGAGGAGGGGGCCGTACGTGACGAGTACGGCCTGCCCAACGTCGTGGCCGCGGTGCGCCTGGACGGGGGCGACGGCTTCGGTCGGGTGGCGGGGCCGGAGCTGCTGGACGTCGCGGCACAACCGACCCTGGACCACGTCGTGTTCCGGTTCGACGAACCCGTCCGGCAACCCGTCGCGTCCCGCTTCCTCGCCGTCGCCTCCGACGGGACCGCCGCACGCGGCGAGCGCATCGTGTCCCGCGGCAGCACACAGGTCACCGTCGCCTTCCCGGGGCAGGTGGCGATGGCACGCCGGTTCGTGGCCGAGGAGGGGGCCGTGCGCGGTGGCACCAGTGGACGGCCGGCACCGCTGGGCGTCTCCGGCGGCGACACGGCCGCACCCGACCTGGTCGCCGTCGACCGTGGGCCCGGCGGCGTGCAGTTCGACTTCCGCTACGACGAGGCCGTGGTGGCGGGGCCCGCCGACGGCTTCGTCGCGTACCGGGCCGACGGGCGCGGCGTGCGTGGCCGGTCGGTGCTGCGTCCGACCCCCGAGGTCGTCCGCGTGGCGTTCCCGGCCGACGCCATGGGCGACGAGGTGACGCTGCTGGGCGCCGGTGCGGGCGCCGTGCGCGGTCTCGCGGGCGGCGTGGCAGGGACGGCCGGCACGGCCGCGACGGTCCTCGACCTGCCCGCCGGCGGCGTCACCGCCGGTCCGGATCCGCGCTCCTGGGACGCGGATCCGCGCACCGGCCAGTTCACGGTCCGGTTCGACGGGAACCTGGCCACCACACCGTCACCCGACCCAGCCGGGTTCGTGCTGGTGACCGACGGTGGACGACGGGTCCCGGCACACCGTCTGGTCGAGGTGGCCGGCGACACGGTCCGGCTCGACGCCGACCCGGCCGCGGTGCGGGCGGCCACGGCGCTGGTGGTCGCCGATGGTGCGGTGCACGACGGTGTTGGTGACAAAAGCCCTGTGGACACCCTCACGACACGGCGACACGATGGGCGGTGAAGCTGGGCTGTCAAGGTCGACGGCAGACGCCGTCCGGGTCCCGTGTCGACGGTGGCCATCGGAACCGCTGTGAGGTGACCGACCGGTACCGCTCGACGAGGAACGGGGGTGGACCATGACACCACGCGAGGCCCGCGTGCTCGTGGTCGAGGACGACGATGACACCCGCGACGCCATCACGCTCGCGCTGCAGAGCGACGGATACCGCGTGCACGGCGAGCGGGAAGCCGTCGGCGCCAACCGCGCCGCCATGGCACTGCATCCGGACCTGGTCGTGATCGACGTCCGGCTCGGCGACGGTCCCGACGGCTTCGGGCTCGCACGCGCGTTGCGCACGACCACCGACACTCCGCTGCTGTTCCTGTCCGCGGCCGGATCCCTGGAGAACCGTCTCGCGGGCTTCAGCGTGGGTGGTGACGACTACCTGACCAAGCCCTTCGCCATGGAGGAGTTGCTCTCACGCGTTCGTGCGCTGCTGCGCCGCGCGGGCCGGCGGTCGGCGACCGTCTGGGAGATCGACGACCTCGTCGTGGACGAGGCCGGCCACCGCGTGTCCCGCGGGGGTGTCGAGATCGATCTCACCCCGACCGAGTTCGCCCTGCTGCTGGCGTTCTGCCGCCGTCCGGGCCGCGTCCTGTCCAAGGGGCAGCTGCTCAACGAGGTGTGGGGGGCCGACTGGTACTCGCCGAACGTCGTGGAGGTCCGGATCAGCGATCTGCGGCGCAAGTTGGAGGCGTTGGGGCCGCGCCTGATCCAGACGGTGCGGGGCGTCGGCTATGTCCTCCGCCCCTGACGCCGGGCCGGAACGGATCCAGCGCCACCTGTTGTTCCGGTTCTGGGTGCTCGCGTCGATCGCGATCGGCTCGCTGGCCGTCCTGGCGCTGGTGCCGTTCCTGAACGCCGGCGCCCTGCTGCGCAGCGACGCCTACGAGCAGGCCGAGGTGGTGTCCCGCCTCGCGGGCAGCTTCGTGCAGCAGGAGCTCGAGGGGCTCCGCGAACTGACCGCCAGCTACGGGCCGCGAGCCGTCGGGTCGCTCGCGACCGTCCGCGGGGTGGCCGACTTCGGCGCCCCGGCCGTCCAGGACATGCTGCGCGACCTGTACGGCGCCGCGCCGGGGCTCCGCAGCGTGACCCTGACCGACGCCCAGGGTCGCACCCGCGCGAGCGAGCCGCCGTCGACCGGACAGCTCGGCCACCAGCCGGAGGTCTGGGACTGGTACCGCGAGCAGGCACCCGCATTCCCCGACGGGGTGGTGAGCGGGCTGCTGCGCAACGACGACGCGGGGGTCGTCACCGCGGTCGTGCTGTTGCGCAACCGCAGCGAGGCGGGGGACGAGGCGGAGGTCGTCGGCGTCCTGGCCGCGCACTACGACGCCGGCAAGGCGCTGCAGCGGTTCGTGGACGACCTGCAACAGCGGGCGGGGGTCGCGATCACGGTGACCGACGACGCCGGCCGCGTCGTGGCGGCGCCGGAGGGCATGCCCCGCGCGCCCACCTCCCCGGCGGAGACGGGGCGCCGGGCCCGAGCCCACGCCATCGTGGCGCACGGTGACGTCGTCTCCGGCTACGTCCCGGTCGCCGACGTGGGCTGGAACGTCCGCGCCGACGTGTCGCTCCAGCCGGTGCTCGCGGCCCGCAACCGTCTCGGCAGCCTCGTGCTGGCCGCCTCCCTCGTCGTCGGTGGGCTCGTGATCGGCGGGCTGGCACGCCTGGCCGCGGCCCTACGCGACCAGGCGAGCGCCGAGGCCGACGTCCGGGCCCGGGAGCGGCGGCGTCGGGCGATCCTGGACACTGCCAGCGACGCCTTCCTGTCGGTCGACGACGACGGTCACGTGGTGGACTGGAACCGGCAGGCCGAGGCGGTCTTCGGCTGGCCTCGCGACGAGGCCATCGGCCGGCCGCTGGAGGTGCTGGTCACAGCACCCGAGCACCGGGCCGAACTGCGGGAGTTGCTGCGCAGCTACCTCGATGGTCGACGCGAACCCTGGACCGGCCAGCGCGAGTTCACGGCCGCCGACCGCTCCGGACGGACGTTCCCGGTCGACGTCGCGATCTGGCTGACGGCCGAGCCGGGTGAAGGCGGCGCGCGTCTGCACGCCTTCGTGCGCGACATCACCGAGCGCGTGCACGCGCAGGAGGAGCTGGCCGCCGCGCGTGACGAGGCGATGGAGGCGTCGCAGCTGAAGTCGCGGTTCCTGGCCAACATGAGCCACGAGATCCGGACCCCGCTCAGCGGGGTCATCGGCATGGCCCATCTGCTGCTGGACACGGACCTGTCGCCCGAACAGCGCGAGTACGGCGAGGCGATGGTGGACGCCGGTGAGCACCTGCTGTCGGTGATCGGGGACATCCTCGACCTCAGCAAGCTCGAAGCCGGCAAGCTGACCCTCGAGCCGACCGAGTTCGAACCGGCCGGGGTCGTGCGACGGGTGGCGCGGCTGCTCATGGTCCCGGCCCAGGCACGCGGTCTGCGACTGCGAGTCGTCGTCGGCGACGAGGTACCGCAGCGCGTGTACGGCGACATGAGTCGCCTGCAGCAGATCCTGGTGAACCTGTGCGGCAACGCGGTGAAGTTCACCGAACGCGGCAGCGTCACGCTGCACGTCGAGCGTCGCGACCCAGGTGACGAGCCCATGGCCCGCCTGCGCTTCAGCGTCACCGACACGGGCGTCGGGGTCTCGCAGCCCGACCTCGAGCGCCTGTTCCAGCCGTTCACGCAGGGCGACTCGCCGGCGGTGCGCGCCGGCGGCGGCACGGGGCTGGGCCTGTCGATCGTCCGCCACCTGGTCGCGATGTTCGGTGGCACGCTCGGCGCGGACAGCCGGCCCGGCCGCGGCAGCACGTTCTGGGTGGAGCTGCCTTTCGAGGTGCGCCAGGTACCGGCCGTGGCGCCCGCGTTCGACGGGAGCGGTGCGCCGCGGGACGACGGACGGGTGCGGCGCCGTGGGCGGGTACTGATCGTCGAGGACAATGCCCTCAACCAGCGCGTGGCGGACGCGATGGTCCGCAAGCTCGGTTATCGGACGGCCGTCGCCAGCGGCGGTCGCCAGGCCCTCGCCCTGCTCGAGCAGCGTGAGTTCGACGCCGTCCTCATGGACTGTCAGATGCCGGGCCTCGACGGCTACGAGACGACCCGGCGCCTGCGTCGCCGCGAACAGGGCCGTCGGACTCCGGTCATCGCGATGACCGCGAACGTCCTGCGCGGCGAGCGCCAGCGCTGCCTCGACGCCGGCATGGACGACTACGCCACCAAGCCGGTGCGCTCCGGCGACCTGCGCCGGCTGCTGCACCACTGGATCGACGGGGCGGACGAGCAGGAGCCCGAGGCGGCCGCACCCACGCCCGGCCCGCCCGAGACGCCCGGGTTCGACGACCGGCTGCTCGCCGAACTGCGCGGTGCCCTGGCCCCGTCCACGGTCCGCGACCTCGTCGGCCAGTTCCACACCACGTCCCGGCGACTGATCGACGAGTTGCGCGCCGCCGTGGCGGCGGGGGATCTTCCGACCGCGCAGCGGGCCGCTCACGAACTGAAGGGCATGGCGGCGAGCTTCGGCGCCACCGATCTCGCGGCGTGCTGCCAGCGCGTCGAGGACGAGGCTCGCGCCGGGCGGGTCGTGGCGTCCCGGGTCGACGACGTCGGCGCGGCCGCCGAACGGGCCCAGCGGTCGCTGGACGACCGGCTCGCCGGGGCCGCCCCGGCCTGATGCGCCGGCCGTCGGCGACGTCCGCGTCAACGGACCAGGCGGACCCGGGCGGCGACCTCGTCGATGCGGCAGCGGCCCATGTCGTCGCAGCTGAGCGCGGTCACGGTCACCGGCACCGGACCCTTCGTCGCCGCGCCGCGCGGGACGACCGGGACCGCCCACGAGGCCTGGCCCTCGCAGGCGGTCTCGCCGTAGCCGACGGCGGTCGGCGGCCTGCCCGCGTCGTCGTGCAGACGCACCTCCAGTTGGACCGACGACGCGCGGGCGCACGTCACCGAACCGCTCACCGTGGCGCGCACGCTGCCTCCTGCCCGCTGCATGGTCGGCTGCACCGTGAGCGCCAGGGAGGGCCCGCTTTCCACCTCCGAGGCGTTCAGGGTCAAGGTGCCGGCCGCGCGTCCACAGCAGGCCGCGGCCATCACGTCGTAGACCGCACCGGCGCGAACGTCGACCCGCACTGCGGCCTGCACGCCGCGGGTGTCGTCGGCGCAGGCGAGCAACTCGCCGTCGGCGCCGTAGACCGCCAGGGTGGTGTCGTAGTCGCTGCCGTAGGTGTCGATCGACAGGGTCGCGTTCCGCGTCGGCCGCAACCGGTACCAGACGCTGTGTCCGTTGCCCGAGCAGGACGGGTCGTCCGGTGCCGACGTCGCGCCACGGACGTCCTGTGTCGCCGTGAAGGGCAACTGGTCCACCGCGACCGGCTGCTCGCGCTGGTCGCCCGCCGGAGCCGGCGCCGCCGTCGCCGGCGCCACCGTGAGCAGCGCGAACCCGACGACCGCGCAGGCCAGGCGGGCGACGAACCCGCGGCGGTGGTGGCGGTGCCGGTTGCGCATGGTGCGAGCCTCGGGTCGACGAACCCTCCATCGCCATCGTCGTCGTGGTTCCGGGCGGGTGGCTGACCGGTCCCTGTCGACTTCCGGTGGGTACTTCCCAGCCGCGAACTTGGTCCGTACGTTCGTTCGCGGCCCGCACCGGGGCCGGCGCCCACGACCGAGTCGGAGCCGTGCCGTGACGAGCACCGACGCCGCCACCGAACGTCCTCTGCGGGTCCTGCTCGCCGACGACGCCCCGGACATCGTCACGATCCTGCGCGCGTGGCTGGAGGCGGACGACCGTTTCGAGGTCTGCGGGGAGGCGGACACCCTGGAGCGGGCCGTTCGCGACGCCGTCGACCGGGCCGCCGACGTGGTCGTCCTCGACTGGTCGATGCCGCCCGGCCGGGGCGACGTGACGGACGCGGCCGTCGCCGTGCGGCGTATCGTGGCCCAGCGCCCCGGTCGTCGGGTCGTGGTCCTGTCTGGCACGTCGGACCCGGCCGTCACGTCGGCGGCGCTGGACGCCGGCGCGACGCGTCACCTGCCGAAGGGCACGCCGCTGTCGAGCCTCACCCAGGCGCTGCTCGCACCCCCGGCGGCGACACCCCCCGCGAGGGTGCCGGAGGGTGGGGCCGCCGTGCCGAGGCACCTGGTGCCGGCGAAGGCGCCGTCGGGTGGGGTAGCGGGCACGTGGGACGCCGACGCGCTGCACGACGTGCGTACGCCCCTGACGGCCCTGCAGGGCTATGCCGCCGTGCTGCCGTCGGCCGCCGCGCGCGGCGACGAGGCCCTGCTCGCGCACGCCGCCGACGGTGTCCGGCGCAACGTGCTGCGACTGACCCTCCTCCTCGACGCCCTGGCGCTGGAGGCCGAGGTGATGACCGGGCGGCTGTCGGTCCGCCCGGAAGCGGTCGACGCCGCCCGGACGGTGCAGGAGGTGCTCACGCATCTCGAGCCACTGCTCGCCAGACACCGCGTGACGGCCGACGCGCCGCCGGGCGCGTTGGTCGAGGCGGACCCGGACCGCCTGCGGTCGCTGGTGACGCAGCTGCTGCTGCATGCCGTGCGGACCGGGCCGCCGGACTCGGCCGTCGCCCTCGAGCTCGGCCCCGGGGGTGCGGATGCCGTCGTGCTGCGCTGCACGGACCACGGACCCGGCCTCCCGCCCGAGCTGGTCACGCAGGCGCTGCAGCGGCGCAGCCGTCTGACCCGGAACCAGGGTGGACTGGGCCTCGAGCTCTTCCTCGCCGATGCACTGGCGCGGGCGCAGGGCGGCCGGCTGCAGGCGGTGCGCGAGGACGGCACGACGACGTGGGTCGTCGAGCTCCCCGCCGCACGGACGTGACCGTCAGCGTTTCGGCAGCGATCGCTCAGCCGCCCGTGGGTCGTGCGCGTCATGCTCGATGTGAGCCGTTCGAGGAGGCAGGATCGTGAGCCGCATCCGCGTCGTCTGTCGCCACTGCGGTCACGTCGTCGTCGCCGGTGACGCGATCGACCTCATCATCTGGGTCGACGAGCCGGAGCCGCAGCCGTCGTACTACTCGTTCCGGTGCTCGGCGTGCTCGCTGCGCACCGTCACGCAGCTCGACGAGCCGCAGCTGCAGCTGTTGCGGTCGCACGGGGCACGGCCGCGCCGCTACGGCACCGTCCGGGCCGAGCCGCCACCGCCGCCACCCAGGCCACGGCACCCGAGCTTCCCGCCGCTCACCCGCGACGACCTGCTGGACCTGCACCTGCTGCTGCAGCGGGCCGACTGGTGGGAGCGGTTCCTGGCGGCGGACGGTCGGCCGGCCCACGGTGCACCGGGCGGTCAACTCGGCTGAGGTCATCGCGCGGGTCCTCGGGCTGCGCCGCGGCGGCGGCGGCGCATCTCCACGAAGCTCACCACGTCGGCCAGCCAGTCCCGGTCGGTGCGCAGCTGTAGGTGCTCCGCGCGGCTCCTGCGGATCGTCGCGGCGATGTCCCGCCGCTGAGCCTCGGCGGCCTCGGCGTAGCGGGTGCGGAAGGCCGGGTTCGCGGTGTCGACCATCCGGGTCCGGCCCGTCTCCGGGTCCCGGAGCGGCACCACGCCCACGTCGGGCAGCGCCATCTCGCGCGGGTCGACGACCTCGACGGCGAGCGTGTCGTGCCGCAACCCCAGGCGGGCCAGCGCGCCGCCCCAGTCGGTGGGGGACAGGAAGTCGGAGATCACCACCACGAGTCCGCGGCGCCGGGCGATGCGTTCGACGTGTCGCAGGGCCGCCGCAAGGTCCGAGCCGCGCGCCTCGAACGGCGGGGCGGCCGTGTGACGCAGCAGTGCCTGCAGATGGCGTCGGCCTCGCCGGGCGGGCACCACCTCGAGGACGTCGCCGTGGAGGAGCACGGCACCGATCCGGCTCGCGCCGCCCTGCGTGAGGTAGCCGGCCACGCCGGCGGCGATGACGGCCAGCTCGTGCTTGGTGTGTTCGGCCGTGCCGAAGTCGAGGCTGGCGGACAGGTCGACCACCAGCCACGTCTCCAGTTCGCGGTCGGCGATCGGCATGCGGACGTGCGGCACGCCCGTCCGGGCGGTGACGCTCCAGTCCATGAGTCGCACGTCGTCACCCGGTTCGTACAGCCGGCTCTCGCCCGGCTCGGATCCGGGGCCGGGTCCGAAGCCGCGGTGGTCGCCGTGCAGGAAACCCTCCAGGCGGCGCGTGACCAGCAACTCAAGGCGCCGGAGGGCCGCTTCGGTGCGACTGGTGTGCGACGACGGGTCCGGCCGCCTGCGTCGCGGCCGGTTCACGACGCCGGCGACGGCGCGTCGCGCGTCGTCCCCTCCGGTGTCGCGGGTGGCTGGACCCCGTCGCCGCCCTCGCGCAACCCGTCGCCACCCCAGACCCCATCGGCGCCGAGCCGGCGCAGGGTGAGCAGGCCGGACACGGAGGACGTGCGGAAGTCGTAGAGCGACGCACCCACGGGGTCGAGTTCGGCCAGTGCGGACGCGAAGCGCGCGTAGTCCTCGTCGGACGCCTCGTCGGCGACCCCGCCGACCAGGTGGACCGGCACGCGGTCGTCGGTCAGGCGGGCACGGAGGCGGACGACGTTCTCCACGGTGTAGCGGTAGGCGTCGCGCCAGCCCGACGACTCGGTCCGTCCGGTCCAGTAGTTCATGACGAGCCATGCGCCGTAGTGCGGTGCGAGGTCCGCCCAGGGGAAGTCCGGCCACAACGCCGGGTTGACGTCCTCCAGCAGCACCGGGGCGGGGACGATGGCGCCGACGGGACGCCCGTCGGCCGCCTCGCCGAGCGCGGCGGACAGCGCGGTCAGGCGTTCGTTGCGTTCCTGCGCGTCGGGGACGGCCCGGACGTCCTCGATGTCGACGGCGACCCCGTCGAACTGATGGCCCTCGTACGAGAAGTCCAGGATGGCCTGCAGGCGACCCAGGTCGGCGTCAGGATCCGCGAACGTCGGCAGGTACCACCCCACCACGTTCAGCCCGGCCTCGTGCGCCGCGCGCAGAAAGGCGCCGACGAGTGCCGCGTCGACGACCCCGGGCGCCGATTGGTCCGCGGCCTGCAGGTAGACGGTGCTCACGCCGGCGGCCACCGCCGTCAGCAGGTCCTCGGGACGGATGGGCGGCCGCAGCCCCTCGGCCTGACGCGCTGGTACGTAGTCGTAGACGTCGATCCAGGTGCCGACGCCGCGGTAGACGTCCACACCGGTGTCCGGGCCGGTTCCCGGCAGCGGGGACGGTTCGTCCGCGGCGGGTGCCGTCACGATCCGGGTGACGCCGGTGGCGGCCAGGACCACCACCGTGATCGTCAGCAGCAACCCGGCGAGCAGCAGCAGGCGGGTGCGCAGGGGGCCTGGCGCGTGGTGGCGTCTGCTGAGATCGATCCCGTTCATGGGCGCGGCTGTGGCGAGGCGGTCGGCACCGGTGGCGTGCCGGCCTCCACGACCCGCTCGAGCCCGCTGCGGTCGAGGATGCGGATGCGCCCGTAGCCGGCGGCGATGAGCTGGCGCGCGGCGAGGTGCTTGAGCCCGCGGTTGACGCTGCTGCGGTGGACCCCGAGCAGTCCGCCCAGGGTGGTCTGGGTGAGCGCCACCTCGCCACCACGGCTCTCCTCGAGCAGGATCAGGGCGAGCCGGCCCTCCAGCGTCGCCGTCGAACGCTCGCCCAGGCGCGCGTCCGCCAGCGCGACCCGTTCGGCCAGGTCCAGCAGCCAGCGGAAACTGGCCGTGGTGTTCGTGCTGAGCAGGCGCACGAACGTGCCGACGTCCACCGACAGCAACCGGCTGGGGACGAGCGCGCGGATGTCGGAGGCCCGCTCGCCGCCGGTGAGCACCTCGATGTCGCCGAACGCTTCCCCGGGATGTACGAGGTCGAAGGTGACGCGCCGCGAGGCGACGTGCCGTGACAGCTCGAGGAGCCCGGCCGTGACGACGGACACCTCGGCCGGCCGCGTGCCCTCGCGGGCGATCAACGAGCCGGCCGCGATGGTGCGCTCCTGCGCCTGGCCGGTGGCCGACAGCAGCCCGGCCAGCGATCGCCGGGCCGGTGGCGGCTGTCCGTCCAGTCCGCGCCCGTTGCGGGCGACCGTCTTGACTCTCATCGCGGATCGCTCCCGGACCGGCCGCCACGCGGTTCGTGGGGCTCCACACCGCCGGCAATCGTCGCCCCAGGCACCGTTCACGCAGCGGTGTCCACGAGCGTGGCAGCCGAGCCTGACGGTCGGCTGACGAGACGCTGCAGCGCCCCCGCCGGGATGGTCGCGTCCGCGACGATGCCCGGAGATGGTCGCGCCCGCGACAGTTCGGGTGGCAGGTGGGAAGCGCCTTCGTAGCCTTGCCCAACGGTGTCGCGCCCTGCGGCGCTCCTGCCAGCGCGGACGCGAACCGGGGGGTTGGGGCTCGCGACCGTCCACGCCACTCGAGGTGACATGACCGACGCTCCTCCTCCTCCGCCCCTGCACGCCACGGACCCCGCCCGCTTCCGGGCCGGCGCCGACGCGATCGAGCACGCGCTGTTCGAGGTCAAACGGGTCATCGTCGGCCAGGAACGTGTCTTGGAGCGGGTGCTGGTGTGCCTGCTCGCCCGCGGACACGTCCTGCTCGAGGGGGTTCCCGGATTGGCGAAGACCCTGACGGTGGAGACGCTGGCCGAGGTGGTCGGCGGCACCTTCACCCGTATCCAGTTCACCCCGGACCTGGTGCCCTCCGACATCGTCGGGACCCGCATCTACCGCGCGAGTGCGGAGCGGTTCGACGTCGAACTCGGCCCGGTGTTCGCCAACTTCGTGCTCGCCGACGAGGTCAACCGCGCGCCCGCGAAGGTGCAGTCGGCGCTGCTCGAGGTCATGTCCGAGGCGCAGGTCAGCATCGGCAGCGAGACCCACCGCGTGCCGCGCCCGTTCCTGGTACTCGCGACGGAGAACCCGATCGAGTCCGAAGGCGTGTATCCGCTGCCGGAGGCGCAGCAGGACCGCTTCCTGATGAAGATCGTGATGGGCTACCCGGCACACGAGGAGGAGATCGAGGTCGTCCAGCGGATGACGGTCCGGCCGCCTCACGCCAGCGCGGTCCTCGACCCGCTGCAGCTGCAGGCGCTGCAAGAGCTGACCGACCAGGTCTACGTCGACCGCGCCGAGGTGGAGCACGCGGTGCGCCTCGTCGGCGCCACACGTGACCCGGCCGGTCACGGACTGACGGATCTGGTGCCGCTGCTGGCCCAGGGTGCCAGTCCCCGCGCGAGCATCGGGCTCGTGCGTGCGGCACGGGGACTGGCCCTGCTGCAGGGGCGCGGCTACGTGCTCGCGGAGGACATCCGCGCGTGCGCCCTGGAGATCCTGCGCCATCGCCTCGTGCTCTCCTACGAGGCGCTGGCGCAGGGGGTGACCACGGACGAGCTGATCGTCGAGGTCCTGCGGGCGGTCCGGCCGACCGAGCACGGCCGGCTCACCATGGTGGGCCGCCGCACGGCGACGCGGTGACGGGCCTGCTCGCCATGTCGTTGGTGTTCGGCGCACCGGGGTGGCTGGCCGCCCTCGCAGCGGTGGCCGGGCTGGGGCTGGCCTACGTGTGGGTACAGCGCCGCCGTGCCAAGTACGCCGTCCGGTTCACGAACCTCGACCTCGTCGACGTCGTCATGCCCGACCGCCCCGACTGGCGGCGCCACCTGCCGCCCGTCGTCGTGCTCGTCGCCTTGGTCGCGATGGTGGTCGCACTGGCGCAACCCATGCTGGCGGTGGAGCGCCCCCGCGAGCTCGCGACGATCGTGCTGGCCATCGACGTCTCTCCGTCGATGCAGGCGACCGACGTGCCGCCCTCACGCCTGGCGCAGGCCAGGGAAGCGGCCGACCGCTTCCTCGCCCTGCTGCCGGACACGTTCGACGTCGGCCTCGTGTCGTTCGCGGGCACCGCCGAGGTGCTCGTGCCGCCCACGCAGGAGCACACGGTGGTGCGCGCGTCGCTGGGCACGCTGGACTACCGCTCGGAGACGGCGATCGGGGAGGCCATCCACGCGTCGCTGGAGGCCGTGGAGGCCAGTGGCACGGCCGACGACGAGACCGTGCCCCGCCAGATCCTGCTGCTCTCCGACGGTGCGTCGACGGTCGGCCGCCCGGCGGAGGAGGCGATGCAGGTCGCGGGTGAGGCCGGGGTGCCGGTGTCGACGATCGCGTACGGCACGCCCGACGGGACGGTGGAACTCGGCGGCACGGTCGTGCCGGCGGCACCTGACGAGGACATCCTCCAGCAGATCGCCGAGGAGACCGGCGGCCGGTTCTACCGCGCGGCGACCGGTGAACAGCTCGAGGCCGCCTACGAGCACGTCACGGCGACGATCGGCACGGTGCCCGTGCGCGTGGACGTCACCCGGTGGGTGCTCGCGGCGGCCCTGGTGCTGGTGTTGGTCGGCGGGGCGCTGTCGGTGCGCTGGTTCGGTCGGCTGCCCTGAGCAGCGCCCCGCCGCGGGCAGGTCCTCAGCGCGGGATCACGAAGACCTGCCCGGGGAAGATGAGGTCCGGGTCCGGGATGCCGTTGGCGTCGACGATGGCCTGCACCGTCGTGCCGTAGCGTTGCGAGATGTTCCAGAGCGTGTCGCCACGCACGACCGTGTAGGAGGACGCGTCCGTGGACGAGCCGTCGCCGGATGACGAGGTGCCCGAAGCGTCGCTGTCGTTGCCGTCGCCGTTGCTGTCGTCGTCGTCGTTGCTGTCGTTGTCGTCGTTGTCGTCGTTGTCGTTGTCGCTGTCGTCGTCGTTGCTGTCGTCGTCGTTGCTGTCGCTGTCGTCGTCGCTGTCGTCGTCGTCACGGGTCGAGGACCGATCGCCCGACTCGCTCCGGCGACCGCTCTCGCTCGTGGTGGCCGTCGGGTTCGGCTGGCCGGAGTTGTCCTCGACGGCACCGGCCTCGACCAGGAACCCGTCGGCGGCGTCGACCACGTTGCGGTCGAAGCGGATCACGACCTCGTCGTCGTCGATCTCGATGAAGCTCCGTCCCTGGACGAGGTCACCTTCGACGGTGACCACCTGGAAGGCGGCCGGGTCCGGGCTGAGGTCGTCGTCGACGTCCTCGTCGAAGACGAACGTGACCTCGCCGGTGTCGTCGTCGGCACGGGCCCGTTCGAGGTCCGGTCCCGTCGTCGGGCCGCTCGACCGGTTCGACTTCGAGCCGATCCGTTCTCCGCCGATCGTGTTGCCGCTGTCGGACCCGCTGGCGTCGCGCACCGCGTCGACGTCGACGGCGGCCCACACCAGGTCCTCGTCGAAGTCCTCGATGTCGGAGAACACGATCCGCACGGTCCGCGAGCTGACGCGTGACCAGTCCTCCCCGGTGAAGACGTCACCGGCGTCGGTGTACACCTCGAACCGGTCGGGTTCGATCTCGTCGACGTCCTCCGTGAACCGGTAGTCGAACTGTGTCCGACCGATGCTGTTGACGTCGCTCAACTCGGGAAGTGCCGTGTCGCCGCCGGTGCTGCCGGGTAGCGAGTCGTTGCCGGCCTGGTCGGTGACGGCGCCGCCCTCGGCGTAGAAGCGCTCGCCGTCCTGGACCGCGTCGTCGAACTCGATGACGATCTCGTCGTCGTCGAAGCCGACCACGTCGCTGCCCGTCGTCGTACGGCCGGAGCGGGTACGGAAGCCGAACGCGCTCGCGTCCGCCGAACCGTCCTCGTCATCGAGATCCTCGTCGAAGCGGTAACGCACCCGGTCGAGCGTCTCGTCGGTGTCGACGTCCTCGAGCTCCGGACCGGCAGAGGTGCGGTCACGCCCGCTGGCGCCGGCGAGTTCCACCGTGTCCGGCGGGTTGCCGTCACCACCGGCGTCCCGGACCGTGTCCGTGTCGATGCCCGCGAGTGACAACTGGTCGAGATTCGTGTCCTCGGGGAACTCGACGAGCACCTGGTCGTCCTCGTCGCGCACCAGTCGGGCGGACTCGGACGCGACCTCTTCGTCGGACGTCGAACCACGCACGTAGAAGCCGCTCTCGTCATTGATCTCGACGACGCGGTCCTCGAACTCGTAGACGACGAACTCCTCTTCGTCGTCCTCCAGATCCTCCGACTCGATCTCGGCGCGGCTCAGCCGCAGGTCGAGGGTCAGTCCCGTCGTGCGCCCGTCCTCCTCGCGCGCGCCACCGTCGCGCTCGTCCTCGGTCTCCGGTTCGGTCGTCTCCGGTTCGCCGCCCTGGCCGCCCTCCTGCAGCGGTGCTTCGTCGGAGGGCTGGTCGGCGCCGGTCTCGCCACCGGTCTCGCCGCCGGTCTGGTCGCCGCCGGTCCCGTTGCCGCCGGTCTGTCCGCCGGTGCCCGCACCCGTGTCCCCGTCGGTCTCCTGGGCGAGGCCGGTCGCGGGAAGCGTGCTGGCGACGGCTAGGGCCAGCACGGCGAGCAGCGCCGCGACACGTGACGGTCGCCGGCGGGTTGTGCGTCGTTCGTTGCTGGGCATTGGTGAGCGCTCCTCGATCCCGCGCGCGCCGCACGGTGCGGCGCGCCCTACCCCGGAGGAAACGCCCGATGCGGTGCGGCTCCGGCCCGATGGTCGCAAGGGCCACAGGACGGTCAGGTGCGGCACGGGCCAGGGCCCCGACGCGTGGTCGGGGCCCTGGGGTGCGGGTGTGACGGATGGCGTCGCTAGCGCAGGCCACCCGGGTTGTCGTTGCCCTGGTAGTCGGTCACGGCGCCGGGCTCGACGACGAAGCCGTCCGCCGCCTCGACGATGTTCGGGTCGAAGGCGATCACGACCGTGTCGTCGTCCTCGCCGATCTCGATCATGTGACGGCCCTCGACGAGGTCGCCCTCCTCGGTCAGCGCCATGAACAGCGCCGGGTCCGGGTCGTTGGCGTCGTCGATCGGCTCGTCCCACTCGAAGGTCACCTCACCGGTGTCCGCGTCCACGACGGTGCCCACGAGGTCCGGGCCGTCGGTCAGGCCGGCCGCGTCGCTCAGCGAACCACCGTCGATCCGGCCCGCGGAGAGGGTGTTGGTCACGCCGGCGTTGCTGAAGTCCTCGACCGCACCCTCGTCGACGGAGCCGAGCGAGATCTGGTCGTTGAAGTCACGGGTGTCCGGGAAGTTCAGGCGCACCGTGCTCTTGTCGACCCGCGTCCAGTCCTCCGCGGCGTACTCGTCGCCGGTGGCGTCGTAGACCTTGAAGGCGGCGGGGTCGACGTTGGTCACGGCTTCGTTGAAGGAGAAGTCGTACTGCGTGAGGTCACCGACGCGGGCGATCGTGGTGAGCTCCGGTGCGGTGGTCTGACCACCGACCGAACCCGGCAGGCTCTCGACGCCCTGCTCGTCGCTCGCCGCACCAGGCGAGACGAAGAACCGCACGGCGTCCTGGACCGAGCTGTCGAAGTCCACGGAGACGTTCGCGTCGTCGATGTCGACGACCTCGGCGCCCTCCTCGACACGGCCCGACAGGGTCCGGTAGCCGAAGGAGGCGGCGTCGGCCGACGCCTCGTCGTCGATGTCGGTGTCGAAGGTGTACTGCACCCGGTCGAGGGTGTCGTTGACCGTGACGCTGACCAGGTTCGGTCCGGTGGTCGGGTCGTTCTCGTCCACTTCGGCGCCCGACAGGGCGACGGTCGTCGGCGGGTTGCCCTCGTCGGACTCGTCACGCACGACGTCGGTCTCGACGGACGCGATGCGGTACTCCTCGAGGTTCGTGCCGTCTTCGAAGCCGACCAGCACCTGGTTGTTCTTGTCGCGGACCAGGCGAGCGCTCACGGAGGACAGTTCACCGTCGGAGCTGCGGCCGCGAATGGTGAAGCCACTCTCGTCCTCGATGCTGTTGACGTTGTCCTCGAACGCGAACAGGACGTACTCCTCGTCGGAGGCGTCGAGGTCGAGCGACTCGATGGCGGCCCGCTTCAGCCGCAGGTCCAGGGTCAGCCCGGTGGTGCGACCCGCTTCGCCGCCCTCCTCGCCGGCTTCGGGCTCTTCGCCCTCCTCGGCCTGACCACCCTCGGTGAGTTCGTCATCGGGCTGCGCACCGGTGTCGGCGCCGGTGTCGGCGCCGGTCTCGGCACCAGTGTCGGCGCCGGTCTCGGCGCCGGTGTCAGCACCCGTGTCGGCGCCGGTCTCGGCACCCGTGTCAGCACCCGTGTCGGCGCCGGTGTCGGCACCCGTGTCGGCGCCGGTCTGCCCGCCGGTGTCGCCACCGGTGGCACCGGTCGTCTGTGCGTTGGCGTTCGGCGTCGGCCGGATCGACGCCGCGAGGAACCCCGTCGCGACGGCGATCAGCAACGCCAGGAGAATTGCCATGGTGCGGTACCAGCGTTCGGCCGCACCTTCGGTTCGTCCGCTCATCGTGGTCTGCTCCTGTCCAGGCCCGCCCACCGGGCCGGTGCGACGACGCTACGAAGCGCCCACGACCCGGATCCGGCGACTGTGGAGGGCACTACACGTGCCCAGGGACGCCGAAGATCCCGCCCAGCCCGCCGACAGAGCGCCGTCAGCCGCCGGTCAGGAACGCGTGCCGGTGACGCCGGCAGACGGCGGTGGCGTGCCCTGCCGGCCGGCGGTGACGGCTCACGATCGGGGCGCGTACGGGTCCGGGCCAAGCTCGACGAGGAACCGCCGGCAGCTGCGTGCGGGTCCGAGCCGACGGCGGCGGCGGCTGGGGTTGCCGGCGGTGACCGTTCGGCAGACGCCGTGCGTCCGGGTCCGGCGCAGGGGCGGCGAGGAACCGCCGGCGAAGGAGTTCAGAGCTTGCGCAGGTGGACCCGCTGCACGGCGTGGTCGGCGGCCTTCTGCAGCACCAGGTCGGCCCGGGAACGGGTCGGCAGGACGTTCTCGCGCAGGTTGACGCCGTTGATGCGGGCCCAGATGTCGCGGGCGGTGGCGTCGGCCTCGTCGTCGCTGAGGGCCGCGTAGCGGCGGAAGTACGAGCGGGGGTCCCGGAACGCGGTCGAGCGCAGGGTCCGGAACCGTTCGACGTACCAGCGTTCGACGTCGGCCTCGTCGGCGTCGACGTAGATGGAGAAGTCGAAGAAGTCCGACACGAAGACCCGCCGCTCGTCGGTCGCCGTGCCGGTCTGCAGCACGTTCAGACCCTCGACGATCAGGATGTCGGGCTGGCGGACGACGATGTGCTGGCCGGGAACGATGTCGTAGGTGAGGTGGCTGTAGACGGGCGCCGCCACCGCCGGCTGCCCGGACTTCACCCGCGCGACGAACCGGACCAGGCTCGCGACGTCGTAGGACTCCGGGAAGCCCTTGCGCTCCATCAGCCCCCGCCGTTCGAGTTCGGCGTTGGGCAGCAGGAACCCGTCGGTGGTCACGAGGGCCACTTCGGGGTGGTCGGGCCAGCGCGACAGCAGCGCCTGCAGGATGCGCGAGGTGGTGGACTTGCCGACGGCCACCGATCCCGCGATCCCGATCACGAAGGGCACCTTGGCGGCCAGCGAGCCGAGGAAGGTGTCCGTCGCCCGGTGCAACTCCTGCGTCGCGGCGACGTAGAGGTTGAGCAGGCGCGACAGCGGCAGGTAGACGTCCGCGACCTCGTCCAGGGACACCCGCTCGTTGATGCCGCGGAGCTGGACCAGGTCCTGTTCCGACAGCGTCAGCGGCGTGGCCGACCGCAGTGCCGCCCAGTCGGGCCGGGCCAGTTCGATCCACGGGGTCGCGGCGGCGTCCGGCACCATGGCGAGGCTGGGCCCGCTCCCGGTGACGGGAGCCTGGCCGAGGCGCGGCTGGCGGGTGCGTTCGGGCACGGGTGGTGTCCCTGCTCACGGGCGGCGACCGACCAGCGTAGTGCTCGGTGGGCGGTCGTCAGGAAGTGGCATCCGAGCAGGACGGCCGCCGATGCGCGACACTGTCGGGACGCGGACCGAGCAGTGTCGCCTTCCCCGGCGTCCGGGTCCGCCGTTGTCGACGACGAAGGACTCGTGCGCCGGTGAGCACCGACGGGGCCGTCCGATCACTGCTGTGGCACCGCGTCGCCGCGGTGCTGCTCACCGTGGTCGCGGTCCCCATGGTCGTGGCCGTCGGCGCGGTGGCCGACGAGCAGCCGGTCCGCGAGGGCGAGCCGGCACCGCGCACGGTGTTCGCCGACGAGCGCGTGCGGATCGTGGACGAGCAGGCCACCGAGCAGGCCCGGGCGACCGCGGCGCAGTCCGTCGATCCGGTCGAGGTCAACGATCCCGCGTCGCAGGCGGCCATCGTGGCGGACACCCGACGGATCTTCGCCGCGGTGCGCGACGTCCGCGACCCCGTGGACGACGCGGAGGACGACGACGTCCCCCCACGCACGCTGTCGCGGGAGCAGCAGTTGGGCGAGCTGCAGGGCCTGGAGCTGGAGGTGCCCGAGGAGGTCCTGACCGCACTGCTCGACGTGCCGGAGACGCAGCTGCCGTCGATCGAGTCGGCGACCGTCGCCATCGCGCAGAACTTCGCCCGACAGCCCGTCGCGGACCAGGAGGAGATCGAGCAGCTGCTGGCCGACCGCCTGCCTGTGGAGATCGCCGTCCAGTCCCTGCCGGGGGAGACCGCGCAGACCATCGTCGAACCGGTCATCCGCACCGTCATGCGCCCGACCGTGGTGGTCGACCCCGACGCGACGACGGCACGACGCGAGCGCGCCGCGGAGGAGACCGACGAGGTCGCGCGGTCCTGGAGCGCCGGTCAGGCGATCGTCCGCGAGGGCGAGATCGTGGACGCGATGCAGGCGCGCGCCATCGAGCAACTCGGCCTGGCGGGATCGTCGCCGGCCCGGGCGCTGCTGCGCGCCTTCGCCGCGATGGCGATGGTCACGGCCGTGGCGGCGGTCTACCTGCACCGCATGCAGCCGCGCGTGTGGGTGTCCGGCAAGAAGCTGCTGCTGCTCGGCCTGCTGGTGACGGCGTACGCGGCGTTGGTCGTCGGGGCCTCCGCCCTCACCGGCGCGACCTCCAGCGGCTGGTCGTACGTGGTGCCGGCCGGGGCGCTGGCGATGCTGACGGCGCTGCTGATCCATCCGGTGGTCGGCATCGCGACGATGCTGCCCGCGTCCGTGCTGGTCCTGCTGGTCGAGCCGTCCGTGGCACCGGTCGCGCTGTTCGCGGCGGCCGCGGTGCTGGTCAGCGTCCCGCTGACGACGCGGATCACCTCGCGGTCCGACCTGCGCTCGGCGACGCTCCGGGCCGGGTTGAGCTACCCGGTGCTGGCGGCGGTCCTGGTGCTCGTCTTCGGCCCCCGCGACGAACTGCTCACCGCGATCCTCGCGGGGGCGATCAACGGCCTGGTCACCGCGGTCGCCGTCCAAGGCGCCATGCCGTTCCTGGAGAACCTGTTCCGCCTGCCGACCGTCACCGGGCTGCTGGACCTCGCCGACCGCAACCATCCGCTGCTGCGCGAGCTGGAGGCCAAGGCCCTCGGTTCGTACAACCACTCGGTCATGGTGGCGTCGCTGTGCGAGCGGGCCTGCCGCGCCATCGGCGCCCAGCCGTTGCTGGGCAGCGTCGCCGCGCTCTACCACGACATCGGCAAGGTCCGCCAGCCCCACTTCTTCATCGAGAACCAGCAGGGCATCGCCAACCCGCACGACGACCTCGAGCCCGAGGTGTCCGCCGTGATCATCCAGAACCACGTCGTCGACGGCGTGGAGATGGCGACCGAGTACCGCCTGCCGCCGGAGGTGGTGGCCTGCATCGGCAGCCACCACGGCACGATGCTGGTCAGCTACTTCTTCGACCGGGCGGTCGAGGCGGCCGGCGGCGACGCCAGCGCCGTGGACGAGGACCACTTCCGTTACAAGGGCCACAAGCCGCGCAGCAAGGAGGCCGCGGTCCTGCTGCTCGCCGACTGCTGCGAGGCGGCGACCCGCGCGATGGCGATGTCACGCGGCACGCTCCCGCGCGACGAGATCGAGTCCACCGTCGACAAGCTGCTCCAGGAGCGCATCGACGACGGTCAGTTCGAGGAGTGCGACCTCACGTTCCGCGAGCTCATGACGGCACGCGACACGATCGTCGAGTCGCTGGTGGGCATCTACCACCCGCGCATCGCCTACCCGGGCAAGCAGGCCACGGGCACCGGCGAACCGGCGAGGGCCGCAACGGCCGTGCCCGAGGAGGACCAACCGGTGGCGCCCGTCCCGGCCGGCGAGCCCAGCGAGGACCGCGCCGCGGAGCCGGCGGCGGAGGCGGGTGACGAGGCGAGCCCCGAGCCGACGCCGGCCGCGGAGGCGAGCGCCGACGGCGACGGCAGCCGGCTAGAGCGGGTCCTGCCCGAGCGCGAAACCCGCATCGAGCACACGCGGTGAGTAGCTGCGGAACGCGATGACGGTCTCCGAGTTCGCGACGCCGTGGATCTTGCCGATCCGGCCGGTCACGACGTCCGCGAGGTCCTCGTTGCGGGCGACCTTGACCTTCACGATCAGGTCGTAGCGACCGGTGACGGAGTAGACCTCGACGACACCCTCGACGTCGCACAGCGCCTCGGCGACCTCGGGTACCTGGTCGGTCTGGACGTCGAGCAGGACGAATGCGGTGATCACGCGAGCTCCTGACGGGTGCGGACCGTGGTCACGCTAGCGTCCCCGGGCATGGGATCGGTCGAGCGCAGCGACTTCGGCGCCGCCGTCGTCGCGGTCGTGGCGGGTCTGCCGCCCGGCGAGGTCGTGACCTACGGCGAGGTGGCCGCCGAGGCGGGACGGCCCGGGGCCGCCCGGGCCGTCGGCCGGGTGCTGCGGGACGCCGAGGTGCCGCTGCCGTGGTGGCGGGTCGTGACCGCCACGGGGCGCCTCGTGCCCGGTCTCGAAGAGGAGCACGCGCGTCGCCTCGCCGCGGAGGGCGTGGCGACGCGGGACGGACGGGTGGTCGGGTCGCGGGGCTCGGCACGGCGCTCCACGCCGCCGGGGCCGGCCACCGGCGTCCGTCCGCAGGGCGGCGGCGCGGCGGCGGGGCAGCGGTAGCGTTCGTCTGGTCGGGAGGATGACCATGGGTAGCGGACTCGACGTCTCGGCGACCCTGGGTGGCGCCGCCGTTGCGGCGCGCCCCCGGCCGGGCGTGCTCCACCACGTCGAGCTCTACGTCTCCGACCTCGAACGCAGCGTCGCCTTCTGGGGCTGGCTGCTGCTCGAGCTCGGCTACGAGGTGTTCCAGGAGTGGGACGAGGGCGTGTCCTTCCGCCTCGAGGGCACCTACCTCGTGTTCACCCAGGCGCCGCGCGCCGAGCGGGGGCTCGACCGGCGCGGCGTGGGGCTCAACCACCTCGCCTTCCACGTCGCCGACACCGCGGCGGTCGACCGGCTCACCACGGCGATGCGCGAGCGCGGGGTCCGGGTGCTGTATCCGGACCGGCATCCGTACGCCGGCGGTCGGGATCACTATGCGCTGTTCTGCGAGGATCCCGACGGCCTCAAGGTCGAGTTGGTCGCCGCGGACCACTCGGCCATCGGCACGCGCTGACGGTGTGCCCCCCGAGGCAGTGCAGGCGTTCAGCGCGCAGAACGGCTCGCAGAGCGACCACATCGCCTGGTTCTGCGCACGCAGCGCACGTATCGGGTAGCGAAGGACGCTAACGGCCGATATTGGACGTTGACTCCTCCGAAGGTGCCCTCGGACCGGGACAGATGCGTCCGGAGGGACACCATCGCCCCGCCCCCCTCGCGCTCACCCGTCCCAGCGTCGGCACCGCGGCGTCCGCGGCTCCGAACCAGACGTGCGAGGGTGGGACGAACGCCAGCGACGCCCACGACCGTACCCGTCGGACGCGCCCGACGCCCGGCCGTCGTCGTCTCCCCAGCGTCCCACCCCGCGGACGCGATCACGCCCTCCGACCCGTCGAGGAGGCCCCGGTGAACCCGACCGAACTGCCCACCGCAGAGGTGGCCGTCGAGGAACTGCTCGAGCGCTCGTCCGAGCGCGGCTACGTGCTGCTCTCCGAGCTGCAGGAACTGCACGTCCCCGAACTGCACGGCGACACGTGGCTCGAAGACGTCGTCGCGGAGATCCGCACGCAGGGCACCCAGGTCGTGGACGACGTCGCCGACGACGCGCCCGAGGAGGTGGTCGACCACGGCGCCGCCATGACGACCGACCTGGTGCGTCAGTACCTCAACGACGCCGGTCGCCACGCCCTGCTGACCAAGGAGGACGAGGCCGACCTGGCCAAGCGCTACCAGGCCGGGCTGGCCGCCGACGAGTTCCTCGCGGGCAAGGGCAAGCTCAGCCGGACCGCCAAGGCCAAGCTGCGCCAGATCAGCCGCGACGGGGCCCGCGCCAAGGAGCGCATGGTCCAGGCCAACCTGCGCCTGGTCGTGCCCCAGGCCCGCAAGTTCTCCGGCCGCGACCTCGACTTCATCGAGCTGATCCAGGAGGGCAACCTCGGGCTGCTGCGTGCGGTCGAGAAGTTCGACCACACCAAGGGCTACAAGTTCTCCACCTACGCCGTGTGGTGGATCCGGCAGGCACTGCAGCGCGGCGTGGCCTCCAAGGGCCGCACGATCCGCGTCCCCGCCCACGTCTGGGAGCTGTACGGCAAGCTGCGCTCGGCCGAGCTGCGCCTGCGCCAGGCCAAGGGCGGCGACCCCACCGAGGACGAGATCGCCGAGGAGGTCGGACTGACCGCCCAGCGCGTCCGCGAGGTCCGCGAGGCCATGCAGGAACTGGTCAGCCTCGACCGCCCCATCGGTGAGGACGGCGACGCGACGATGGGGGACCTGATCCCCGACGCCGCCGTCGTCGACCCGGCCGAGACCGCGCTGGAGGGGGACGCGTTCGCCCAGATCGAGGCGGCCCTGGGTGCTCTCGACGAGCGCGAGCGGATCATCCTGGTGCTGCGTTTCGGCCTCCACGGCGAGGAGCCGCAGACCCTGGAGGAGATCGGTGCCCACTTCGGCCTGACCCGCGAGCGCATCCGTCAGATGCAGAACCGGGCCCTCGCCAAGCTGCGCCACCCCTCGCGCGCCCACAACCTGTCCGGCCTGCTCGACGTCCTCGACCGCGCCGCCTGACATCACCCGCACCGTCTCGACGCCCGCCGAGCCTTCGGCGGGCGTCGCTGGTTCCCCGCGAACGACGAGCGGTTCCTGCGCGCGCCGATCTGCCCTCCACGCGGGGGGCGCCGTAGCATCCGGCGACGTCCCCGCCGTACGCCGACCCGTGGTCGACACATGCTCGAGGATCGAACGCACCGGTGGCTGCTCGCCGTCGTCGGTGTCCTGCTCGTCGCGACCGTCGTTGGCATGGTGGCGCTGTGGCCGGCACCCCGCGACGTGCCGGACCAGGCCCCGCTCGAGGACCGCTACACGGCCGTGATCCGCGACCTCGAGGTGGTCCCGGGCGAGATCGATCCGATGCTGGGCATCTCCGGTGACGAGGTGGTCCTGCAGGCCGAGTTGCTCGAGGGGCCCGACGCGGGCACGACCACGACGATCCGCGCCGCCGCGGACGGCTACCCGAACTTCCGGGTCGGCGACCGCATCGAGGTGCAGGTGGCCAACATCGGCGGCGAGGGGGAGAGCGGCTACTTCGTGGCCGACTTCCAGCGGTTGCCGGCGCTCGGCATGCTGCTGGGGCTGTTCGTGCTGGCGGTGCTCGCCATCGGCAGATGGCACGGGCTGCGCTCGCTCGTCGGGCTCGCGCTCAGCCTGCTGATCGTCGTGCGGTTCGTGGTGCCCGCCATCCTGGCCGGCAGCAGCCCGTTCCTGGTCGCGCTGGTCGGCTCGATCGCCGTCATGATCGTCACGCTGTACCTCGCGCACGGGGTCAACCCCATGACGACGGCAGCCATCGTCGGCACCAGCGCCGCGCTGCTGCTGACGATCCTGCTGGGCGTGCTGTTCATCGACCAGGCCAGCATCACCGGTTTCTCCTCCGAGGAAGCCGGCATGGTGCGCTTCACCGTGGAGGGCATCGACCTGCGCGGCCTCGTGCTGGCCGGGCTGATCATCGCGGCACTCGGCGTCCTCGACGACGTCACCGTCAGCCAGGCCTCGACCGTGTTCGCCCTGCACGACACCGACCGCACCCTGCCCTGGCGATCGCTGTTCGGCCGCGCCATGAAGGTCGGGCGCGACCACATCGCCTCGGTCGTGAACACGCTGTTCCTCGCCTACGCCGGAGCGTCGCTGACGCTGCTCGTGCTGTTCTCCACCGGTGGCGTCCCGGTCCTCGAGCTGGTGAATGCGGAGATCCTGGCGGTGGAGATCGTGAAGACGGTCGTGGGCTCGCTCGGGCTGATCGCGGCCGTGCCGATCACGACCGCGCTGGCCGCCACCGTGGCGATCCGGCGGGACGTCGATGCACCGTCGCTCGTCGCCGGCCACGACCATCACCCTCACCACGCCGAGCGTCCGGCCGTGGCTGCACCCGGGACCCCGGCCGAGCGCGTCCCGCCCCGCGACGACCACCGCTCGGAGGACGAGCGTGCCCACGACGCCTGGATGCGCTACCTGCGCGAGGGCCCCGGCGCCGGCGAGCCCGACGAGCGCCGCTGATCCCGGCACCGACGTGACCGGCACCGTCGCGGGCTGCTAGAAGGCCTGCCGCACGCGGCGGCCGTGGAAGCGGCCGTCGTGGACCGGTCCGCGACCCCGGCCGGGATCGCTTCCGACGTGGGAGAGGCGTCGATGGAACAGAACCCGCTGGTGGAGATCGGCCTGCCGATCGCGTTGTTCGTGATCATGGTCGGCATCGGGTTGACCCTGACCACGGGCGACTTCCGGCGCGAGGCCCGCACGCCCCGCGGTGCGGTCGTCGGTTCGCTGGCCCAGTTGCTGGTGATGCCGGCGCTGGGGTTCGCCATCGCCGCACTGCTGGGACTGCCGCCGGCGCTGGCGGTCGGGCTGGTCATCGTGGCCGCCTGCCCCGGCGGGACCAGCTCGAACCTGATCACCTTCCTGGCGCGCGCCAACGTCGCGCTCTCCATCGTCCTCACCGTCGTCGCGAGCGTCGTCACGATCGTGACACTGCCGTTGTTCGCGAACGTCGCGCTGGGTCGCCAGCCGGTGGGGACCGACGTCTCCGTCAGCGTGCCCTTGGGACGCACGATCACCCTGCTGGTCGGGATCGTCCTCGTGCCGGTGGTGCTCGGGATGCTCGTGCGCCGTCGTGCGCCCGCGCGTGCCGCCGCCCTCGAGCGGCGTGTGTCGGCCTTCGGGGCCGCGGTGCTGGTCGTGCTCATCGCCGGGATCGCCCTGTCGCTGCGGGACCGGTTCTTCGAGCTGCTGGCGCAGGCGGGGCCCGCGACCCTGCTGCTCAACCTCGCCGGGCTGGCGGTCGGCTGGCTCGCGGCGCGTGGCGCCGGCCTGCGCCCCGCGGACCGGCTCGCCGTGGCCATCGAGCTCGGCATCAAGAACTCGACGCTGGGGATCCTGATCGCCGTCAACGTCCTGCGCTCGGAGGAGATCGCCGTGCCCGCCGCCGTCTACGGGCTGCTGATGTACCTGTCGGCCGCCGTGCTGGTGGTCGTGGGCCGTCGTGCCGCCGGGATGCGGGTGGAGCCGGCCACGAAGGGCTGAGGCCGGGGGACGCCCCAGGACGGGTGGGGGGCCAGCCCCCAGGGCGTCCGCGGGCCGGCTGACGCAGGCTGCCCTCGAGGAGCGCGCCGATCGGGCGCGCCCCGACGAGGAGCCGAAGAGCGTGACCGCCCCGACGTCGACCCTGAAGCCAACCACCACACCGGCCGCCGCCGGCCGCGACCGCGTCGTCGACCTGCTGCGGGCCGTCAGCCTGCTGGTGGTCGCCCTCGGCCACTGGCTGCTGGCCGGCCTGTGGGTCGCACCCGACGGCGCCGTCCACGTCGAGCACCTGCTGGCCGCGCAACCGTGGACGCAGTGGCTGACCTGGGGCGCGCAGGTCATCGGCCTGTTCATGCTCGCCGGCGCTTACGCCAACGCCACCAGCTGGCGCAACCACGTCGCCCGCGGCGGCGGCTACGGCGCGTGGCTGGCGGGACGCTTCCACCGCCTGCTGGGCCCGACCCTCCCACTGGTCGCCGTCTGGCTGCCACTGGCATGGCTGCTCGGTCGGTCCGGGGTCGTGGCGGCCGACGTCCTGCGCGAGGCGACGCGCGTGGTCGCGGTCCCGCTGTGGTTCCTGGCCGTGTACGTCCTGCTCGTGGCCGCGACGCCACGGCTGCTGGCCTGGCACGACCGCCTCGGCGTCCGCGCCGTGCTGCTCCTGGTCGGGGCCGCCGTCGGCGTCGAGCTGCTCACCCGGGGACTCGGTCTTCCGGTCGTCGGGTGGCTGCAGTTCCCGCTGGTGTGGGGCGCCGTGCACCAGCTCGGCTTCTTCTGGCAGGACGGGCGCCTGCGGGCGGCGGGGCGCCGGTGCTGGTGGGCGCTGACGGTCGGCGGGTTCGGCGGCCTGGTGCTGGTCACCCGCGTCCTTGACCTCTACCCGCTGTCGATGGTGGGGGTGCCGGGCGACGAGCGGAGCAACAACACCCCACCGAGCCTCGCGATCCTGCTGCTGGCCGCGGCCCACCTCGGCGTCGTGATGCTGGCCCACGGGCGGCTGTCGGGCTGGCTGCGTCGGCCACGGGTGTGGCACCCCACGGGGCGGCTCGGTGCGATGGCGATGTCGGTCTACCTGTGGCACCTGACGGCGATGGTCGCCGTGCTGGGCGTCGCCCTGCTCCTGCCGGGTGGTTCGCGCCTGCTGGCCGCCCCGACCGGCACGGCCGCCTGGTGGGCCGCCCGGCCGCTGTGGCTGGCCGCGTTCGCCGTGCCCACGCTGGTGGTCGTGCGGCTCGTCCTCCCGGTCGAGCGGGCCACCGTCGCGGCGGTCGGCAAGCTGCGCGGGCGCCGCGTCGAAGCGGCGCCGGTCGTGGCCGCCACGCTGCTGGCCTGCGCAGCCATGGCGGGCTTCGCGGGTCAGGGCTTCACCGTCCCCGGCGCGCCCGCCGACCTCCCGGTCGTCGCGGCCGGCTGCCTGGCCGGTGGCCTCGTGATCATCGCCAACGCCGTGCGGTCGGCACGGCCGGTGCGCGGCTGAAGCGGCGAGGTTCCCCTCGTGCGCCTGACGGGCCGTGGGCGGCGAACCACCAGCGGTTCGCGCCCGGCGTACAGCCGAGCAGGCCGAAGCCGGGTACCGTCCGCGGCCCTTGGAACCCACACCGGTGACGGGTCGGGAGTCTGCCCGTACCATGACGGGTCGCGGCCTGCCGCCCGCACGCCTGCGCCCATGGCGTCCCGGTTCGCCAGCACGAGACGGAACACCCCTTGAGCGACGTCACTCCCATCTCCGAGCTGTTCGAGCGCGGCGCCTCTCGCGGCTACGTGCTGCTGTCGGAGCTGAACGACCTGTTCGACCCGTTGACGATGCCGGACAACTGGGTCGAGGACACGGCGCAGAAGGCGCGTGACCTCAACATGCAGGTGCTGGACGACCTGGTCGAGGACGCCGACCGCCCGGAGGCGACGCCGCTGTCCGCGTCGTCGGACTCCGTGCGGCAGTACCTCAACGAGATCGGGCGCACCGACCTGCTCACGCCCGAGCAGGAGGTCGACCTCGCCAAGCGCTACCAGGCCGGGCTGGCCGCAGCGGCGCTGCTCGGGTCGGGCCAGAAGCTCACCCCGCGTCGCAAGGCGCAGCTGCGGATGGTCACCCGCGGTGGCGAGCGGGCCAAGGACCACATGATTCGGGCCAACCTGCGGCTGGTCGTGTCGGTCGCCCGCAAGTTCCGCGGCCGCGGCGTCGACCTGCTCTCCTTGATACAGGAGGGCAACCTCGGGCTGATCCGCGGCGTGGAGAAGTTCGACCACACCAAGGGCTACAAGTTCTCCACCTACGCCACGTGGTGGATCCGGCAGGCGTTGCAGCGCGGGCTGGCCAACACGGGCCGAACGGTGCGACTGCCGGTCCACGTCCACGAGCTGATGGGCAAGGTCCGCTACGCGGAGTTCGCGCTGCTGCAGCAGCTGGGTCGCGAGCCCACCGAGCACGAGATCGCCGCCGAGCTCGGCCTGCCGGTCGAACGGCTGCGCGAGGTCAAGCTCGCCGCCCAGGACGTCGCCTCGCTCGACAAGCCGATCGGCGAGGACGGCGACGCCACCATGGGTGAGCTGGTCGCCGACGAGGACGCGATCGACCCGGAGTCGTCGGCCACGGCCGTGCTCGCCAAGCGCGAGGTCGAGCGGGCGCTGGCGGCGCTGACCGATCGCGAACGCACCGTGCTGATGCTGCGCTACGGGCTGATGGACGGCGAGGAGCACACCCTCGAGGACATCGGCGCCCAGTTCGGGCTGACCCGCGAACGTATAAGGCAGATCGAGAAGAAGACGCTCACCAAGCTGCGCCACCCCTCGCGCGGCTTCCAGTTGCGCGGCCTGCTCGATTCCGTCGACGCCCCGAGCTGATGCCCGGGTCGGTGCCGCCGCGGCGGAGTGCCGCGGCGCTGGTGCTGATGGCGCTGCTGGTCGCCGCCTGCTCGCCGGAGGGTGCGCCCGATCCCGAGGAACCCCGGCCGACCGCGGCGCCGACCGACGCCGCGCCCGGCGCCGGGGCCCCGGACCCGAGCCCCGACCCACCGGCCGGGGACTCCGAGGCCGAGCCCGAGCCACCCCCGCTGCCGCCCGAGCCGGCCTCCCGAGCGGCGCTGGTGGCCCACGTGGAGGAGCTGCTGGCGGCGGCCGAGGAGGCGGTCGAGGACGCGACCGTCGCCGTGCTGGTCACCGATGCCTACGGCCGCGAGCTCGGCGGGCTCGCGCCGGACACCCCGGTGCTGCCCGCCAGCACCCTGAAGATCGTGACCGCGGCGGCGACGCTGGTGACCCTGGGTGCCGATGCGCGTCTGACCACCCGGGTGGACGCCACCGCGCCGATCGGCGACGACGGGGTCCTCGATGGTGACCTCACGCTGGTGGGGGTCGGTGACCCGACCCTGGGCACCCCGGAGTACGGCCGCTGGATCTATCCCGCCCGTCCGCGCACCCCGCTCGAGGAACTCGCCGACGAACTGGTCGACGCCGGGCTGACCCGGGTCACCGGTGACGTGCACGGCATGGCGCCGGGCTTCGCGGGCCCCAGCGAGCCCTCCGGGTGGCTGCCGCGCTACTTCGCCGACTTCGACGCGCGCTACGTCAGCGGTCTGACGGTGGACGGGGGTCTGGCCACGTCCATCCGCTGGCCGCAGCTCGAGGAGGAGCGCGCCCTGCAGGTGGACGGGCCCGTCGACGATGCCGCCCCGGACGAGGAGGACGGCGATCCGGAGGCCCAGGTGCCGTCGCCCGAGCGGGTCAGCATCCCGCTGATCGGCACCCGAGACGAGATCGAGGAACGGCTGGCCGGCCTGGACCCACCGCTCGCGCGCGTCGAGGTGGTCCCCGATCCCCGGCTGCAGGCCGCGGACGAGCTGCGGCGACTGCTGATCGAGCGGGGGGTCACGGTCGACGGGCAGGCCACCGTCACGCTGGCCGGTCGGAGCTCCGAGCGGGGACTGGCCAGCGTCGACAGCCCGCCCATGGCCGACGTCCTGCGCTTCGCCGTGCAGCGCAGCGACAACCATCTCACCGACCAGCTGTTCCAGGTCGTGTCGCGCGTGCGCACGGGCGGGGCGAGCTGGCCGCGGGGCGAGCGTGCCGTGAAGGCCATCCTCGACGAGCTCGGGATCGACCACACCGGCAGCCGGTTCGCCGACGGCTCGGGCCTGTCACGTGACGACCGTGTCACCGCCCGCCTGCTGGTCGACCTCGACCGTGCGATGTGGTCCGGCGAACAGGCCGACACGTGGGCGTCGTTCCAGGCCGTGGCGGGGGAGAGCGGCACGTTGCGCCAGCGGCTGACGGGCACGCCCGCGGCGGGCCGCTTCTTCGGCAAGACCGGGACCCTCAGCGACGTCACCGCCGTCACCGGCGCGGTCCTGGGCGACGACGGCGAGCGCTACCACCTCGCCGTCGTGGGCAACGACGCCCCGGGCGCGGACCGCTGGGTCGTGCGGGCGTTGATGGACGAGCTGGTCCTGGCACTGGTCGCCGATCTGCAGGGCTGCGAGCTGCTGGAACCCGACGAGGACGCCGCGGAGGGGCCGCTGGGGCGCCCCCCGGTTCAGGTCGCCTGCTGAAGGACGAAGACCCCGGCACCTCGTGTGTCAGCACCGGCTGGCGGGCGTGCTCGCGCGCGAGCCGCGCATGGATTCGCAACCTCCGCCCTGGCTGATGCCTCGACGGCCGCCGCGACCCTTTACGGTGCCCGGGCGCGGTGGCACGTCGACATGAATCGAGTACGAGCGTGGAACAACGCCACGAGGTGGACCTGACCATCATCGGCGCCGGCCCCGCCGGGCTGTACGCGGCCTACTACGCGGGCTTCCGGGGGATGCGGACGGCAGTCGTCGACTCGCTGCCCGAGCCGGGCGGTCAGGTCGCGGCGCTGTACCCGGAGAAGCTGATCTACGACGTCGCCGGGTTCCCGGCCATCAAGGGCCAGGAACTGATCGAGCAGTGCGTCGAGCAGGCCGCCCAGTACGACCCGCTCTACGTGCTGGGCAACCGTGCGGAGACGCTGACCAAGCACGACGACGGCACGTTCACCATCGGCACCCACAAGGGCGTCGAGGTGGCCACCAAGGCCGTGCTGGTCACCGGCGGGATCGGCACCTTCACGCCGCGGCCGCTGCCCGACGCCGCGGAGTTCGAGGGGCGTGGGCTGGTCTACTTCGTTCGCGAACTGGAGACGATGCGCGACAAGGACGTGCTGATCGTCGGCGGCGGCGACAGCGCCTGCGACTGGGCGCTGAACCTGGAGGGCATCGCACGCTCCATCACGCTCATCCACCGCCGTGACCGCTTCCGCGCCCACGAGGACTCGGTCAACAAACTCTACGAGTCCTCCGTCCGGGTCATGACCTTCACCGAGGTGGCCCAGATCCGCGGCGTCGACCAGGTCGAGGAGGTCACGGTCTTCAGCAACAAGACCGACGAGCGCGAGACCATCAAGGTCCAGGCGGTCGTCGCCGCGCTCGGGTTCACCTCGGATCTGGGGCCACTGAAGTCCTGGGACATCCAGATCGACGGCCGCCACGTGCTGGTCGACACCCGCATGCAGACCTCGATCGAGGGCGTGTTCGCGGCCGGTGACATCACCGAGTACGAGGGCAAGGTGCGCCTGATCGCGGTCGGCTTCGGCGAGGCGGCCACCGCGGTGAACAACGCGGCCGTGTACATCGACCCCTCCGCACGCGTCTTCCCCGGCCACAGCTCCGGATGACCTCGCACGCAGACGCGGGCCGCCCGTGGGGGCGGCCCGCGTCAGCGTGCGGCGTGTCGGCGGCGAGGTCAGCAGGCCGACGTGCGAGCCAGGCGCGGTGCGCCCGGCTGCGTCGGGATCCCGGCGCCGGTGGCCGTGGTGCTGGGGTCCAGGCGCACCGCGAGGCGGCGGAAGCCGCCGGCGAGCGCGGTGCGGACCGGTCCCGGCCGGTCGACGACCTGCGGGGCGTCGGGCATCGCCGACGTCGCGACGTCGTGGGCGACCGTCAGGCGACGGACGAACACGGAGGCGGTCATGGGGTCCATGCGTGGTGCTCCTGCGAGCGTCGGGAGGACGAGCCCGACGCATCGGTCGGGTGCCGTACGGATCGAGGGTCTTGATCGATACAGAAGGCACCTTACGCGGCTGCCCTTGATCGGTCAAGTACCCTGCAGCTGCCGAGGAGAACGCATGGGACGGGTGACGCTGCAGACGATCGCCGACCGCCTCGGCGTGTCCAGGACGACCGTGTCCAACGCGTGGTCGAAGCCCGACCAGCTCTCGCCGGGACTGCGCGAACGCATCCTCGCCGTGGCCGACGAGCTTGGGTATGCCGGGCCCGACCCGGCGGCGCGCTCGCTGCGGCGGGGACGCGCCGGCGCGATCGGGCTGCTGCTGACCGAGTCCCTGCAGTACGCGTTCGACGACCCGTACGCGCAGGCCCTGCTGCGCGGGGTGGCGCAGGCCACCTCGGGCGCCGACGTCGGGTTGCTGCTCGTCCCGCTGCCGCCCGGTGCGGACACGGGGCAGGCGCTGCGCAGCGCCGTCGTCGACAGCTTCATCGTCTACGCCATGCCGTCGGGCCACCCCGCCGTCGACCTGGTGAGCCGGCGCGACGTGCCGCTGGTCGCGATCGACACACCGCGGCTCGCGGGTGTGCCGTTCATCGGCATCGACGACCGCGCCGCCACCCGCGAGCTCACCGAGGCGGTTCTGGCCGACGGCCGGCGGCGTCTGCTCGTCGTGACGTTCCGCGTCCGCGCCGACGACCACACCGGCGAGGTGACCCGCGAGCGCATCGCGGCGGCCACGTTCCTCAACGCCCGGCAGCGACTGCTCGGCATCCTCGACGCCGCCGAGGCCCGGGGGCTCGCGGCCGGCGACGTCCGGATCCGCGAGGTCCGGGTGAACGAGCGGCCCAATGCGCGCGAGCAGGTCGCGGACGTGCTGGCCGAGGGCTGGCGACCCGACGCGATCATCGGCATCTCCGACGAACTCGCCCTGGGCGCCCTGGAGGCGCTGCAGGACCGTGGCCTGCGCGTTCCCGACCAGGTTGCCGTCGCCGGCTTCGACGACCTGCCCGACGCGGCCGCGAACGACCTGACCACCGTGCGCCAACCGGCGACGGAGAAGGGGCGGCGTGCGGCGGCACAGTTGCTCGGCCTGGAACCGACCGGCGACGTCGTCCTGCCGCACGAGCTGGTGCTGCGCGGCACGCACCGCTAGCGCTCGCACCGCCAGCGGTCTTCAGAGGCGTTCGATCGCCACGATGCGTTGGCGTGCCCCGAAGGCGGGGGCGCGAACCCCGGTGGCCAGCAGCAGGCGCACCACCCGGCCGCGGTGACCGGCGAAGGGCGCCAGCAGTTCCAGCATGCGCTCGTCCGTGCCGCGCGGCTCGCCGGCCAGCGCCCACGCGACCTGGTTCTTGACGTGGAAGTCGCCCACCTCGACCTGGTCCGCGTCGCCGGCGGCGATGCGCAGCACCAGCGCGGCCGTCCACGGCCCCAGTCCCCGGACGGCGCACAGCCGCGCGGTCGCTTCCGCCGACGGCAGCGTGAGTGCCTGCTCGAGCCGCCGGGAGCACCGGCTGGCGGCGACGATGGTCTCGGCGCGGGCGCGCTCCACGCCGAACCGGTGGTAGGCCCAGTACGGCAGGGACGCCAGCCGCTCCGGGGCCGGCTGCAGGCGCAGGTCGTAGGGCCCGGGAGCCGGCTCGCCGTGGGCACGGACCAGCCGCGTCCACGACCGCGCGGCCTCTCGCGAGGTGACGCGCTGCGCGAGGATGGTGGGGACCACGGCGTCCCAGGCGACCCCCGAGCGTCCCAGCCGCAGGCCGGGCCGGCCGTGTGCCGCCCGGGCCACGGCCGGGTGCGGTGACGGGTCGAAGTCCGAGCAGTCGTCCTCGCCGCCGACGAGGGCTGGTGCGCCGTCGAGGAGCCAGTCCGCCCCGGGGCCCCAGGCCCGGGCCGTGTACGTGCCCGCGGACTCGCGCACGATCTCGACGGTCCCCGCACCCTCCGGTGTCCTGGACGCGCGCACGACGCCGTCGCGACGGAGCCGGATGGTGGGGTCCTGCGCGGAGTGGACCAGCGGCCGCAGGGTGGCCAGCAGATCGAGTTCACCGGGGACACGGAAGCGACGCACGGGCGAACCCTACCCCGGGTGGCGCCGGCTGCCGGCCCGTACGGCGCGTGCCCCGCCGTGGTTCCGGCCGAGCGTTCGACGCCCGGACGGCTGACTCGGCCGGGGGCCACGACTCGGCTGCCCGCCCGAGGCGGCAGGTACGAGGAGGGGTATCGTGAACGCACGCAGACACCTGGCGGCAGGCGCGGTCGTGGCGCTGGCCTGGACGTCGTCGGCGGCCTACGTCGTCCAGCCCGGCGACGTGCTGTCGGTCATCGCGCAGCGGCACGGGACGTCGGTCGGCGCGCTCGCCGAACACAACGGCATCCGCGACCTCGACCACATCCGGGCCGGCCAGGTGCTGGAGATCCCGGTCCTCGACCGCGACGCGGTCGGCGAGCTGATCGCAACCGTCGCCAGCGAGCACGGCTGGAGTCCCGCGTTCGTCCAGGCCCTCGCGTGGCAGGAGTCGGGCTGGCAGCAGGACCGCGTCTCGTCGGCGGGCGCCATCGGGATCATGCAGGTCATGTCGGACACCGGCAGGTTCGTCTCGCATCATCTCGTCGGGCGCGAACTCGACCTGCACGACCCGCACGACAACGTGGTCGCCGGGGTCGTCTTCCTGCAGCACCTCTGGGAGCTCACCGACGGTGATCCCGAGCTGACGCTCGCCGGCTACTACCAGGGGCTGCGCTCGGTCCGTGAGAACGGCACCTTCGCCGACACGGACCGCTACGTCGCCAACGTCCTCGCGCTGCGCGACCGGTTCCGCTGAGCCGCGCGCCGGGACGCCGCGAGCCCGGCGCGGTGCGCCGGGCTCGGGGGAGTCGGAAGCGGGTCGTCAGGCGGTCGGGTCGTCGACGTAGCGCAGGTAGGGGCGCTGCGCCTCGAAGTCGCCGAAACGCTCCCGGGCCTCGTCGTCGGACACGGCAGGCGTGACGATGACGCGGTCGCCCTTGGTCCAGTTGACCGGCGTCGCCAGGCCCTGGGTGGCGGTGAGCTGCAGCGAGTCGACGACCCGCAGCAGTTCGTCGAAGTTGCGGCCCGTGGCGGCCGGGTAGGTCAGGGTGAGCTTGATCTTGTTGTCGGGGCCGATGACGAAGACCGAGCGCACCGTCGCGGTGTCGTCCGCGTTCGGGTGGATCATGTCGTACAGGTCGGACACCTTGCGGTCCGGGTCGGCGATCAATGGGAAGTTCAGGGCCGCACCCTGGGTCTCCTCGATGTCCTTGCTCCAGCCCTCGTGGTCACCCAGCGGGCTGACGGACAGGCCGATCACCTTGACGCCGCGACGGTCGAACTCGTCCTTGAGCTTGGCGACGGCACCGAGCTCGGTCGTGCAGACCGGCGTGAAGTCCTTGGGGTGGCTGAACAGCACGGCCCAGCTGTCACCCTTCCAGTCGTAGAAGTTGAGCTCGCCCTCGGTGGTGGGAGCGGTGAAGTTCGGGGCGTCGTCTCCGAGTCGGATGGCCACGGTGGTCCTTCCTTGGGTTGCGAACGCGGGGTTCTGGTCGCGTCGACCGGGCGGCCGCGCGCGTCCTCGCCGACGGTACGGAGCGTGCCCGGCGCCGCGCGCCGCAGGGAAGTGCCAACCGTGCAAACCCGGCCGAGTCCGGGCGTGCGGACCTCGCGGCGCCGTCGACCACTAGAAGAGGGTGGCCTGCTCGCCGGAGAGCGGCGCCGCCGTCACCGGCGTCGGGCTGAGGGCGCCGGCCAGCGCAGGCAGCAGGTCGTCCGGTTCCGCCGGCATCGGCGGCATGGGCGGCGGTGGCGGCGCCGTGACGGCCCGGACGAAGCGGCGGGCCGGTCCGAAGAGGCGCAGCTCGTCCAGCGTGCGTTCCAGCCGGCCGCAGTCGACCCCGGCGGCGACGGCGCCGTCCACGTCCACGGACAGGTGGGGGATGGGCGCCATGAGCTCGAGGTTGCGCTCGACGCGGTCGCGGCTGGCGCGCAGCGCCGCCTCGACCTTGGGCGGCAGGTGCTGCAGCGAGGCGTACATGCCCGGCACGCTGCCGTAGTCGCGCAGCAGGCGCGCCGCCATCTTCGGGCCGATGCCGGTGGCGCCGTCCAGTCCGTCGGACGGGTCGCCGCGCAGCGCGGCCAGATCGGTGTACTGCGCCGGCGACACGCCGTACTCGGCCCGGACGGCGGCCTCGTCGTACACCTTGAGGTCGGCGAAGGTGGCCCGCGGACGCAGCAGCCGGGTCGTCGGCCCGACGAGTGCGGTGAGGTCCCGGTCGGAGCTCAGCACGTCGCAGGGCCACGACCGGGCCGCGCAGGCGTCCACCGTGGCGGCCAGCAGGTCGTCGGCCTCCGCGCCCTCCACCTCGACGACCGTGAAGCCGCACTCGCGCAGGTGGCCGCGCAGGGTCTGCAGGTGGCCGGGCAGATCCGGGTGCGTCGCGGCGCGGTGCGCCTTGTACTCGGGGAAGTCGAGCTTGCGCTGGTTGACGGGATGATCGAACCCCACGACGACGGCGTCGTAGGGCCCCTCCACCCAGGCGGATGCCAGCATGCCGACGACCGCCCCGGTCACGAACGGGGCCGTGGTGCCCTCGCGCTCCGCGTCGTGCCGGGCACTGTGGAACCCGCGGTGCCCGAGCGAGTTGCCGTCGACCGCCAGCACACGAGGGGAGGAGGGGACAGTGGGCACGGGCAGGATCCTGGCAGCAGCGGCGTCGAGGCCGACGGTAGCGAACCAGTAGCCTCGACTCCGACCATCGCCGACCGCCGTGGAGAGGAGCGCGCGTGCAGGGACGTGTTCGGCGCGCCCTCGTGACCGGCGCGTCCTCCGGCATCGGGGCGGCGTTCGCGCGCCACCTCGCCGATCGCGGTGTCGGACTGGTTCTCGTGGCCCGGCGCGAGGACCGGCTGCGGCAACTGGCCGACGCCCTGCCCACGCCCGTCGAGGTGCTGCCCGCGGACCTCGGCGACCCGGCGGAGCTCGCCCGGGTCGAGGCACGCCTGGGCACGACCGACGAGCCGGTCGACCTGCTGGTGAACAACGCCGGCGCGGGCGTGTACGGCCCGTTCGCCGCGCAGCCGGTCGACCGCCAGGTCGACCTCGTCGAACTCAACGCGCTGGCGGTGCTGCGGTGCTGCCGCGCGGTGCTGCCTCGACTGCTGGCCCAGGGGGACGGCGGCATCATCAACGTCGGCTCGCTCGCGGGGGTCCAGCCCGACCCGTACGCGGCCACCTACGGGGCGACCAAGGCCTTCGTCCGCAGCCTCAGCCAGGCGCTCCACGAGGAGGTCCGCGACCGCGGGGTCACCGTGACGCTCGTCACTCCCGGCCTGACCGCCACGGCGTTCGCCGACGCGGCGGAAGGTCGCGCTCCCATGGTCTCCGACCGGCTCGTGATGTCCGCCGACGCGGTCGTGACGTCGGCGCTGCGCGACTTCGCCCGCGGCCGGGCCCGTAGCGTCCCCGGTGTCGGCAACCGGATCGTGGCGAGCGCCGCGGCACTGGCTCCCCGGGGCGTGACCCGGCGCGTGTCGGCCACGCTGCACCGCAGGATGGCCGACACATGAGCGACGCCACCTCCGTGAACGCCGCCACACCCGTTCCGGACGCCGTGCACCTGCGGTTCCTGCTGGTGCGCGGGCTGCCCTTGCTGGTCGCCGCCGTCGAGCCTCACGGTCGAGGCCCGCAGTTGCTGGCGGCGCTCGACGAACGCGGCCTGCCGAGCATCGACGGGTTCCTCGGTGTCGACCTGCCTCGTGGCGCCCGCATCGGCTTCATGGTCGAGCCGCGCGAGCTGCGGCTGGTCGACGAACAGGACGCCACCCTGCTGCGCGCCGCTCGCGCCGACGTCGACCACGACTGGTTGCAGGCGGCCCGACGCGTCCGCGGCACGATGCTGGTGGTCTTGCGCGACGCCGTGCTCTCGCCCGACGAGGACCCACGTGACCTCGCGCGTCGTATCGACGAGCGGGCACGTGCCGGTGCGGCCAGCGGCGCCATCGTCGGCGTCGTCGAGGAACGCCCCAAGCTGCCGCTGCTGTTCTGACCGTCTCCACCGCCGCCTGCCAGGACCGCGTGCTCCGACCGCGTGCTCCGACCGTGCGCCGGCCGCGTGTCAGCCGACCGGCCGGCTCAGCACGTGGTCGGTCTGGACCTCGTCGTCGAGGACGAAGGCGATCTGGCCCACGGGCACGAAGCCCCAGCGCCGGTAGAAGCGCTGCGCCGCGCGGTTGTGCTCCCAGACCCCCAACCAGATGCGGTCGTGCGCTCGCGCCCGCGCGTGGGCGAGGACGGCCGCCATCATCCTCGAGCCGATGCCCCGACCGGTCAGCGGCAGCTCGACGTAGAGCCGCGCGAGCTCGACCGGTCGTTCGGCAGGCACCATCGTCGCGGGCGCCGGTCGGACGTGCGCGTACGCCACGACCCGTGCCGTCGTCGGGTCGACGCCCAGCAGGAACGCGGCACCCGGTTGGGCGAGCTGTTCCGCGATCCGCGGCTCGGCGAACGACCGGGCCGCGTAGCGAGCCACCCGCCCGGGGTCGTGCACCCCCATGAACGCCTCGGTGAACGTGCGCGCCCCCAGCGCCGCCAGCAACGCGGTGTCGTCGGCGGTGGCCCGGCGGAGAACCACGGGCAGTCGAGACCTGCGTCCCAGGTCTCCGGTCGGCGCCGCCGCAGGTCGCCCCATGTCAGCGCCAGCCGACGTCGAGCGCCGCGGCGCGGGCGGCGGCCTCACGCCGCGAGTCGACGCCGAGCTTCTGGAGCACGGCCGCGACGTGATGATCGACCGTGCGGACGGAGAGGACGAGCCGGTCGGCGATCTCCACGTTGGTCATGCCCTCGGTCAGCAGCGCGAGCACCTGCGCCTGCCGTTCGGTGAGGCCGGCCGGATGCTCGCGCGTCGTCGCCTGCGGGCCCCGTGGCAGCCGGCGCACCCCGAGCTCGCGTAGCCGGCGTCTCACCAGCCGGGCGGCCGGCGCCGCGCCGAGCCGGTCGAAGATCGTCAACGCCTCGAGCATGGGCTCCGGCTCGCCGGACGCGGACAGCTCGAGCGCGAGCTCGTAGGGCCGCCGGTCGGCGCGCCAGAGCCGAGCGGCCGCCTGCCAGTCGCCGCGCAGTCCCGACGCCCACGGTTCGGCCACCTCGGCGCCCGCCTCGACGGGGACGCCGGCCAGCTGCGCGTAGCGCAACGCCTCGGCGCGCAGGCGTGGGCGCAACCGCTCCAGCGGCAGCGCCGCCAGCCGCGCGTCGGCGTCGCCGGCACCGTGCAGCCAGGCCTGCTCCATGCGCACGACCCCGAGCAGCCCGATGTAGGGCGCGGCGCCGCTGCGGCAGGCCAGCTCCCAGCTGCGCTCCAGCAGTCCGTCGGCGTCCAGGTCCCCGCGGCGCAGGGCGATGCGCGCAAGGCTCTCCAGGGCGATCAGGTCGATGACGCCGTGCTCGTCGGTGCCGTCGCGCAGCCGGTGCAGCGCGGCCTCGGCGTCGGTCCAGTTGCCCTGCGCGACGTCGATGGCCGCCAGCCTGGCCCGGATGTCGAAGGCGTGCGAGGTGAAGTCGTGGTCCACCATGAAGGCGAGCGCCTCGCCGAGCACCTGCCGGGTCGCCTCGCTCGGTTCGCGGGCGACCATGAGCTCGAACGACAGGTTCGTCCAGGCCCGGGCGGCCAACTCGAGGTGGCCACCTTCGAGTGCGAGCCGGATCGCGGCGCGGAAGTCGTCCGGGTCCGGGGTCCGGCCACCGGCGCACTGCGCGACGGCCCGGTAGTTGAGCGCCAGCGACTGCAGGTCGGGACGGGGCAGCTCGGCGGTGCGGGTCACGGCCTCCTGGCCCAACCGCAGCGACAGGTCCGCCGGGTGCTCGGCCAGGGCGTACGTGGACGCCCGTGCGACCAACCCTTCCGCCCGCTGCTCGGCGTCGCCGTGGTCGTCCAGCAGCTTCGCCGCCTGGTCGGCGAGGTCCACCGCGACACCGGGCTCGTTCGCCATGTAGTGCATCCGGCTGCTGACGATGAGCGCCCGCGCCCTGGCCACCGGCTCGCCGAGCTCGGCGCGCCGTTCGACCGCCGTCCGTGCGGCGGCCAGCGCCTCCTCGACCCGGTGGAGGTTGTAGAGCGTCCACGCCTGCTGCTCGAACAGCTCCGCCTGCACCTCGACGGAGAGCAGGTCGGCGTGGCGCAGGACGTTGGCCTGGTGGGCCGCCGCCTCGCGGAACGCGCCGGCACCGAAGGCCACCCGCGCCGCGCGCGGTCCGTGGGTGGCGACGACGTCCCCGCGAGCGGCCGCGGTCGCGTGGTGCAGGATCGCCGCGTCGTCGGCCTCGTGCGCCAGCAGGCAGTCCAGGACGCGTTCGTGGTGGGCGAGCCGGGCCGCCACCGGCAGGCTGGCCTCGACGGCCAGACGGGTCAGCTCGTGCCGGAAGCGGACGGTGGCACCGTCCACCCGCAGCACGCCACGGGCCTCGGCCAGGGCGAGGGCCAGCGGATCGAGCCCGAGGCCGTCACGCATCGCGAGATCGATGCCGTCGGGAACGACCGAGAGCACCTCGACCGCCTCGCGGGCCGCGGGTGGCAGGTGACGGACCCGGGCCTGGATGGCGTCGGTCACGCTGGTCGGCAGGGCACCGCCGTCGTGCACGAGCTCGGTGACGAAGAACGGGTTGCCGCCGGTCAGGGCGGCCACCTGTCGCGGGTCCAGGTCCGTCCCCTCGGTGAGGCGTTGGACGGCTGCCGAGCTCAGCGGCCGCAGCTCGACGCGGTGGACCGTTGGCGTCGGCAGGGACGCCAGCACCCCCCACAGCGGATGGTCCGCGTGGAGGTCACCGTCGCGATAGGACAGCACCAGCAGGGCCGGCCGACGCTCGAGGCGCCGGCCGACGTAGCGGACGACGTCGAGGGTGGCCTCGTCGGCCCAGTGCACGTCCTCCAGGACGAGCACCGTCGGACGCAGCGGGTTGTCCAGTTCGTCCAGCAGCGCGTCGAGGACGGCGTTCGTGTCCCCGCGGGCGACGGCATCGGCCAGGGCCCCGCCGGCACCACGAGCCACGTCGTGGAAGGGGCCGAGGGTGCGGCGGGTCAGGAAGTCGTCGCACCAACCGACCAGCAGGCGGCACTCCTCGCCCGGCGCCGCGGACCACGCGCGCAGCAGGCTGGACTTGCCGATGCCGGGTTCTCCGGACACGAGCACGACGGAGCCCCGACGACGGGCCGCGTCGCCGAGTGCGTCGCGGAGCAGGTCGAGTTCGCCCGCCCGTTCCAGCAGCTCCATCGTCCCGGTTCCGACCGCAGCGGTGCGCTCCCCATCCTCCGGGGAACGCACCGCGTTGTGAAGGGTTTCAGGCGACGACCTCCAATTCGACCGGGATGCCGTTGGTGAGGACGTCGTAGACGGCCGAGCGGGACCGCGACTGCTCGACGATTTCGCGCAACGTCTCCGCCGGCGCGTCGCCCTCGATGGTCAGTCGCATCTGCACCTTCTCGTAACCGTTGCGGACGGCACCGGACATCCCGAAGATGCCCTGCAGGTCGATGTCGCCGACGACGGTGGACTCGACGCGGGTGAGGACGACCCCGCGAGCGGTCGCGATGTTGCCGATCCCGGCCGTGATGCACGAGGCCAGCGCGTAGAGCAGGAACTCGACGGGCGTGGGGCCGTTGTCGCGGCCGACGAGGACGGCCGGGTGGTCGGCGTCGAAGACGAAGGTGCGCTCGTGCTCGCGCTCCTCGCCGGCGCCGTGGAACCCCTGGCTGGTGTTCTGGCTGTGCGTGCCGGAGACCCAGCGGTTCTTCGCGCGGAAGGTGAAGTGCGCGAGGTCCCGCTGGCCCCGGACGGCATCGAGCGTGGCGAACAGGGTGGCGACGTCGACGCCGTTGCGGACGCCGGTCTCGGTCGTGGTCTGGCTCATGGTGGTTCCTGACGAGTCGTGGGGAGGTCGGACGCGACGATCCTCCACCGGAATCGGGCACCGATTCCTCGGTGGGGGCTACCCATGTCGACGGTCGACCTGCCCAGTTCCCAGCGGCGGCGTCCGGCGGCGGAGTTGGGCACCGGTTGCCCAGGCCGGCGCGGCCGTGGCCCGCGACGGTGGCGGCGCACGTTCCACACGAGAGGAGCCTCCGATGACCCACAGCCGCCTCGAAACCGTCCGTACCTCGACGTCCGTCACCGACCGCGCCCCCATCCCCCCGACGGGATGGCGGGTCGAGGCGGCCCGTGCGTCGCTCGCCCGCGTGCTGGCCGCCGCTGCCAGCGCCGACTTCGACGACGCCGCCGGCTGGGCGCGCCTGCGCGCCCAGGCACATGCCGCCACCGCCGTCCTGTGGGCGGCCGGCGTGTTGCCGCCCCACCTGCGCATCCGCCATGGGGATCCGCCGGTCGTCGTGGCGCGCGGCCTGGCGCGGGCATGGCGCCACGCCTCGCTGGCCGCCTGAGCGCGGCTCAGGTCTCCGTCACGGTGGCCTGGGCCGCCTCGCGGGCGCCGCGGCGCCGGGCCGTCGCCACCGCCACCCCGATCAGCACGAGCGGGGCGCCGACGGCGAACCAGGCCGCCGGCAGCTCGTCGAGCAGCAGCCAGGCCAGGATCCCGGCCCCCACCGGCTCGGACAGCACCACGATGGAGACGACCGTGGCCGGCACGCTGGACAGCAGCGTGTTGAAGATCGTGTGGCCCAGCAGCTGTGGCCCCACGACGATGCCCAGGATCGCCAGCCACACCGTCGGCCGGTAGCCGGCCAGCGGCACGCCCGACGCCAGACACACCACCAGCAGCGCCAGTGCGGCCCACGCGTACACGACGCACGAATAGGTGGCCGCCGGCACGTCCCGCCGGGCGACGCGGCCCGCCAGCAGGTAGCCGGTGATCGCGACGGCGCCGCCGAACGCCATGGCGTCGCCGAGCAGTGCCTCCCTGCCGAGGTCGATGGCGGCCGCGTCGCCGAGGCCGATCACGACCGCCCCGACGATCGTGAGCCCCATGCCCACCACGGTCCGGCGACTCGTGCGCTCGTGCAGGAACCACCAGCCCCCGAGCGCCACGAACACCGGGGACATCGTCACGAGGGTGACGGCGCTGGCGACGGTGGTGAGCGCCAGCGCACCCTGGAACAGCGCGAAGTGCAGCGCCAGTGACAGCCCGGACCCGAACAGTTGACGCCGGCGCGTCGCGGTGAGCCGCGTGCCGCGGCGCACCTGGGCCCGCACGGCCAGCGGCGCGAGCGCCAGCGCCCCCAGCGCCGTGCGCCAGAACGCCACGGCCAGCGCCGGTGCCGCCCCGGCCGGGGCCGTGGTCACGCCCGGGTCGTCGCCCATGGCCACGCGCGCCAGGATCGCCGAGGTCGACACCGCGAGGGCACCGACGAGCAGGCCGAGTAGGACGACGGGGCGGGGGAGTGGGCGCACGCGCCGAGCCTAGTGGCGCTACACCTACCCCCCATGAACGCCATGGACCTGCTGCGCACCCTGCTCGAACCGTCGCGCCTGGCGGTGCTCGGCACCATCGCCGTGGGTCCCGCCACCCCGGACGAGATCGAGAAGCTGACCGGCGTCCGGCGGCGCGACGTGCTGCGCACGCTGGGGCCGCTGGTCCAGGCCGGCCTGGTCGTCCGCGACGGGGAGGCCTACGTCGTCGAGGCGGCGACCTGGCGGGCCGTCGCCCAGGAGCTGCCGCAGGCCCCGCCGCCGCACCCGCGCATCGCGTTCGGGATGACCCGCGCCGAGGCCGAGGTGCTGGGGCGGTTCTTCGTCGGGGAACGGCTGACGGAGATCCCGGCGTCGCGCGGCAAGCGCCTCGTGGTGCTCGAGCGGCTGGCCCTCGAGTTCGAGCCCGGCCGGCGCTACACGGAGCCCGAGGTGAACGAGATCCTCGGCCGCTTCAACCCCGACCACGCCAGCCTGCGGCGCTACCTCGTCGACGAAGGACTCCTCGACCGTGACCGTGGCGAGTACTGGCGGTCCGGAGGCCGCGTGCTGCACTGACCCCCGTGCGAGGGGCGGTCAGCCGCCGAGGTGGCCGTAGCGGTCGAGGACCCGCACGACGTAGAGCTGCGTCTCCACGATCGCCGGCACGCCGCCGGCGGCGTGCACCCGACCGGGACCGGCGTTGTAGGCGGCCAGGGCCAGTTCGACGGACCCGAAGGTGTCCAGCTGGGCGGCGAGGTAGCGCGCCCCGCCGTCGAGGTTCTGGACCGGGTCGTGGGGGTCGACGCCCAGGCCGCGCGCGGTGGCGGGCATGAGTTGGGCGAGCCCGATCGCGCCGGCATGGGACCGCGCGTCTGGACGGAAGTTCGACTCGGTCCACACCAGCGCGGCCAGCAGCCGGCCGTCCAGGCCGTACCGGGCGGCGGTGGCGTCGATCAGGGCCGCCCACGGCCGCCCCGCCGGTGGCAACGCGCTCGCCCAGGCGGGCGCGGGACCGTCGACGGGGACGTCGGTGCGCACGGGGACCCGGACCGCGGCCGCGGACCGCTCCAGCGCCTCCACGCGGTCCTGCAGTTCGCGGACGAGCGCGGCGCGGACCTTCGCGTCCGACTCCAGGGAGGCGACCACGTCGGCACGCTCCTGCCGGCGCTGCGCCACCTCGTCGACCAGGCGGTGCTGTTGCTGCTGCAGGGACGCCAGCTCCCGGTGGCGCTCGTCGGCGACCGCCGTGGCCGCCTGCGCCGCCAGCCGGAGCTCGTAGACCTCGCCGCGGCGGTGGGCGGTGTCGTCGACGATCACGACCGCGGCGGCCGAGGCCTCCCGGTCGTCGCTCACGAGCCGGCCGACGGTCTGGATCGCCACCGCCACCTCGTGCAGGTCCGACGCGCCGCCGACGCCGCGGATCACCAGGTCCGGCGGGAGGCGGCTGCCGAGCTTGTACGCCTCGATCGCGCGCTGCTCCACCTGTGACCGCCGGTCACGCAGGTCGTCGACGGCGGCCTCGAGCTCCTCGCTGGCAGCGGCCAGCTCAGCCGCGCCGTGCTGCTGCTCCTCGCGGGCCCGCTCGGCGGCGTCGGACGCCACGCGGACCTCGTCGTTCAGCTGGGTGAGGCGGGTGGAAGCGGCCGACAACCGGTCGTCGAGCACGGCCAGCTCGTCGGCCGCGGCCCGGACGGCGGCGCGGGCGTCGTCGAGGCCGCGTTCGGCATCGGTCAGCCGGTCCCGCGTCCGGTCGAGGTCGTCGACGGGTGCGGCCGTGGCCTCGGTCGCCGCCGTGGCCGCCGTGAACGGCAGCAGCAGGCCGGTGGCCACGAGCACGGCCACGACCGGCCGCGCTGGTCTGCCCCGCGGCATCACACGCCCCTCGACGAACCCCGTGGGCGTGCGACGCCCACCTCGTCCCCGAGCTATCGGCACGCGGCCGCGCCGACTTCAGTGCGCGGGCGCCTACAGGTCGTCGGCGAAGCCGCGCAGACGGTGCGCGTGCGACGGATGGCGCAGCTTGGCGAGGGTCTTCTTCTCGATCTGCCGGATCCGCTCCCGCGTGACCCCGTAGAGCGCACCGATCTCCTCGAGCGTTCGCGGTTCCTCGCCCGACAACCCGTAGCGCAGTTCCAGCACGCCGCGTTCGCGCTCGTGCAGCGACTCCAGGGCGAGGACCACCTCGCGGCGGGCGATGCCGGCGGTGGCGACCGCCTCGGGGTCCTCCGCCTCGTCGTCGGGCACGAGGTCGCCCAGCGTCGCGTCGCTGTCCTCGCCGACGCTGCGGTCCAGCGAGGTGATCTCCCGCCCCGCCAGCCGCAGTTCGCGCAGCCGTTCCAGGGTGAGACCGAGGTCGTCCGCGACCTCCTCGTCGGTCGCCTCGCGACCGAGGACCTGCAGCAGCTCGAACTCCGTGCGCCGGACCTTGGCGACCAGTTCGTGGACGTGCACCGGCAACCGCACCGAGCGGGCCTTGTTTGCGGTGCCGCGCGTCAGCGCCTGGCGGATCCACCACGTGGCGTAGGTGGAGAACTTGTAGCCCTTGGTGTGGTCGAACTTCTCCACCCCGCGCATGAGGCCGAGGTTGCCCTCCTGCACCAGTTCCAGCAGGGACAGTCCGCGCCCGAGGTAACGGCGTGCGACCGACACGACAAGCCGCAGGTTGGCCGTCACCAGCCGCTCCTGGGCCCGCGCGCCCTCGGCCGTCAGGCGCCGCAGGCGTGCCCGTTGCGCGCGGGTGAGCCGCTCGTCCTGCAGCGCCTGCTTGGCGGCCAGACCGGCGTGGTAGCGCTTGGCGAGGTCGACCTCCTCCTCGGCGCTCAGCAGCGCGACCCGGCCGATGGCGTTGAGGTACTGGCGCACCCCGTCGGTCGTCGCGGTCAGCACGGACGCCGGTGGCGGTGCGACGTCGTCGGTGAGGTCGTCGACCACCTCGAGGCCCGCGTCACGGGCGGCGTTGGCCACCTCGTCGGGCCAGTCGGCCGCATCCTCCAACGGGTCGTGGAGGTCGTGGATCTCGCTGAGGAGCACGTAGCCGCGCCCGGTGGCACGGGACCACAGTTCCTGCAGTCCGGATCGGTCGACCATCATGCCCGTACCGGCCACGCTCACCCCCCGGTCATGGCCGCTTCCTCGACCACGCCCCTCTCGGCGACAGATCGCGACCCTAGCGGCATCGTGCCCGAATCGGGCCGAGCCGCCACCCGTCCGGCACGTCCCGACACCGAACCTTCAGCGGTGCTTCAGGGCCCGTCCGACGGACGCGCGACCAGGACTCAGTCGACGGTCAACTCGAGCCAGCGGTCCTCCGCCGCGCTCAGCTCGCCCTCCAGGCGCTGCAGGTCGGACTGCAACGCCGTGAGGCGTGCCACGTCGGTCGCCGCGGCGGCCATGTCGGCTTGCAGTTCGTCGCGGCGGGCCGTGAGCCGCTCGACCTGCTGCTCCAGCCGGCGGGCCTCCTTACGTGCCGCCTGCCGGGCCCGGTTGTCCTGTGCCGACGCCCGCGTCGCGCGGCTGGTCTCGGCGGCGCGCTGCTCGTCGGCCGCGGTCCGGACGCGGTGTGCCGCGCGGTAGGCCTCCCAGTCGAGGTGCTCGGTCAGCCGCCCGTTCTCGACGGCGACGATCCGGTCGGTGAGCCGGTCGAGCACGTAGCGGTCGTGGGAGGCGACGACCAGCGTGCCCTTGAAGCCGTCGAGGTGGTCCTCCAGGACGGTCAGCGTGTCGAGGTCGAGGTCGTTGGTCGGCTCGTCCAGCACCAGCACGTTGGGGGCGGCGACCAGCAGGTGCAGCAGCGCCACGCGGCGGCGCTCGCCCCCGCTCAGCAGCGACAGCGGCGTGCGCTGCAGTTGCCCGTCGAACCCGAACCGCTCGGCGAGCCGGTGGGCGGGCAGCGTCTCGCCGTTGGCCAGCGGCACGAACGCGGCGATGTCCAGCACCGTCTCCAGCACGGTGCGCTCCTCGCCGGCCGCGTCCGCGGCGGTGCCGTGCTCCTGCTCGTAGAGGCCGAGCTCCACGGTGGTGCCGGTGCGGACCTCGCCGGCGTCGGGAGCGAGGCGGCCCGCCAGCACGTGCAGCAGCGTGGTCTTGCCGGCGCCGTTCGGGCCGACGATCCCGACCCGCTCACCGGGACCGATGCCGAGGTCGACGCGGCCCAGGACGGTGCGCCCGCCACGCGCCACGCTGACCTCACGCAGGTCGAGCACGTCGTTGCCCAGCCGGGTCCGGCCGGTGCCCAGATCCAGCGGCGTGGCCTCGGTGTCACCGGCAGCGGCGTCGCGGAGCACCTCGACCTGCTCGACGCGGAACCTCGGCTTCGAGGTGCGGGCCTTCGGGCCGCGGCGCAACCAGGCGATCTCCTTGCGCAGCAGGTTGCGGGCCCGGGCCGTCGAGCGCTCGCGCATGGCCGCACGCTCGGCGCGGGCCTCCAGCAGCGAGGAATACGACCCCTCGTGCCAGTGGACGCGCTGGTCCGCGAGGTCGAGCATGCGGTTGGCGAGCCGCTCCAGCACGTAGCGGTCGTGGGTCACCAGCAGCAGCCCGCTTCCGCGGCGGTGTAGCTCACCCTCGAGCCAGTCGATCGTGTCCACGTCGAGGTGGTTGGTCGGTTCGTCGAGGATCAGCAGGTCGGAGGGCGCCAGCAGGGTCTGCGCGACGGCCACGCGGCGGCGCTGGCCGCCGGACATCTGCGCGGTCGACTGCCCGGGGTCGACGCCCAGCACGTCGAGCAGGCGCTCGGCCTCGTGCGCCGCGGCCGTCGGGTCGCCGGCCAGCACCACGTCCAGGGCCTGCCGGTCGTCGAACCTCGGCTCCTGGGCGAGGAACCCGATCCGCAGGCCGCTGCGGGGGATCACGCTGCCCACGTCGGGGGCGCGCTGACCGGCGACGATCCGGAGCAGCGTGGTCTTGCCGGAGCCGTTGGGACCGACCACGCCGACCCGGTCGTCGGAGGTCAGGCCGAAGGAGGCGTCGGCGAAGAGGATCCGGCCCTCGACGGACGCCGTCACGGAATCGACGGACACCAGGTGCATGGCGGCGCAGGGTAGGCTCGCCGGCTCGCCACCGCCGTTTCCGTGAGGCCCGCGTGATCAGCCTGTCCGGTGTCGGCGTCACCATCGGCGCGCGCACTCTGTTCGCCGACGTGTCGCTGCGCTTCCCGCCCGGCCGACGGGTCGCGCTCGTCGGTGGCAACGGGGCGGGCAAGACCACGCTGCTCAACGTGGTGGTGGGCAACCGCGAGCCGGACCAGGGCACCGTCAGCCGGCCCAAGGACCTGCGCATCGGCTGGCTGCCGCAGGACGTCGTCGACGCCGTGGGGGAGTCGGGGACCGTCCTGGAACACGTGCTCGAGGGCGCGTCGCACATCCTGCGCTTCGAGACGGAACTGCGGGACCTGGAACGCCGGATCGAGACCACCGTCGACGAGGGCCGACAGGAACGGCTGCTGGTCCGCCACGCCGAGGTACAGGACCGCTTCCAGCAACTCGGCGGCTACGAGGTCGAGGCGGAGGCACACCGGGTCCTGGCGGGGCTCGGTTTCGCGGCCGACGACGCGGAGCGCCCCACGGGGGAGCTGTCGGGTGGCTGGCGGGTGCGCGTGGCGCTGGCGCGCCTGCTGCTGGCCAGACCCGACCTGCTGGTGCTCGACGAGCCGACCAACCACCTCGACCTCGACACCATCGCCTGGTTGGAGCAGACGCTGGCCGAACTGCCCGGCGGGCTGCTGTTCGTGAGCCACGACCGCGACTTCATCGACGCGGTGGCCGACCGCATCGTGGAGGTCGCCGCCGGGACGGCCACCGAGTACGTGGTCCGGGGCGGGACCACCGCCGCCGAGCAGGGCGGGTTCGAGTCGTTCGTGCTGCAGCGCGAGGAGCGGCTGGCCCAGCTGCGCGCCGCCAAGGCGCAGCAGGACCGCCAACTCGCCCAGACCGAACGGTTCATCGAGCGCTTCCGCTACAAGGCCAGCAAGGCCCGGCAGGTCCAGTCGCGGATCAAGGCGCTCGACCGGGTGCAGCGCGTCGACATCCCGGACCACCGCCAGCTCGTCGCCCGGTTCCAGTTCCCGGCGCCGAGACGCTCCGGCCGGGTCGTGGCCGAGTTGAGCAGCGTGCGAGTGGCCTACGGCGACACGGTCGTGCTCGACGGTGTGGACCTGGCGGTCGAGCGCGGCCGCAAGGTGGCGATGATCGGCCCGAACGGTGCCGGCAAGACCACGCTGCTGCGCCTGCTGGCCGGGACGTTGGACGCGGACGCCGGCGAGGTGACGCTCGGGCACAACGTCGACGTGGCGGTCGTCGACCAGCACCAGGCCGAGGTGCTCGACCTGTCGCGCACGGTCCTGGAGGAGTTCCGCACGGCGCTGGGCGAGCGGCACCGGCAGCTCAACCACCGCTCGATGCTGGGGGCGTTCGGGTTCCCCGGCGACCTCGCGGATCGCCGGGTCGGGGAGCTGTCCGGCGGCGAGCGCACCCGGCTGGGGCTGGCCAAGGCGATGACCTCGCCGGTCAACCTGCTGCTGCTCGACGAGCCGACCAACCACCTCGACCTCGCCAGCCGCGACGTGCTCGAGGACGCGTTGCTGGCCTACCCGGGCACGGTGCTGCTGATCACCCACGACCGGCACGTGATTCGCGGTGTCGCCGACGCGATCGTCGAGGTCGGCCACGGCCGGGCACGCTGGTTCGACGGCACCTACGAGGAACTGCAGTGGCGGCGCGACGGTGGCGAGGGCGCCGCTGCCACGCCGACCAGCCGCCGTGCCGACGGTGCGGCCGGTGCCGGGCGTGCGGGCGGTCCGGGCGGTGTCGGCGGTGCAGGCGGTGTCGGTGGTGCGGGCGGTCCGGGCGGCGACAAGCGCCGGAATGCGGACGGCAAGCGCCGCGAGGCCGAACGCCGCAACGCCCGGCACCGCGCCACGAAGGACCTTCGCCGTGAGGTGACGAAGCTCGAGGACGAGCTGTCGACGGTCGAGGCACGGATCGCGGAGCTCACCCGTGAGCTGGCCGACCCCGACGTCTACGGCGATGGCGAGCGCGTCAAGCAGCTGGTGACCGAGCACGGCGAGGCCAAGGACCGCGCCGCCACGCTGCTGACGGCGTGGGAGCGGGCGCAACTGCGCCTCGAGGCGGCCGAGGCGGAGGTCGAGGCCGCCTTCGACGCCTGACCGTCCGTCCCAGGGGACGCGTAACCGCCGCGTGTCCGCCTCGTTGGTCCCGAAGAGCGCCCGGGGTGCCTTCCTCTCGCCCGGGCGGGAGAGCGGGAGCGACATGGGACGTAGGCGGCTCTTGGCGGTGCTGACGGCGATGGTCGTCGCGACCGGTCTGCACGTCGTGCCGGCGTCGGCACAGACGGTCGGCCTGCCCGGCCTCGGCGAGGTGAAGGTCGACACGTCGGATGGTGTGAAGGTCGGCGTCGACCTCGACGTGGAGCTCACCGACGACGCGAAGCTGGACCCGGAGGTCGGCGTCGGGGTCGGCAAGGACGGCCCCGAGGTGGACGTCGGTGGCGGCGTCGCCGTCGGTGAACGCAAGGTCGACCTCGGTCGGTCCAAAGCGCCCGAGCCCTCGCCGAAGCCGTCGCCGTCGCCCGAGTCGCCACCTCCGCCGTCGCCACGCGACACCGACCGTGGCGAGCGTCCCCGCGCGGATGAGGGCGCGGCGGCCGCGGCCGGGCCGGGTTCCAAGGCGGACGGCGGCCGCGTCGTCGCTGCCGGGGACGCCGAGGGATGGACGCCGCGCCGCGCCGCCCAGTTCGAGGCGTTCCGCGCGATCCGGGGTCAGGACGTGGACCTGGGTGTCGCCGGCGGCTCGGCCGTCCTGCCCGGGGTCGAGCTCGCGCCCCGGCGGGCCCAGGCACCGGGCAGTGCGCACGACACCGGGCACCCGTTCGACGCGCCGGAGATCGCTCCCGGACTCGCGCCGGGCGTGACGGCGGCCGGGCCGGACGCGGCCACCGGCGCCACGTTGGCCGCCTCGCCGGTCGCGGGCGGCCCGGTCGCGCAGGTCCCGCTCGCGTTGCAGGTGCTCACCGGCATGCTGGTGGCCGGGACCGCCCTGGCCTGGCACGTCACCCGCCGCGAGCTCGGCTGGGCACTGTCGGGGCTGCGCCGAGTCCGCTGACCGGTCCGCGCCCACCCGCCCTGCGCCGACCCGCGCCCCACCCACCGGCCCCGCCTCACTCACCGCCCACACCCACCGGCCCTGCCTGACCGCTCGGCACCGACGCGCTCCCACCAGCCGCCGTCCCGCCCACGCGCTCGCGGCACGTCCGCGGGACGGCCACGTCGGAACCCGCCCCTCCGCTCCCGGGGGCGGGTTCTGACGTTCGTGTCACGTTGCGACGCCCGGAACGGATGCGCGAACATCGTTCCGTCGTGGGAGGCGGCATCGCGGCCGCGTCCCGCACCTGGCCCGCTTCCTTCCGCGAGAGAAAGCCGCTGACGTGCCCGAGCTCGACGACGCCTACTACGTCGATGGCGTCCGCCTGCCCATCGGCCGCGCGAAGGACACCGGCTACTACGCCGGCACCCGCGCCGACGACCTGTCCGTGCGTGCGATCCGAGCCCTGCTCGACCGCAACCCGTCCGTGCCGCCCGACCGCATCGACGACGTCGTGTGGGCCGCAACGGCGCAGGTGGGGGACCAGGGCCTGACACTCGGTCGCTCCCTGGCGATCCTGGCGGGCCTCGGCAAGCAGGTGCCCGGCTACGCGCTCGACCGCATGTGCGCCGGGGCGCTGACCGCCATCGTCAACGCCGGCAACGCCATCCGGGTCGGCGCGCAGGACCTGGTGCTGGCCGGCGGTGTCGAGCACATGGGCCACCACCCGATGGGCGCCGAGGTGGACCCCAATCCGCGCTTCCTGTCGGACAAGCTGGTCGACCCGTCCGCCCTGGTGATGGGCAACACGGCCGAGAACCTGCACGACGAATTCCCCCACGTGACGCGCGAGCGCTGCGACGCGTACGCGCTGGGGTCCCAGGAGCGGGTCGGCAAGGCGCAGGCGGACGGCGTCTTCGACACCCACGTCGTCCCGGCGACGGTGTGGTCGGTCGAGGAGGGCTGGAAGGTCGTCCGCGTCGACGAGCACCCGCGCCCCGGTACGACCATGGACGACCTCGCCAAGCTGCGTTCGCCGTTCCGTGCCGGCGGGTACGTCACGGCCGGCAACGCCGCCGGGCTGAACGACGGGGCCGGTGGCGTGCTACTCGCGTCGGGCGCCGCGGTCGCCGAGTACGGGCTCACGCCCACGATGCGCCTGCGCGACTACGCCTTCGTCGGGGTGGAGCCGGAGACGATGGGGTCCGGGCCGATCCCCGCCACCGAGAAGCTGCTGGCGCGCACCGGGCTGTCCATCGACGACCTCGACGTCATCGACATGAACGAGGCGTTCGCGGTCCAGTGCGTCGCGTTCCTCGACCACTTCGGACTCCCGCTGGACGCCGCGCACGTCAATCCCTACGGCGGGGCCATCGCGATGGGGCACCCGCTGGCCTTCTCCGGCGCGCGGCTGGCGATGGAGGTGGCGACCTGGTTCCAGCGCAACCCCGACGCGCGCCTCGGGCTGACCACCATGTGCGTCGGCCTGGGCATGGGCGCGGCCGTCCTGTGGGAGCGGGTGTGACGCGGGTCACACCGACGACGACGATTCCAGGAGTGACCCGATGAGCGACACCTACACCCGTTTCAAGCTGACGTACACCCCTCTCGGCGCTCGATCCGCGTACGACGACTCGCCTGCCGCCGGGCGCCTGGCGATCCTGACCATGGACAACGGCCGGGACTACAAGAAGCCCAACACGTTCGGCGAGCAGGCGCTCAACTCGCTGTCCGAGGCCTTGGACGAGCTCGAGTCCCAGACCGACGTGAAGGGGCTGCTGCTCACCGGCAAGCAGTTCATCTTCGCGGTCGGTGCGGACCTCACCAGCTTCGCCGGCATGGACGCCGACGGCGCCCGCGCCGGCGGTCAGGGCGGGCACGCCGTCTTCGCCCGCATCATGGACCTGCCGTTCCCGACGCTGGCCGCCATCAACGGTGCCTGCATGGGCGGCGGGCTGGAGATCGCGCTGCACTGCGACTACCGCACCGTGTCGACCGGCGCGGCGGCGATCGCGTTCCCCGAGGTGTTCCTGTCGATCTTCCCGGCCTGGGGCGGTACCCAGCTGGCGCCGCGTGTGGCCGGGGCGAAGAACGCGATCGACGCGATCGTGGTCGACGCGCTCAACAACAACCGCATGATGAAGCCGCAGCAGGCCTTCGAGCGTGGCTTCGCGGACCGGCTGATCGACTCGGCCGTCTTCCTCGACGAGTCGGTGGCCCTGCTCGAGCGGCTGGTCACGGGCGAGGAGACGATCGAGCGTCCGGCGGGCGGGGAGGGTGGAGATCCGGCCGAGGGGTTGGACGAGGCGCTGGCCAACGCGCGCGCCTTCGCCGACGCCAAGGTGCACGGCGCGACCCGGGCGCCGTACGTGGCGCTGGACCTCATCGAGTTCGCCGCCCGTGGCGGTGATCTGGCCGAGGGCCGTCGGCGCGAGCAGGACGGCCTGGCCGAACTGCTGCCGGCCCCGCAGGCCCAGGCGTCGGTCTACGCCTTCGACCTGGTGCAGAACCGGGCCAAGAAGCAGCCCTGGCGTCCAGAGGCGGCACCTCGCCGTCTGCAGAAGGTCGCCGTGGTCGGCGCCGGCCTGATGGGTGCACAGCTCGGTGCGCTCCACCTGCAACGGCTCGAGCTGCCGCTGGTCATGAAGGACATCGACGAGGGCGTGCTCGGCCGCTGCCGCGAGCACATCGAGGGCGAGCTCGACAAGCTCGTGCAGAAGGGTCGGCTGAAGCCCGGCAAGGCCGCCTTCCTCAAGGGCCTGGTCACCTACACGACCTCCTACGAGGACGTGCGCGGGGCCGACTGGGTGATCGAGGCCGTGTTGGAACGCATGGACCTCAAGCAGGCCATCTTCGCCGACCTGGAGGAGGTCGTCGAAGAGAGCGCGATCCTGGCGACCAACACCTCGTCGCTGTCGGTGGCCGAGATGGCGCAGAAGCTGTCGCACCCGGAGCGGGTCGTCGGCTTCCACTTCTTCAACCCGGTCGCGGTCCTGCCGCTGGTCGAGGTGATCCGGCCCGAGGGGGTGTCCGACGAGGCCATGGCGACCGCGTTCGACGTCGCCAAGAAGCTCAAGAAGACCGGCGTGCAGTGCGCCGACCGGCCGGCGTTCATCGTCAACCGACTGCTGAGCCGCTTCAACGGCACCGCGGTGCGGGCGCTGCGGCGCGGCAACGACTTCAAGGAGATCGACGAGGCCATCAAGGGACTCGGCCTGCCGATGGGCCCGTTCGAGCTGTTCGGCCTGGTCGGGCTGAAGGTCGCGCTCCACACGGCACAGACGCTGGCCGAGGCGTTCCCGGACCGGTTCGTCATCGACGACAACTTCCGCGCCATCGCCGACGCGGACGCCCCGGGCGTCTACGACTGGTCGGCCGGCGGCGAGGTCCACGCGCAGATCCGCGACCTCGTACAGGTCGACGAGGACGCGACCCCGATGACCGCCGACGAGATCCGCCGGGTCGCGCTGGAAGCAGCCGCCGACGAGTGCGCCCGCATGCTCGACGACGGCACCGTCGCGGACGCGCGCGACATCGACACCGGGATGATCCTGGGGGCGGGGTTCCCGTTCTTCATGGGTGGGCTGTGCCGGCACCTCGACCAGACGGGCATCAGCCAGCAGGTCGCCGGCCGCGACCTCGTCACCTCGACCGACCACGCCCAGTCCTGACCGCGCCGGGCGTCCGCGTTGCTTCCTGCACTGACCCAGTCACAGCCAGCGACGTGCAGGAAGCAACGCTCAGAACCTGACGCCGCGGCTGGCGAGGCAGTGGCGGAGCTGCGCCTCGAAGGGGTCCCAGCGTAGGTAGAACATCCGGAACGTGAGCCGCAGCAACAACCAGCGGTCCATCGCCGCGATCTCGTTGTCCCGAACCGCATCGGACTCGAGGTCCGCCGGACTCGCGTGATGGCGCAAACTCTGGCAGTCGATGCCGACCTCACCGTCGAACGCGATGTCGATGCGCCGTGAGGAGCGCCCCGTCGGGAGCACGGGCTGATCCGCTCGCGGCGGCAGCCCACGCCTGCGCAGGCGGTCACGGGCGCTGAACTCGAACCCCGACTCGGATCCATCGCCGGTGAGGTCGTGGACGAGTCGGCGCAGGTCGGCACGGCCGGCGAAGCGTCCCCGCAGGTCGAGTTCGCGCTGGATGTCCGTCGGCGTCAGCAGTCTTCGACTGACCGCATCGAATGCGATGCCGCGCAGACCGTGCAGCTGTAGGCGGCCGCCGAGCAACGCCAGGCTGCGGGCCACGTCGGTCACCGCGACCGCGTGCTCGTCTTCTTCGACCAGCGGCGGTGGCCACGCGCTTGTCCAGCGGACGTTGACCCGATCGAGTCTCGGCCGGCGCCGATTCGCGGGCACGGCCACGTCGATGACGGAAGGGAAGGCGGGGAGCAGGCCGAGGTAGGCGAGGGCGGTCAGACCGGTCAGCGCCACCTCGCCGCCGATGGACGCCGCGGCGGCCGTCGCGCGGGCGGCCGGCGTGACGTCGAAGCCGGGAAGGACCCAGGCGCCCGGGTAGGGCTGCGCCCAGTCCTCCGCGGAGGCGCGTCGGCGCAGCTGGCTGCGGCGGACATCGACGCTCGCCGCGAGATCGGCGGTCACGACGCCGTCACGGCGCGCGCAGAGTTCGTACAGGGCAGCAAACGTCATGCGCCGCAGCCTCGCAGCAGATGACGTGTTCCGCTGCCTCGGCGCTGCCGAGGCTGTGGACGACGCCCGCGATCGAATGGCTCGCCCGTTGCTTCCTTCCTCCGACCAGAACTGAATCGATTCAGTGCAGGAAGCAACCGGATGACGGGAAGGGGGCAGTCAGCGCTGGGGGTGGAGGTGGCGGGGCCGGGAGGGGGACGCGGGGACGCCGACGGCCGGGCGCGTTCGCGCCCGGCCGTCGAGATGTGGGGTGCGCGGGGTCGCGCCGGTGGTCAGCGGTCGGTGACCTTGACGTAGTCGCGCTCGCCCTCGCCGACGTAGAGCTGGCGCGGGCGGACGATGGCCTGCTCGTCGTCCAGCAGGTTCTCCTGCCAGTGCGCGAGCCAGCCCGGGATGCGCCCCATCGCGAACAGCACCGGGAACATCGACGTCGGGAAGCCCATCGCCTGGTAGATGATCCCCGAGTAGAAGTCGACGTTGGGGTAGAGCTTGCGCTGGACGAAGTAGTCGTCCTCCAGCGCAATCTTCTCGAGCTCGACCGCGATGTCGAGCAGTTCGTTCTTGCCGGTGACCTCGAACACCTCGTGCGCGAGTTGGCGGATCACCTTCGCCCGCGGGTCGTAGTTCTTGTAGACCCGGTGGCCGAAGCCCATGAGGCGGAACTTGCCCTCCTTGGCGGCCTCGACGTACTCCGGGATCTGGTCGACCGAGCCGATCTCCTGCAGCATCGTCAACACGGCCTCGTTGGCGCCGCCGTGCTTGGGGCCGTACAGCGCCGCGGTCGCGCCGGCCGCGGCCGAGTAGGGGTCGGCGTCGGACGAGCCGATGGCGCGCATCGTGGTGGTCGAGCAGTTCTGTTCGTGGTCGGCGTGCAGGATCAGCAGGACGTCCATGGCCCGCTCGAGGACCGGGTCGGGCTCGTACTTCAGCTCGGTCGTCTTCCACATCATGTTGAGGAAGTTGCCGGCGAAGCTGAGGTCGTTGTCCGGGTACGCGTAGCGCATCCCGATCGAGTGGCGGTACGCGAACGCGGCCAGCGTGGGGAACTTGGCGATCAACCGCACGATCTGCTTGTGGCGGTTGTCGGCGTCCTTGATGTCCTTGGCCTCGGGATAGAACGTCGAGAGCGCCCCCACCGTCGACACGAGCATCCCCATCGGGTGCGCGTCGTGGTGGAACCCGTCCATGAACTGCTTGATGTTCTCGTGGATGAACGTGTGGTGGGTGATCTCGTACACCCAGGCGTCGAGCTGGTCCTGGTTCGGCAGCTGGCCGTGGATCAGCAGGTAGGCGACCTCGAGGAACGAGGACTGCTCGGCGAGCTGCTCGATCGGGTAACCGCGGTAGCGCAGGATCCCGGCGTCGCCGTCGATGAAGGTGATGTCGCTGCGGACGTTGGCGGTGTTCTTGAAGGCCGGGTCGTACGCCAGCAGGCCGAAGTCGTCGTCCGCCACCTTGATCTGGCGCAGGTCCATCGACCGGATCGCGCCGTCCTCGACCGGGACCTCGTAGGTGCGCCCGGTGCGGTTGTCGGTGATGGTGAGCGTGTCCTTGGTGTCGCTCATCGGGCAGGGGTCTCCTGGTCGGACGCGAGCGCTGGATGTACCTCCCACGCTAGCGGGCGAGCCGCCGACCCGCGTTGGCCGACGCCGGCCCGCCGGGCCCCCGACCACGGCCGTGTCGTGCGGCGAGCGCACATCTAGTCGCGCAACTCGGGAGGCTTGGAAGGTTGTCACTTCAACCTTCGTTGTGCTTGCATACGCAACTACCGTCGGGTCCGAACCGGCGGGGAACCACCACCGGTCCGTCGCCGCTGCGGCCTCGGGCCACCCGCAACGCGGCTCCCGCGCCGCAACGCCACCACGAGGAGTACCGATGTCCACCTCCACCGTCACCACGTTGCCCGCCACCGGGACCTGGGTCATCGACGCGTCGCACTCCAGCGTCGAGGCCGTCGCCAAGCACCTGGTCGTCAGCAAGGTCCGCGGCCGCTTCACCCGCTTCGAGGGCACGATCGTCATCGCCGACCAGCTCGAGGACTCCACCGTCGACGTCACCATCGACGCCGCCTCGATCGACACGAACGACGCCCAGCGCGACGGCCACCTGCGTAGCGGCGACTTCCTCGACGTGGAGAACCACCCGAGCCTCACCTTCCGCTCCAGCCGGTTGAAGGAGGCCGGTGACCACTACGTGATCCCGGGCGAGCTGACCATCCGCGGTGTCACGCGACCGGTCGAGCTCGAGGTCGAGTACCTCGGCCTCATCAAGGACCCGTGGGGCAACGACAAGGCCGGCTTCACCGCCGCCACCACGATCGACCGCGAGGAGTTCGGCATCACCTGGAACGCGGCGCTGGAGACCGGCGGCGTCCTCGTGGGCAAGAGCCTGAAGATCGAGATCGACCTGCAGCTGCAGCAGCAGGCCTGACGCCTCCCTGGTCAGGGAAGCCGCGCGCCCCGGTCCACCGCCCGAACGGTGGCCGGGGCGCGTCGCGTGTCTGCCGGCGTCGGCCCCGCGTCGCCTTCGCTCAGGCGTCGGCTTCGACCTCGCGGGCGTGCTGGGCGATGCGCTGCAGGGCCCGGGCCAGCACCTCGGCCTCGTGGTCGTCGAGCAGCGAGGTGAAGTGCTCCTCGACACCGCGCAGGTGGGTCGGCGCGGTGCGGCGCAGCGTCTCGTAGCCCTCGTCGGTGAGCTCGGCGAAGGTCCCGCGACGGTCGTCCGCGCAGGCGGTGCGCCGGACGAGGCCCTCGGCCTCCATGCGGTCGACCAGTCGGGTCAGGCCGCTCTTGGACAGCAGCACGGCCGCCGCGAGCTCTTGCATGCGCAGCCGGTGACCGTCGGCCTCCTGCAACTGCACCAGCACGTCGTACCACGCCAGCGGGAGCCGGACCTCGTCGCGCAGTTCGCGGGCGAGGACGTCGGTGACCCGGGCGTGCGCCTCCAGGAAGCCGCGCCAGGCGGCAAGGCGCTCCGCCGCGATGCGCGGCGGACGACCGGTGGGCGTGGGTGCGGTGCTCGTGGACATGCCCGAAGGGTAGCGCCGGCGACATACCGTTTCCCGTCCGACCGTTGCATCACGAACAGCCCTGCCAGCCCTTACACGAACGTCGCGACCGCCCTTGCTGCCGGGGCCACGGCTCCCCGCCGGTCAGGCCGGCACGTCGCCCTCGCGGTCGCCGACCCGGTAGGCGTGCGGCGCACCCGTGCCACCGGTGGGCTGGCACGTCGGGCACCAGTACAGGACCCGCTGCTGGTCGCCGAGGAATCCCTGCTCGATCGGCGTCGTGCAGCGGCGGCACGGCTGCCCACCGCGGCCGTAGACCCACAGTGTGCCGGCCGGCGCGCCCGTCACGGTCGTGCGGGCGGCGAGATCGAGGTTGGCCCGCAGCAGCGCGCCCGCGGTGGTGAACAACGCCGCGCGGACGTCGTAGGCGACGCGGCCGACGGGCACGTGCGGGTCGACCTCGTGGAGGAAGGCCACGTCGCAGCGGTAGACGTTGCCGATGCCGCTGGCGACGGTCTGGTCGAGCAGGACTTCGCCGACCGGGCGGGCCGGGTCCTGGCGCGCCACCCGCGCCAGCACGTCGTCGAGGTCGGGCGCCGGCTCGCACAGGTCCGGCCCCAGCCGTCGCAGCGACGGATGCCGCTGCAGCGCCCGCTGGTCGAGCACCTCGACGACGGGGGCGGCGAAGCAGACCGCCACGGCGCCCGGCACCGCGAGCACGACGCGCGCCGCACGCGGCGACTTCCGCCAGCGCTCGCCCGGCCGGTAGACGTGCCACGAGCCGGTCATCCGTTGATGCGTGTGCACGACCAGCCCGTCGGAGACGTGGATCAGCAGGTGCTTGCCGCGCGCCTCGACGCGTTCCACGTGGGCACCGACGGCGGGCAGGGGCGGACGGTGGCGTGGGACCTCGACGCGCGTGAGCGGCTTGCCGACCAGCACCGGCCGCAAGGCGGCGGCGGCGCGGTGGATCGTGTCTCCCTCGGGCATGTCACGAGCCTACGGGCGATCCACACCCTGGAACGCGACGAGCCTCCCGCGTTCGGCGGGAGGCTCGAGTCCTGCCGGCCGAGACGGCCGGCCGCGTGGCGAGGCGGCGACGAGAACGCGCCGGCCCCGCCGGGTCGATCACAGGTCGTACGGGCGAAGGGTGCCGCGACCGTTCTCCTTGGCACGCTTGGCAGCGTCCTGGAGCAGCGCGTTGATCTTCTCGTTCAGCGCGTCCGGGAGGCTCGAGTCCATACGCAGCTCGAGGCCCTTGACGGCCTCCTTCACCTTGCTCTGCACGATCAGCGATTCCGCCATGACGGTCTCCTTCTGTGTGAATCCGGGAGCGGACCGGCGGAGCACCATAGAACCCACGCCCGACGGATTGCGAACACCCACCCCGCGCCGAAGGCGGCAGTCCGCCCGACGCACGTGGGTTAGGCACGCAGCGTCAACCCCCGGTATCCGCGGGTGAATCCGACCCCTTCGAGCCCGGCGGCCCACGCCGGCTGCTCGTGGACCGGCACCCCGTCGACCTTGGTGACCTCGAGCTTGCGCAGCCGCCCAGAGCGCACCAGCCAGGTCAGGGCCGCCAGCCAGCGGTCCATGGGCTGCGGGTGGGAGAAGCTCGCCAGGCTGCGTCCGCCCCGCTCGACGAAGAGGGCCGGGGTGCCGTCGACGAGCACCACGAACGCCCCGGCCGCACGGGCCGGCCGGCCCGGGCTGTCGGGCCACGGCAGCGCGGCGCCGTAGGGCTGGGCGGGGTCGGTGGCGGCGAGCAGCACGACCCGGCCCTCGCCGGTGCCGAGACCGTCGAGCCGCAGCTCGTCCTCGGGTGGCTCGCGATGGCCGCGAAGGCGGTCTATGGCGCCAGAAGCGGCGAATTGTGCCGCTCCGAGGCCCGCAACGACGTAGCCACGCCGAACCTGTCCGGCCTCCTCCATCGCTTTCAGCACCGGATACACGGCGCTGAAGCCGCCCGCGACCGCCTCGATGCGCAGCGCCTCGCGGGTCAGCACGCCGTGGCGCTCGAGCAGTTGCTCGGCCAGCGCGTGCGCGCGTTCGGTCGGGGCGGCCGCGGGCGTGAGCAGGTCGGCGGTCAGCGACCAGCGTCCCTGCGCCGACGGCGGTCCGAGCCGGGTGAGGCGCCCGGGCCGCGGTCGGCCGCCCGCCCGGCTCGCGGCGCGCCGGCCGGTCCCGAGCGCCCGGACCGGGGCGTAGGTGTCGTTCGTGACCTCGCCGGCCCACACGAGGTCCCAAAGGGCCGACAGCACGAGGTCCTGGTCGGCGATGCCCGAGGCGCGCAGCAGCTCCGGCCAGAACGATGCGCCACGGTCACGCAGGTGTGCACGCAGCGCATGGTGGACGTCGACGTCGGGCGGTTCGCCGACCGGTTCGGGGGCCAACAGGTGCACCTGGTCGCGGAAGCACAGCACCAGCCGGCCGTCGGCGGCGCCCAGCGGTTCCACCCCGAGCCACACCACCTCGCCGGCGGCGATCAGCTGGTCGAGGTCACCCGGGCGGTAGCCGTCGAGGCGGGCCGGCAGCACGTCGGCCTCCAGCACGGACGCAGGGACCGGCACGCCCTGCAGTTGCGCGACGGTCTCGACCAGCGCCTCGAGGCCGCGCCGCTGCCGCCCGGACGCGGTGCGGACCTGCTGCCACACCGGCAGGAAACGACCGAGCGCCGCGGCGTCGACCGGTTCGACCTCGGCCCGCAACGCCGCCAGCGAGCGGCGCTTGAGCCGCCGCAACACCTCGCGGTCGACCCATTCGCGCTGCACCCCGCCGGGGCGGAACTCGCCGGGCAGGACCCGGTCCTGCCGTTGCAGCCACCGCAGCGTGGCCTCGACACGTTCGACCGGGACGGCGAGGCGGGCCGCGCATTCGTGCGACGTGAACGGGCCGTGGGTACGGGCGTGGCGGGCGACCAGGTCGCCGAGCGGGTCGTCGACCGGGTCGGTGAAGGCCTGCGGCAGGCCCGGCGGCAGTGCCACGCCAATGGCGTCGCGCAGGCGGCTGGCGTCCTCGGCGGCGGCGTAGCGCGCCTCGCCACCGATGCGCACCTCGATGGCGCGGCGTTCGACGACCAGCGTGTCGAGCCAGGCCTTGGGTTCGGCACGCGACCGCTCGCGCAGCTCGTCGAGGGTGAGGTCACCGAGCCGGCGCAGCACGTCGTGCAGTTCGTCGGCGTCGCGGGCGCGCCGGTCGAGGGCGCCCTCCGCATCGGCGGCGTGGTCGAGCGGGGCCAGATGCTGCAGCTCCCGCTCCAGCGCCGCGAGCACGTCGGCGTCGAGCAGGTCGCGCAGCTCGTCGCCGCCCAGCAGCTCGCGCAACAGGTCGGCGTCCAGGGCGAGCGCGGCGGCCCGCCGTTCGGCCAGCGGCGCGTCGTACTCGTACATGTACTGGCCGACCCAGCCGAACAGCAGCGACTGGGCGAAGGGCGACGCCGAGGCGGTCTCCACCGTCACCAGCCGCACCTTGCGTGCGCGCAGGTCGGTCAGCAGCTCACGCAGACCCGGCAGGTCGAAGACGTCCTGCAGGCACTCGCGGGTGGCTTCCAACAGGATCGGGAAGCTGGGGTAGCGCGACGCCACCTGTAGCAGGTCGGCCGCCCGCTGCCGCTGCTGCCACAGGGCGGTGCGCTGGCCCGGGCGGCGCTTGGGCAGCAGCAGCGCGCGACCGGCACCCTCGCGGAAGACGGTCGTGAACAGTGCCGTGCCGGCCAGCTGGTCGACGACCAGCGACTCCACCTCGTCCGGGTCGACCAGCAACTCGTCGAGGGGGACCTCCTCCTCGGCCTCCTGCAGCCGCACGACGATGCCGTCGTCGGCCCACAGGATCTCCGGGTCGAGGCCGACCGCGCGCAGCCGCCGTTCGATCGCCATCGCCCACGGCGCGTGGACCTGGGCGCCGAAGGGGGACAGCAGACAGACCCGCCAGTCGCCGAGCTCGTCACGGAAGCGCTCGACCACCACCGTGCGGTCGTCGGGCAGGGCACCGGTGACCTGCGCCTGTTCCTCGAGGTAGGCGACGAGGTTGTCCGCCGCCCAGGCGTCGAGGTCGGCCTGGGCCTGCAGCCGGGCCACCTCGCCGTCCCGGTCGGCCTGCGACGCGGCCACCACCTCGCGATGGAAGGTGCCGATGGCGCGACCGAGCTCCAGCGGGCGCCCCGGACCATCGCCGTGCCAGAACGGCAGCTTTCCGGGCTCGCCGGGCGCCGGCGTGACGACCACGCGTTCGTGGGTGATGTCCTCGATCCGCCACGTCGAGGCGCCAAGCACGAACGTCTCGCCGGGCCGCGACTCGTGGACCATCTCCTCGTCGAGCTCGCCCACGCGCGTGCCGTCGGGCAGGAACACCCCGAACAGCCCGCGGTCCGGGATCGTGCCCGGGTTGGTGACCGCCAGCCGTTGCGCGCCGGCACGCGCCCGAACGACGCCGGCGATCCGGTCCCACACGATCCGGGGACGCAGCTCGCTGAACTCCTCCGACGGGTAGCGGCCGGCCAGCAGGTCCAGCACGGCGTGCAGGACGTCCTCGGACAGCTCGGCGAACGGGGCTGCCCGCCGCACGAGCGCGGCGACGTCGGCGACGGCCCACTCGTCGAGCGCGACCATCGCCACGATCTGCTGGGCGAGCACGTCGAGGGGGTTGCGCGGGTAGCGCGTCGCCTCGATGGCGCCCTCGTGCATGCGCTGCACGACGACGGCCGTCTCCACCAGGTCGCCGCGGTACTTCGGGAACAGCACGCCGCGCGACGGCTGGCCGACCTGGTGGCCCGCCCGCCCGATGCGCTGCAGGCCGCGGCTGACCGCGCCGGGGGAGGCGACCTGGACGACCAGGTCGACGGCGCCCATGTCGATCCCGAGCTCCAACGACGAGGTCGCCACCAGCCCGCGCAGCCGGCCGGACTTGAGCTCGTCCTCGATCGCCAGCCGGCGCTCGCGCGACAGCGACCCGTGGTGGGCCTTGACCAGCTCCGGTGCGGGACCGTCCGCCCCGCGGGCGTGCTCCTCCAGGGCGGCCTCCAGCTCCACGCCCTGCAGCCCCTCGGCGCGCAGCGCCGCCTCGCGCACACGCAGGGCGTGCAGTTCGTTGAGCTTGGCGGCCAGCCGTTCGGCGAGGCGCCGGGCGTTGACGAAGATCAGCGTGGAGCGGTGCTCCAGCACGAAGTCGAGCAGCCGCGGGTGCACGGCCGGCCAGATCGAACGGCGCGCCGGCCCCGCCGCCGCGGGGCCACCCGACAGCGGCAGGGCGTCCTCGGCCGGCAGCTCCGCGCCGAGGTCGCCCATGTCCTGCACGGGCACGACGACCTGCAACTCCAGCGGCTTGCGCACGCCGGCGTCCACGATGGTGACCGGGCGGGGGCGGCCGTCCTCCTGCCCCCCGAGGAACCGCGCGATCTCCTCCAGTGGCCGCTGGGTCGCCGACAGCGCGACCCGCTGCGGCGCCGGGCGCGACACCTCGTCGTCCTCCAGTCCGCCGCGGCGGACCTCGTGCTCGAGTCGCTCCAGCGTCAAGGCCAGGTGGCTGCCACGCTTGGTCGGTGCCAGCGCGTGGATCTCGTCGACGATCACCGTCTCCACGCTGCGCAGCGACTCACGCGCCCGGGACGTCAGCATCAGGTACAGCGACTCCGGCGTGGTGATCAGCACGTCCGGTGGCGTGCGTCGCATCCGCTCGCGTTCGGCGGTCGGCGTGTCACCGGTCCGTACCCCGACCTCCGGGCGGTGGACGGTGTCGCCGAGCCGTTCCGCCGCCAGGCGGATGCCCTCGATCGGCGCGCGAAGGTTGCGGTCCACGTCCACGGCCAGGGCCCGCAGCGGGGAGACGTAGACGACCCGCAGGCGCTGCTCCTTGGGCGGCACCGGGGCGGTCATGAGCCGGTCGATGGCCCACAGGAACGCGGTCAGGGTCTTGCCGGAACCGGTAGGCGCGAGGATGAGGGTGTGCTCGCCCGACGAGATCGCCGGCCAGCCCTGCGCCTGCGCACCGGTCGGCGCCGCGAACGTCGTGGAGAACCACGTGCGGACGGGGGCGCTGAACGGCGCGAGCACGTCGTCCATGGGCGCGGCAGCGGAGTCGGCGTCGGTCATCGCGGCAACGGTAGCCCCGACCCGGGACCGCACCGGTCCGCGATCCGCCGCCCCTCGGCCTCGTCACGCGTCGGCACCGGACGTCCGGCCATCGCGCCGGCCTCGTATCCCTGGCGATCCTTCGTCACGTCCGAGGCAGCGCGTGTCCACCACCGTCGTCCTGTTCACCCGCGACCTGCGCGTCCACGATCACCCCGCGCTGGCCGCCGCGGTCGCGGAGGCCGACCGCGTGGTGCCACTGTTCGTGCTCGACGACGCCATCCTCGGCTCGCGGTACGCGGCGCCGAACCGGGTCGGGTTCCTGCTCGAGGCGCTGACCGACCTGCGCGCCGCGCTGCGCGAGCGCGATGGACAACTCGTCGTCCGCCGCGGCGACGTGGTCGCCGAGGTGGCCGCCGTCTGCACCGAGGTGGGCGCCGACCGGGTGCGGCTGTCCGCGGACCACAGCCGCTTCGCCCGCCGTCGCCTGCGGCGGCTGCGTGAGGCGGGCCAGCAACGCGGGTTCGCGGTCGAGGAACACCTCGCCATCACGGTGGTCGCCCCGACCGCCGTCCGCCCGGCCAGCGGTGACCACTTCCGCGTCTTCACGCCCTACTGGCGCCGGTGGGAACAGGCGCCACGACGCGACCTCGCCCGGACCCCGGAGCGGGTGCCGGTTCCGAGCTCCCTCGACGCCGGCGCGATCCCCGCCTGGCACGACCTCGTCGCCGGGGAGCGCTCGCCCGAGGTCATCCCGGGCGGCGAGACCGCCGCGCGCCGGCGGCTGGCGGCCTGGTTCGACGACCAGGACGTCGACCAGTACGACGACACCCGCGACCGGCTCGCGGCCCAGACCTCACGGTTGTCGGCCGACCTGCACTTCGGCTGTCTGTCGCCCGCGGAGATCGACGCGCGCGCGGATCGCCGCCGCCGCGGCCACGACGCGTTCGTCCGGCAGCTGTGTTGGCGCGAGTTCAACACCCAGCTGCTGGCCGCCAACCCGGACCTGCCCGCGGCCGAGCTGCGAGGCCAGGGTGACCGGTGGCGCGACGACCCGGACGCCTTCGAGGCCTGGAAGGCGGGGGAGACCGGCTACCCGGTCGTCGACGCCGGGATGCGCCAGCTGCGGACCGAGGGCTGGATGCACAACCGGGTCCGGCTGCTCACGGCATCGTTCCTGACCAAGCACCTGTACGTCGACTGGCGCCTGGGCGCCTGGCACTTCATGGACTGGCTGGTGGACGGCGACCTGGCCAACAACTTCGCCCAGTGGCAGTGGGTGGCGGGCACGGGCACGGACTCGCGGCCCAACCGGATGTTCAACCCCGTCACCCAGGGTCGCCGCTACGACCCGGACGGGGTGTACGTCCGCCGGCACGTGCCCGAGCTCGCCGACGTCGAGGGCGGTGCGGTGCACGAGCCGTGGACCCGCGAGGGCACCCTGTTCGAGCCGGAGGACAACGCGTATCCGGGCCCGCTGGTGGACCACGGCGAGGCACGTGAGCGCTTCCTCGCCGCCCGGGGCCGGTGACGCGACGGAGCGCCGCCTACGGTGCCGCTCCCGTTGCGAGGAGGCGACGATGGGTGAACGGCTCGAGGATCTGCCCGAGGACTGGCAGCGGGCGCTGGCGATCGTGGCCCACCCCGACGACATGGAGTACGGGGCCGCCAGCGCGGTGGCCCGCTGGACGTCGCAGGGCAAGGACGTGCGCTACCTGCTGGTCACCCGCGGCGAGGCGGGGATCGCCACCCGCCCGCCGGCCGAGGTGGCGCCCCTGCGCGAACGCGAGCAGCAGGCCAGCTGCGAGGAAGTCGGCGTCACCGCCCTGGAGTTCCTGGACCACCCCGACGGGCTGGTCGAGTACGGCGTCGCCCTACGCCGCGACCTCGCCGCCGCCATCCGGCGGCACCGGCCCGACGTGCTGATCGGAATCAGCTACCGCGACTCGTGGGGCGGGACGAGCTGGAACCACGCCGACCACCGGGCCGTGGGCCTGGCCGTGCTCGACGCGGCCCGTGACGCCGCCAACCCGTGGGTGTTCCAGGACGCTGGTGAGGCATGCGACCCGGTCGCGTTCGTGGCCTTCGCCGGCTCGACCCACCCCACCCACGCCGTGGACGTCACCGACCACCTCGAGGCCGGCATCGCGTCCCTGCGACACCACGCGGTCTACCTCGAGGAACTGGGCGATCCCGGCGGGCGCGACACGAGCGCGCAGCTGCGGTCGTGGGCACGACAGGCCGGCGAGGACGTCGGCGTCGAGGCCGCGGTCACCTTCGAGCTGCGCAACCCGTAACCCCAGTGACACTCTGGCCGGGCTGGAGATGACCGTCGCCCACCGCAAGGAGGCGGGCGACGACGATCCCACCGGCGAGACCGAGGGCCCCCGACGTCGAACAGGCGGCGGGTGGCGACCACGCCTGACCGCATCGGCGGGCGCGGGTGTGGCACTAGCCTGCACCGGCGACCGTCATCCTCGCCAGGAGAGCCCGTTGCAGCTGACCGACCGTTCCGTCGCGCTCGTCACCGGAGGCGCGTCCGGGCTGGGCAACGCCGCGGCCCGTGCCCTGCACGCCGCCGGTGCCAGCGTCCTCCTGCTCGACCTGCCCACCGCCGATGGCGACGCCGCGGCGAAGGAGGTCGGTGACCGGGCCCGCTTCGTCCCGACCGACGTGACGGACGCGGACGCGGTCGCCGAGGCGGTCGCCCAGGCGCGCGAACTCGGCGAGGTACGCGTCGCCGTCCACTGCGCTGGTGTCGGCTGGGCGGCGCGCGTGCTCGGCCGCGAGGGCCCCCACGACCTCGACCTGTTCCGAAAGGTCGTCGAGGTCAACCTCGTCGGCACCTTCAACGTGCTGCGGCTGGCGGCCGAGGCCATGGCCGCCAACGAGCCGGTCGGCGACGACCGCGGCGTCGTCGTCAACACCGCCTCGATCGCCGCCTTCGACGGCCAGATCGGCCAGGCCGCCTACAGCGCCTCCAAGGGCGGGGTCGTCGGGCTGACGCTGCCGGTCGCGCGCGACCTCGCCCGCCACCAGATCCGGGTGTGCACCATCGCGCCGGGCACGTTCGACACCCCGATGCTGGCCGGGCTGCCCGAAGAGGCGCGAACGGCACTGGCGGAGAACATCCCGCACCCGCACCGCCTCGGCCGGGCGGACGAGTACGGGCTGCTGGTGACGCAGATCGTCGCGAACCCCTACCTCAACGGCGAGGTGATCCGCCTCGACGGCGCGCTCCGCATGGCGCCGCGTTGAGAGCAACGGCGCCGCCTGACCGGCGCGCCGCCGCGTCGACCAGGATGGCATCGAGGTGGCCGACTCCTCGCAGGACCTGACCGGCGAACTGCCGCAGTTCGTCCGGGACGTGCTGGGTCGGCCGCGTCCGCTGACCGACGAGGACCGCGCCACGGAGCAGGCGCTGCTCGAACTGGGGGTGCCCGCCGACCAGGCCCGCGCGGCCGTGGCCGAGGGCCGCGTGCCGCTGGTCCTGGCCCAGCGCGTGCTGGGCGACGAGCCGCGCTACGACCTGCAGGAGCTCTCGCAGCGAGCCGACGTTCCCGCCGAGCTCCTCCAGCGGGTGCGCGTCGCCAGCGGGCTGCCGCTGCCGGACCGCTATTCGGACACGGACCTGCGCTGGGCACGCCACCTGCGCGCCCTGCTGCAGCTGCTGCCGGTCGAGGCGGTCGTGCGCTCCGCACGGGCGCGCGGTACCGCGCTCAGCACGGTGGCCCGCAGTGACCTCGGCGTCGTGCGCGACGAGGTGCTGCTGCCCATGCGCCAGGCTGGTGCCGACGACCTCGCCGTCGCCTCGGGACTGGCGGAGACGGCGCGCCGCCTCGACGAGGTCGCCCGCGACGTGCTCACCATCACGTACGGCCTGCAGCTGGAGCACCAGCTCAGCACGGAACTGGCCGCCATGCTGACACGCACCGAGGATGCCGAGGTCGAGTTGGCGGTCGGCTTCGTCGACGTCGTCGGGTGGACGTCGCTGTCGTCGCGGGTGGATCCGTCCGGCCTCGACGACGTGCTCGACGCCTTCGAGGAGCGGGTGGTCGACGTCACCTCGCCGGACCGCCAGGTCACGGTGGTCAAGTACCTCGGCGACGCGGCCATGCTGGTGGCGGCCGACCCGGCGTTGCTGATCGGTGCGATGGTGGAGTTGACCACGCCCGTCCCGGAGCTCGAGGACGTGCCGCTTCGCGGCGGGATGGCCGCCGGGGCGGCGCTGGTCCGCGAGGGCGACATCTACGGGCCGCCGGTGAACCGGGCCGCGCGGCTGACCGACCTCGCACGGCCGTGGAGTCTGCTGATCGACGACGACCTGCACGACGTCGTGCCCGAGGAGCTCTCGCCGCGCCGGCTGCGGCCCGTACGGCTGCGGGGCATCGGCGTGCGCCGGCCGGTGGCGGTGCGGGCTCGCTGAGACGCCCCGGCGGACGACAGTAGGCTGGCTCACGGTGGGAAGGACCGGCGTGGACGAGCGCACCCAGGCACATGGCGACCGACTGACGGCACTGGACGCGGCCTTCCTGAACATGGAGGGTCCGACCCGCCACATGCACGTCGGGGGCCTGTTCGTCTTCGACCCGCCCGGCAAGGAACAGGGCAGCCCGCACGACTTCGACTACGCCCGCTTCCTGGACCTCGTCCGCTCGCGCCTGCACCTGGTCCCGCGCTACCGGCAGAAGCTCGCCCACCCGCCCTTGCAGCTGGGCAATCCGGTGTGGGTCGACGACGCCCACTTCGACCTGTCCTACCACGTGCGTCACGCGGCGCTGCCGAAGCCGGGGACGATCACCCAGCTGACCGAGTACTGCGCCCGGATCCTCTCGCGCCCGCTGGACCGCGACCGGCCGCTGTGGGAGCTCTACGTCATCGAGGGGCTCGAGGACGGACGGTTCGCGTTGCTGGGCAAGAACCACCACGCCATGATCGACGGGCTGGCGGGCATCGACATCGCGACCGTCATGCTGGACGTCAGCCCCGAGGCCGACGCGTCGCTGCCCGAGCCCGAGCCGTGGACGCCGGCCCCGCCACCCGGGACGGCCCAGCTGTTCGGTGACGCGGTACGCGACGCGGTGACCAGCCCCGCGCAGCTGCTCGCCTCCGGGCGGAGGCTGCTGGACGCGCCGACCAAGTCGGCGCGCCGGGCGCTGTCGGTCACCCGGGCGGCGGCGTCGATGGCCCGTTCGACGCTGATCCGGACCGCCCCGCGTTCGCTGCTCAACCAGGCGCCGGGACCGCACCGCCGCTTCGCGATCCAGCGCATCGCGCTGGACGACGCCAAGCGGATCAAGAACGCGTTCGGCACCACGGTCAACGACGTCGTGCTCGCGGCGGTCGCCGACGCGACCGGCCGCTATCTGCGCGACCATGGCGCCGTCACCGACGGGCTGTGGCTGCGTGCGATGGTGCCCGTCAGCACCCGCGCCGGCTCCGAGTCCCACGTTCTGGGCAACCGCGTGGTCGCCGTGTTCGTGGACCTGCCGGTCTTCGAGATGGACCCGATCGAACGCCTGCGGGTCTGCCACGAGGCGATGCGCGAGGTCAAGTCCAGCCATCACGCCGTGGGTGCCGGCTTCCTCATCGGCCTGTCGGAGTTCGCGCCGCCGACGCTGCACGCGATGGCGTCGCGTGCGGCCGTGAGCAGCCGGCTGTTCAACTTCCTCGTCACCAACGTGCCCGGCCCGCAGCTACCGGTCTACTGCCTCGGTGCGCGCCTGCTCGGGGCCTTCCCGTTCACGCCGCTGGCCGCGACCCAGTCGTACGCGGTCGGGCTGACGTCGATCGACGGGTGGCTCAACTTCGGGTTCACGGCCGACTACGACGCGCTGCCCGACGTCGAGCGCGTGACCGGCCACCTGCGCGACGCGTTCGCGGAACTGCTGCGCTGTGCCGACGCGGTGGACGCCGTCGAGGCGTCTTGACCGCGTCGGCGCCGCGGCCGGTCAACCGAGGGCGAGCGTGCCGTTGGAGCTGCGCCGCACGTTGTCCAGCTCCTTGATGAGGCCCAGGGTCAGCGCCCGCGAACGCTCCAGGTGGCGAAGCGGTGCCGCCTCGAGCGCCTGCTCGGCGCCCGAACGCAGCTCCTCGCGCCAGGTCTCCAGCGCGTCGTCACCGATCCCGTCGGCGACGCGGTCGTTGTAGGCGTCCACGTCGTCGTCGTCGAGTGCCGCCAGCGCGTCGGCCGCCAGTTCCTCGAGCGCGTCGAGCAGGTGGCCGTGCGCGGCCGCGAGCTGGTGCAGGCCCTCCACGTCGGCGGCTTCCTCGACGGCCTCGCGGTACGCCGCCAGCCGCTCACGCTCCTGGCGCCAGGCACGCGCGTGGACGTCCGGGTCGTCGCCCTCGGGCAGGTCGTCGGTCGCGGCCGCGTAGGTGGCGGCGGCCTCCTGCAGCGCGGTGGCCGCCGTGGTCAGCGCCAGGACTTCGTTCGCCGAGGCGCGCAGGTGCTCGGCGACCGTGAGGGTCTGGTCGTCCAGTGGCTGCAGCCGGGCGAAGAGGGGGTCGGCGCTCTCCACGGGCAGCGCGGCCGGTCGCGAGGGCAGCGGATGGTCGGCGGCGTCCTCGAGCCGGTCGGCCTGGCGTGCCAGGTCGTCGGTCAGCCGCTGGGCGTCCTCGGCGACCCGGTCGGCGTCACGCTCGGAGCCGGTCACGGCCTCTGCGGCGACGACCTGCAGCGCTGCCGCGGTCTGCTGGGCGTCGTGGGCGGGCGAGGAGAGGGTCGCGCGCAGGGCCGCGAGGTCGCGGTTCAGTTCGCCGCGCGCCGCCGCCAGTTCGGCGCGCTGCGCCTCGGCGGTGGTGTTGCGGGCGTCGAGGACGGCGCCGGTGGCACCGACGGCGAGCAGCACGCCGACGAGTCCGGCGGTGGCGCGCCCGGGTCGGGAAGCAGGCATGGAAACCTCGGGGGAAGTGGGACAAAGCAAACGCGCCCCCGTGAGGGCGCGGTCGGTGGTCGAGGGTACGGTCCCGAGCGCGACGTCCCGGCCGGCACCTGTCCGCCCGGCCGGCGCCACATGGACGGGTCGCTGGGCGCGTGGCGCACCCAGGAGAGGAACACGCATGGACGACGAGGTGCCCCTGCGGGTCCGCCGACTGCACCCGGATGCGGTGCTCCCCGCGTACGCGCATCCCGGCGACGCGGGACTCGACCTCACCAGCGTCGAGGAGGTGACCCTGCCGCCCGGCGGTCGCGCCGCGGTGCCGACGGGGTTGGCGGTGGCGATCCCGACGGGCTGGGTCGGGCTGGTGCACCCGCGGTCCGGCCTCGCGCGACGGCACGGCGTCACCGTGGCCAACGCGCCGGGCACCATCGACGCGGGCTATCGCGGCGAGGTGCTCGTGCTGCTGTGCAACCTCGGCGACCGGACGGTCACGCTGGGGCAGGGGGAGCGGGTGGCCCAGTTGCTCCTCCAGCGGGTGGGTCGCGCCGTGGTGCAGGAAGTGGACGAATTGGACGACACGATGCGCGGTAGCGGCGGCTTCGGATCCACGGGACGCGGCGCGGTGCTCGCCTGACGCACCGGCGCCGAACGGTTTTGCTCGGTCGGGCCCGAGCGGTTACCTTCCCGGACCGCACGCGGATGTAGCTCAGTTGGCTAGAGCGCCACCTTGCCAAGGTGGAGGTCGCGAGTTCGAATCTCGTCATCCGCTCCAGAACGACGACAGAACCCCGCTCCGGCGGGGTTTCGTCGTTTCTCGGGTAGGTGCGTCACGTGTCGCTGGCGCCGCCGAGGCCGCAGCGGACGAGGCGGACGAGGTTCACGACGATGGCGATCGTGCCGCCGACGATGCCGACGGCCAGGCCGACGCGGACCAGCCAGGACCAGTCCTGCGGGTAGCCCGCGAAGTCGAACGGGAAGACGTCCCAGAGCCGGACGGCGACGGCCAGACCCACCGTGGTCGTCACGAGGTCGGCGAGCGCTCGGAAGGCCCCGCGGTCGCGGACGAGGAACGCGGCGTTGGCGAGCATGCCGGCGACCAACGACACGGTCAGCAGCGGCAGCACCTCGGTGAAGTCTTCGGTCAGGAACCCGGGCCAGCCCCAGTCGAGCAGCCGGCCGGCGACCCACAGCAGCAATCCGTTGACGGCGATGGCGACGACGTAACCGGCGCGGTTCGCGGCGGTGGGGTGTCGGCGCGTGAGTTCCGGTACGCGTGTCGTGGTCATGGCACCCTCCTCCGGCCTCTCCTCCAGCGAACGACGCCGTGGCATCGCCTGCCAGGGGAGGAGGGCCTCGGAGGAGGCCACCGGACGGCCTACGGGTCGCCGCCCGTGCCGGCGTCACTCGCCTCGGTCGCCGGTCCGGTCGGAGCTCCGCTGTCGTCGTCCGCCTCCTGCACGTCCTCCTCGGCGGTGGCCCCGGTCGCGGCGTCGCCGTCCTCCGTCGGCGCGCCGGTCGGTACGTCGGCGTCGGCCGGGGCGTCAGGCGTCTGGGCGGTGTCGGCGGCCCCCTCGCCGGCGTCGCGCTCGGCGGAGGCGTCGGCCTTCGTGCTGGCCGCGGGCGGATCATCGTCGAGGATGGTGACGCGGGCCTTGGCGCGGGCGAGCGTCACGCCGGCGGGCGAGCGCAGCCGGATGGTGAAGCGTTCGTTCGGTTCGTCGAGGTCGTCGCCACGGACGGTCACCTTGATGGTGCCGCGGGTCGCGCCCCGCGGGATCGTCAGGGTGCCGCTCGCCGCCTTGTAGTCCTCACCGGCGACGGCGCTGCCGTCGACCGTGGTCCAGTCGATGCTGACCGCGCGGCTCGTCGGCTCCGACAGTCGCACCGTCAGCACGGCGGAACGTTTCGTGCCGGCCGCTCCCTCGGTCACCTCGACGTCATCGATCCGCGCGGCCGGGACCGGCGGCACCACCCGGCCCGCCTGGTCGAGCGTGCCGAGGCAGTACCCCCGGCTGCGGGCGCCGTCGATGATGGCCGGCAGAGCGGCGATGCTGCGGTCGACGTTCGCGGACGCGTCGTGCAACAACACGACGGCGCCGTCGCGCAGACCTCGCAGCACGAGGTCCCGGATCGTGGCGGCCGAACGTCCGGAACGCCAGTCCTGCGGGTCGACGTCCCACAGCAGCTGTCGCATGCCCATGCCGCTGATCACGTCACGGACGCGGGTCGAGGTGGCGCCGTAGGGTGGTCGGACGAGGGTCGGCTTCGGCGCGCCGATACCGACGATGGCGCGGTTGGTCCGGTCGATCGTGCGCCGGATGTCGGCATTGCCCAGCCGGGTCAGGTTCTCGTGCCGATAGGTGTGGTTGGCCAGCACGTGCCCGTCGGCGTGCACCCGCCGAGCGACGGCGGGGTTGGCCGCCACCATCGAACCGACCTGGAAGAAGGTCGCCTTGACGCGGCGGCCCGCGAGCACGTCCAGCACCCGCGGCGTGGAGCGCGCGTGCGGTCCGTCGTCGAACGTCAGCGCGACCGTCCCGCGCGAGCACGGTGTGACGGCCGCGTGCGCGGGCGGCGTCGGCAGCGCCCAGCCGGCCGTGAGCGTGACGACCAGTGTCACCGTCGCGGCGGTGCGTCGGAGCATCCCGACGCACGGCAGGCGCCGGCCCCCCGTTGCGACCATTCCCCGTCCTTCGTCCTCGACGTCCACGATGACGCCGACGACGCAGGTATGTGGCCGAACGTTGCCGCTGGCTCGGCGACGTGCGACGCCAGCGCGCGCCTACGCCACCTGGTCGGGCCGGCCGGGCGAAAGGGACGATCCGTCGTCAGAGGACGACGTCGGCCAACCGGTCCACCTGGTCCGGGTCCGCCACCGTCGGGTCGAGGATCACCTCGTGGATGCCGACATCGGCGAACGCCGCGAGGGCGTCGCGGATCGCCTCGGGGGAGCGCAGCGCGCCGTCGGCGACGACGGCAGCCATGTCGCCCATGGGCGCGTAGTAGTCCAGCAGGTAAGCGCGCGAGCGCTCGAGCGTGTCGCCGAGGCCGAAGTAGGCCAGCGCCACGAACCTCGGCTCCCCGTCCCGGCCCGCTCGTTGCCATGCCGTGCGGACGCGGTCGATCATCGCCTTGGTGGCCTCGATCGGGGCGCCGCCGGCGCTCCAGCCCGCGCCGAACTCCACCACGCGGCGGACCGCGGCGTCCGAGGTGCCGCCGATGACGATGGGGATCGGCGCCTGGACGGACGGTGGCACGACGGGGCGCGACCCGCCGTCGAATGGCTCGCCGTCCAGTGCGGCGCGAAGGTCACGCAACTGCGCGTCGAATCGCCGCCCCCGCGAGCGGTAGTCGCGCTCGGCGAGGGCGTAGTCGCTGGCGCGCCAGCCGATCGACAGCCCGAGCGTCAGCCGTCCGCCCGTCAACTGGTCCACGCTCGCGGCCTGCTTGGCCAGCTCCGCGGCGCTGCGCAAGGGGGCGATCAGCACGTTGCTCATGAAGCGGATGCGCTCCGTGACGGCGCCGGCCGCCGCGAACAGTGTCAGCTCCTCGTAGCCGGGGTAGTCGAGTGCGCCGATCGTCGCCAGGCTGGAGAACCCGGCCCGGTCGGCGCGTCGGGCCCAGTCCAACAGGCTGGCGCCGGTCGCACCCGGGACCGTGTTGGGGAGCCCGATCCCGATGTCCATGCCGTTGCCGTTCCCTCGGCGTTCCCGACGGCGGGCGGTCCGACCGGCCGGAGCCGGTCGGACCGGCCCGCCGTCGCTTCTCAAGGGGACGCGAGCCACCCGCTCCAGCGCCGCACGGTCACCACGACGAGGGGGCCGGGCGGCACGCTCTCACGGTACGCCCGATATCGCTGCACGAGAAGGGACAATCCGGGGTGGTCGGCCGCGGGGGCGTCGACGATCTCCGCCGACCCGTCCGCGCGCACCCACCACAGCCGCGACCAGTCCTCGTCGTAGTGGTCGACCAGCAGCGCGCAGCGGGGGTCGTGACGCAGGTTCTCGAGGCGGCGCAGGCGCGTGGTGCGCTTGCGTTTGTGGTCCACGACGAAATGGACACGGTCGCCCTCGACCGCATGCACGACCGGGACGAGGTGCGGCATGCCGTCGGGGGCCACGGTCGCCAGGCGTGCGACCCGGGCGGCGGCGAAGCGTCGGCGCGCCTCCTCGGCCTCCATTGGCGACCTCGTTCGGGGCGGGATGGTGCGCCTCGCAACCGCCTATCACGGTCATTGCGCGGTGTCCACTTCGGCGGTACGGTCTTCTGGTCGGGTGTCGAGACCACGGGGACCTGGCGACGTCGAAGCGCGACATCGAGGCCGCCATGCTGCTCCCACCACCACCCGCCACCCCACCGCCCACCGAGGCGGACCTCGACGCCCTCGAGCTCACGGGGTGCGTGGTGTGCGGGGACGAGGCGCCCGCGGGCACGGTCTGCTCGCGGGCCTGCGCGGTGGAAGCCGAGCGGCAGGTGTCTGCCAACGTGGCCGAACTCCGTCTGCTCCCCGCCGGGGCGGATGCGCGTGCCCGCCGCCAGTTCCTCACCGCACGCAACGGCCGGCTCACCGACGCCATGTTGAGCTGGCGCCCGGGCGACGGCAACGGCAGCTGAGCCGGTCACGCGACCTGTCGGCAGTGCCCGTTTCGCACGCGCAATGCGTCCATCTCCGGCCTGCCCGGACGGCCCCGACCCCGGTGGTCGGCTGCCGCCTACGCTCGCGACACGACGTTTCGAGCCCGGAGGACGAGCATGCGCGTTGAAGGCCTGACGGACGCCGACATGGAGACGGTCGGCACCGCGACCGCCACGACCACCACCGCCGACGTGCAGGACGGCGACGCGACCGACGTGCGTGACGGCGACGCGGCGGACGCCGACGGCACCGACGCGGACGGCACCGACGCGGACGGCACCGATGCCGACGGCGCGGACGCCGACGGGGACGCCACCGACGCCGCCGACGGCGACGGGGCCGACGTGGACGGCACCGACGCCTGACATGCCGACCTCGTCCCTGACACGACTGGTCGGGGACGCGAGGGCCTTCCTGGACACCACGTTCGGGAAGGCCCCGTTGCACGTCCCGGCCAGCGCTCCCGACGCCTACGACGACGTCCTTTCGCTTGCGCACGTCGACGACCTGGTGGCCGGCTCGGGGCTCCGCGCGCCGGCGTTCCGGCTGGTCGAGGACGGCGTGACGCTGCCCGCGGGGCAGGTCACCCGCCGGGTCCGAATCGGCTCTCGCCAGGTCGACGACCTGATCGACGTCGCGGCCGTGCACGCCGCGTTCGACGACGGCGCCAGCATCGTGCTGCAGGGTCTGCACCGCTCCTGGCCGCCGGTCGCGGAGCTGTGCCGCGCCCTGGAGGCGGAACTGACCCATCCCGTGCAGGCCAACGCCTACCTGACGCCGCCAGTCGCACAGGGGCTGCACCTGCACGAGGACCCGCACGACGTCTTCGCCGTGCAGACCCACGGTGTCAAGCGGTGGGTCGTGCACCCGCCCGGCCAGTCGGAGCCCTGGGACCTCGAGCTCAAGCCCGGAGACGTGCTGTACCTGCCGGCCGGCACCCGCCACGCCGCCCAGACCCTCGAGCAGCCGTCGCTCCACCTCACGATCGGGGTGCGCACGGTGCGATGGTCGTCGCTCGTCCGGCGCGCCGTCGACACGGCCCTCGCCAGCGCCGACCTCGACCAGACCCTGCCCGGCGGCTGGGCCGGCGACCCGCTCGTCCACCGCGAGCAGTTGGCCGAGCACCTCGACCGGCTCGCGATCGCGCTGCGCGGCGCCGACGTCGACGCGGCCCTCGAGGCGTCCGCGGCGTCCTTCTGGTCGGCGCGGGTGCCCGACCGCAGCGGTGGCCTGCGCGACCTGCTCGCACTGGACCACCTCGACGACGCGACCCCGCTCCGGGTGCGGCCGTACCTCGGCGCCCGCCTGGTGGACGCCGGGGAGGTCGTCGAACTCGTGCTGCCCGATCGACGGCTCCGTCTGCCGGCGCCGCTGCGGCCGGCCCTCGAACAGGTGCTGCAGGACGGCCGCTTCCGGCCGGCGGACCTCGATGCGCACCTGGATCCGAACAGCCGCCTGGTGCTCTGCCGCCGGCTGCTGCGTGAGGGACTGCTGACCGTCGACCGGGGGACCGGTGGCGAGCCGGCGTGACCGATCTGTGCGCGCTGGACTCGCGGACACGTGCGGAACCTCCGCTGGGAACCGCGTCGCGCGCCCGCCGCTGGATCCTGCTGGAACAACCCGGACCGTGGGGCGCCGAGGCACTCCAGGACTCCGACCTCCCGCCGGCCGTCCGCGACCGGCTGCTGGACTGGTCACGAGCCCTGCCGGCCCGGGTGCTGCTGCTCCGGCGCCCCGGCGGCCAGCGACCGCTGGGCACGGAACGGACGTTGTACGCCGGCACCAGCCAGGGCATCGGTGGCTGGCTGGAGTCGTTCGCGCTCGAGCACGTCCAGCAGGTGCTCGACCTCGACCTGGATGCCCTGCGCGAAGGACAGACCGTTGGTGGGCTGCGGGTGCTCGACCCGCTGTACCTGGTGTGTACCAACGGCAAGCACGACCCCTGCTGCGCCAAGTTCGGTCTCCCGGTGGCGCAGGCGCTGCTCGAGCAGGTGGGCGAGCGGGTGTGGGAGTGCTCGCACGTCGGCGGTGACCGGTTCGCCGGCAACGTGGTGTGCCTGCCGGACGGCTTGTTCTACGGTCAGCTGGACGCCGACACCGCCCGGGTCGTCGTGGCTGCGCACGAGGGTGGGCGGATCACCCTCGAGCACTTCCGCGGGCGTTCCGCCCACCCCTTCGCCGTCCAGGCCGCGGAAGTACTGGTCCGCGAGCGGCTGGGCATCCAGGGCGCCGACGCGCTGCGTGTCGTCTCGGTCGATCGTCAGGACGACCGCCACCGGGTGCGGTTTCGCCGCCTTGCCGGCCCCGACGTGGTCGTCGAGGTGCGCACGCGCCGGGACGGCACGCCCGCACGGCTCACGTGCGCGGGCGCCACCGCCGTGGCGCCGCGCTACGAACTACTCGAATTGCGCGAGGAGTGAGCACCCACTGGTGATCGAACGGATGTTCGGTACCGTGGTGGCATGACGGAGCTCGCGTGGCAGGGATCACTCCTCGGCGGACGATCGCCGACCTTCGACCCCGCCATGCCCGGCCTCCTCCGCCACGAGCTCGCGGCCGGTGCCTGGGTCGACCACCTGCCGGGCTGGCTGGCCGGCGCCGACGAGGTCTTCGCGACCGCGTTGGCGTCGCTGCCGTGGGGCCAGCGCACCGAGCGCCTGCACGGGCAGGAACTCCTGCAGCCCCGACTCACGGCATCGATCCCGGTCGCGGAGCCGCCCGCAGGTCTGGAGGTGCTGGCCGAGCTCGGACGGGTGCTCGACGCCCGCTACGGCCGCCACTTCGAGCGCATCGGCGCGAATCTCTACCGCGACGGTCGTGACTCGGTGGCCTGGCACGGCGACCGCATCGCACGTGACCTGCCCGAGGCGGTCATCGCGATCGTCTCCGTCGGCGCCGCGCGGACGTTCCGGCTGCGTCCGCGGGGCGGCGGAGCGAGCCTCGGCTTCTCGCTGGGCAACGGCGACCTGCTGGTCATGGGCGGCAGCTGCCAGCGCACGTGGCAGCACACCGTGCCGAAGGTGGCCGACGCCGGGCCGCGGATCAGCCTCACCTACCGGCACGCCTACCCGTGACCTCCATCAGCCGGCGTGGTCTCGAGTTCTGACGGCCTCGAGCGTGTACATCAGCGGCAGGCGTTCGCGTCCGTTCGGCAGCTCGTAGCGCCCGGCCTCGTTGCGCCGCATCCAGTCGAAGAACGCCCACTCCAACTCGGCGTGCTCGGCGAGGCGCGTGAGCCGCAGCCCCGCGTCCAGCACGGCTTGCACTGTCTCGCCGAGCCCGTGGGCCCACTCGCGCGTCACCGGTGCCGACACCGGCGTGTCGTCACCGGTGTAGGTCGTCGGCGTCACCCATTCGGTGGGCGCCGGCTGCTCGAAGTAGGGATGGGCCACCACCAGCAGTTCGTCGTCGCGCTCGTCGTCGAGCGCGTTCAGCATCGGATGCCCCTCGCGCAGGTAGAGCCGACCGCCGGGCGCGAGCAGACCCGCCACGATCCGCGCCCACCGCGACACCGACGGCAGCCAGTTCAACGCGCCGACGCCCGTGTAGACGACGTCGAACGTCTCCGGCAATGCCTCGGGCACCTCGTCGACCGACGCCTGGACGTACCGGACCGGGGGACCGGCCCGCTCCGCGAGGTCGCGCGCCACCGCGATCGCGGACGGCGAGAAGTCGACCCCCGTCACCTCGCCCCCCAGACGTGCCAGCGACAGCGTGTCCGTGCCGATGTGACACTGCAGGTGCACGACCCGCAGCCCCGTCAGGTCCCCGAGGAACGGCGCGTCGTGGGCGACCACGTCGGACAGGCGGCTCGGGTCGTCGACGTAGCGCTGCAGGCCGTAGGCCTCGCTGGCCGCATGGATGGGCGTCCGCGCCTCCCAGTTGGCGAGGTTGGTGCGGGCATGTTCGTCCACGCTGGCGCTCCTGGCCGACGGCAGCCGACCCACGCTAGTCCAGGACGGTGACGTGCGCCCCGGCGACCCGGCACGCGACCGGGGCCGGCGCGGCGCCCGCGGCCACCGTGCGGTACGCCCGCCAGGCGATGCCCGATGCAGCCCGCGGAGGCCGACATGCCGGTGCTGGTGACGTTGTTCCGCGTCGCCTCCTGGCTGCGCGGGGCACGGGCCTTCCATCCCCACGGCCTGGTCTACGCCGCGCGCTGGGAACCGACGGCGGCCGCGGCCGACGAACTGCCGGGCTCGTCCCTGGCGGCGGGCCACCGGCCGGCACGCCTGCGCATCTCCCACGGCATCGGACTGCCCGCGACGCTGCCCGACGTCCTCGGACTGGCCGTGAAGGTGCTGGACGTCCATGGCCCCGGACGCGACCAGGACCTGCTGCTGGCCTCCGGTGGCCGTGGCCGGATCGGTCGACATCTGCTGCGCCTGGCACGGGACGTGGCCGGCGGCGCGTTCACGAGCCTGCTCCCGTATCGGCTCCCGGGCGGGACACGCCGACCCGTCCTGGCCCGAGCGCTCGACGGGTCGGCGCCGGTCACCTACGCCGCGCTCGCCTCCGGGCGTGTCGCCCGGCCGCCGGACTTCGAGGTGCGTCTGGGCACGGCGGACGGGGTGGTCCTCGGGGTCCTTCGAGCGGGGCCGCCCACGCGGCCGACACACGCGGATTCAGCAGCCCCGACAGCCTCGCCCGGGCCGGCGGCCGTCCCCGTGGTGCCCGGTGACGACGAGCACCTCGACTTCGATCCCTGGCACACCGGGCCGGAACTGCGGCCGGTCGGGTGGCTCAACCGGCTGCGCCGGCCCACTTACGGCGCCAGCCGCGCCGGCCGCGCCAGTCGCACGACGTCGCGAAGGGCGCGCTAGCCTTTCCTGTTAGTGATCGTTCACTTTCGGGAGGGAGCCGGCGCGTGAGCACGGACGAACGCGAGCAGGTCGAAGCGCAACTCCAGGCCTTGTTCGCCGCACATCCGCCGGCGGACACGCCGGAACCGGAGTTCTGGGGCGCCCAGTTCGACCACGGCCTGGCCTGGGTCCAGTTCCCCGAGGGGGTGGGCGGCCTGGGCGTCAGTCCGCGCTGGCAGGCCGAGGTCAACCGGCGCATCGAGGCGGCCGGCGGCTCGATCCGCAACCGGTACCTGAACATCCTCGGCATCGGCATGGGCGCCGGCACGCTGCTGGCGCACGGCACCGAGGAGCAGCAGCGGCGCTTCCTGCGCCCGATGTTCACGACCGAGGAGATCTGGTGTCAGCTCTTCTCGGAGCCGGGCGCCGGATCCGACCTGGCGGCACTGTCGACGACCGCCGTGCGCGAGGGCGACACGTGGATCGTCAACGGCCAGAAGGTGTGGAACACGCTCGCGCACCTCGCCAAGTGGGGTCTGCTCGTCACCCGCACCGATCCGGACGTGCCGAAGCACGCCGGGCTCACCTACTTCGTGGTCGACATGGAGGCCGAGGGCGTCGACGTCCGGCCGCTGTACCAGATCACCGGTGAGGCGGAGTTCAACGAGGTCTACTTCGACGACGTCCACATCCCCGACTCCATGCGGATCGGTGCCGTCGGCGAGGGCTGGACCGTCGCGATGACCACACTGATGAACGAGCGGGTCGCCATCGGCGGGAACGTCGCCCCGCGCGGCAGCGGCGCGATCGCCCACGCCGTGGAGGCGTGGAAGCGCACCGACGGGTCCGACCCCGTCGCGCGCGACCAGTTGCTGGGCTACTGGATCGAGGCCGAGGCGCTGCGGCTCACGGCCATCCGGGCCGGCGAGGCCGCCCGCCGCGGCACGCCCGGCCCCGAGGGTTCGACCGCGAAGCTGCACTGGGCGGACCTCAACAAGGCCATCACCTCGTTCGCCATCGACCTCATGGGGCCCGAGGGGGTGACCTACCCGGGCGGTTACGAGTTCGTGCGCCCGGAGCTGACCGCCACCCGCACCGAGGACCCGCACAAGGCGTTCCTGCGGGCACGGGCCAACTCCATCGAGGGCGGCACCAGCGAGATCATGAAGAACATCCTGGGGGAGCGCGTGCTGGGTCTGCCCGGCGAGCCGCGCGTCGACAAGAACGTCGCCTGGCGCGACGTCCCGCGCAGCTGACGAGGAGTACGCCATGACGACCCAGACCACGCCCCACGAGGGCGAGATGACCGTCACGTTCGTGGAGACCGACGAGCAGCAACAGCTGCGGGGGATGCTGCGCGACTTCCTCGGCTCACGAGCCACCTCGGAACGCGTCCGCGAGGTGATGCAGACCGACGCCGGCGTCGACGACGCCGCCTGGAAGGAGCTGGGCGAGTACGGGCTGCTCGGCCTGACGGTCCCCGAGGCGCACGGGGGTGCCGGCTCGACGTTCGTGGAGCTCGCCATCGTGGTCGAGGAGGCGGGCAAGCGGCTGCTGCCCGTGCCGCTGCTGTCGTCGGCGGTGCTGGGCACGACCGTGCTGCAACGGGCCGGCACGTCCCAGCAGCTCCAGCGCTGGCTGCCCGACGTGGCGACCGGCGCGACCCGCCTGGCCCTGGCCCACCTCGACGAGCGCGGTCGCCTGACCGCTGATCCCGGTGTCCGGGCCACCCGCGACGGCGATGGCTGGCGCCTGACGGGCACTGCCGGGTACGTGATCGACGGGCACACCGCGGACCTGCTGCTCACGGCCGCCGTCACCGACGACGGCCTGGCACTGTTCGCCGTCCCGGGCGACGCCGCCGGATTGAGCCGTGAGCCGCTGCCCGCCCTCGACCTCACGCGCCCGCTCGCGACGCTGCGCTTCGACGGCGTGCACGTGGACGCCGAGGCGGCGCTCACCGGCGGTGATCCCATCACGGCCCTGCACGACGGCATCGCGGCCGGCGTGGTGGCGCTGGCCTGCGAGCAGGTCGGCGGCGCCCAGGAGGTGCTGTCCACGACCACGGCCTACGCCCGCGAGCGCATCCAGTTCGGTCGTGCCATCGGCTCGTTCCAGGCGGTCAAGCACCGCCTCGCCGAGGACCTCGTCAAGCTCGAGGCCGCACGATCGGCCGCCCTGCACGCCGCCCGCGCGATCGCCGCGGGGGATCGGCAGGAGATCGCCATCGCGGCGCCGATGGCCAAGGCGCTGTGCAGCGAGGTGTACGAGACGATCGCCGCCGACGGCATCCAGTTGGCCGGCGGCATCGGCTTCACCTGGGAGCACGACGCACACCTGTACTTCAAGCGGGCCAAGGCCACGAAGCTGCTCCTGGGCGACCCGCACCTGCACCGCCGCCTGCTGGGCGACGTGCTCAGCCTGTGAACGAGCCGGCAGCGGCGTCCGTCCCGGCCCCGACGTCGGGGCGGACGTCGACCACGCGCGGCCAGCGCCGTCGCGAAGCCGTCCTGGACGCCGCCGAGCAGTTGTTCCTCGAACACGGCTTCCACGGCACTAGCGTCGACGACCTGGGCGCCGCCGCCGGCATCACCGGTCCGGGTCTGTACCGCCACTTCGCGTCCAAGGACGCGCTGCTGATGGCGGTGCTCGACCGGATCTGGGAGCAGCTGCGACCGGCCATCGACCGGGCCGCGGCCCAGCCGCCCGGCGAGGCCGTGCGGACCCTCCTGGACGCCCAGCTGGAGCTCGCACTCGGTCAGCCGTCGGCGCTGGTGCTGCTGGTACGCGAGTTGCGTCACCTGCCGGCGGACTACCGGCGGCTGGCGGCCCGCAACCACCGTCGCTACGTCGACGCGTGGGTCGACGCGCTCCGACGGGGCGCGCCCGCGCTGTCCGACGAGGACGCCCGCACCGCGGTCCTGGCCGTGCACGGCCTGATCGACTCGGCCGCGCTCAACCCCGAGGCACAGCGCGTGCCGCAACGGCGTGAGCTGTTGCGTTCGCTCGCGGACGCGGTGCTCGACCGTGCCGTGGCCCGCTGAGGCGACCGGCGAACTCGGGTACCCGCTGCACGGCGGGAAGCGCCCGGCCCGGACGCGCACCGCTCGAGCGGGTGCGGTCGGGCCGGGCGCTTCGTTGCCCGGACGCGATGGCTACAGGGTGGCCATCACGTCGTTGATGGCGTCGATCAGCCGCTGGTGGTCCGCGCTGTTCAACTGCTTCAGCGCGTTCTGCAGCTGCGGCTTGGCCGCGTTGCGCTGCGGACCGTCGGCGAACCGCTCGGCGCGCTCCACGAAGCCGTAAACCTGCTTCGCCTTGTTGGCCGCCAGTGAACCGTCACGGGCGAGCTGGTCGATGGTCGCGCGGATCAGCGGGAAGCTGGGCTCCCACGTGATCATGCGCATCGACATCGCGTTGTGCTCGTCGAGTTGGACCGTCTTGGCGGCCTCGATCTCGTTCGCGGTCAGGTCGTCCGTCGGCGTCAGGTCGAGGACGTCCAGGCCGCGGGCGATCTCCGCGCCGAAGACGTTGCCGTTGTACCAGTAGCCCGACCAGTGCCCACCGAGGATCATCACTTCCTCGTCGATCGGGCCGCGGTCGAAGTAACCGATCTCGAACGGGTTCTTCGGGTCGGTCCAGTCGAACATGGAGATGCCGCCCTGGTACCAGGCCTGGACGATGACGTCACGGCCGGGCACGGGCACGATGTTCGCCTGGTGGGCGACGCAGTTCTCCGTGTTCGTCTGGGGAGCCGGCAGCTTGTAGTAGCTGGCGAACTCGAGCTTGCCGTCCACGATCTCGAACAGGGCATTCGCGCCCCAGGACAGCTGGTGGTTCGCCGCGCACCGGGGACCGGTGCCGCCGCCCCACTCGTCGGTGAACAGCACCTTCGTGCCGTCGTTGCTGAAGTTCGCCGAGTGCCAGTACGAGAAGTTCGGGTCCGCGACGGCGTCGATCCGCACGGGGTCGGCCGGGTCGGAGATGTCGATCAGGATGCCGTTGCCCTGGCAGGCGCCGGCGGCCAGGCCGATCTCCGGGTAGGCCGTGATGTCGTGGCAGGTGTTGGTGTTCGGAAGCGGCGAGTAGGCGGCACCGGCCGGTGCACACGAACCCTCGGCAGCGGTTGCGCACGGATGCAGCGCACCGGACTGCGTGTTGTTGAGCCCGTTCAGCGCCCCGGTTTCCTCGTCGGCGAACAGCCTGGCCTCGTTGACGATCCGGGCTGCCGCCGGGTTGGCCAGAGGCACCTCGATGACCTCGATCTGCCAGCGGTCGACGTTCTCGTCGGTCACCGGGTCGGTGGTCAGCGGGTGGTCGGTGCAGCCCGGCTCCTCGTCGGGGTGCCGGAACGTGGAGGTGCCGTTGTTGTAGATGTAGACCCGCGTCGGGTCGTTCGGGTCCTCGACCAGGCGGTTCGTGTGCGACCCGCGGCACGTCTGCACGGCCGCCACTTGGAACGGATTGTCGAGGTCGCTGATGTCCCAGATGCGCACACCACGGAACCGTTCGGGGTCGGGCTGGTCCCCGGGCAGCGTGCCCTGCGCGCCGCAGTCGACGCGAGCGGTGGCTTGCTCCACCGAGTGGAAGAGCAGGTTGCCGTGGACGTTGACGTCACCCTGGCCGCCGGGGCAGAGGACCTCCGTGCGCAGCGTCGGGTTGCTCGGGTCGGAGATGTCGTAGATCTGGAAGCCGCGCCAGTTGCCGTGGATGACGTGGTCGCCGGTGAACGCCATGTCCGAGTTGGCCGTCCCGATCGCGGCCGCAACGTTGGGACTCAGACTGGTCGCGGGGTCGAAGAACGGACTCTCACGCTTGTCGAAGAACCCGGTCTGCTCCATGCCCAGCGTCGCGGTCTCGGCGTCGAAGGCGCCACCGCCGAGCCCGACGCGTGGGTCGTCGGTCGAAGGAAGCTGCGCGAAGGCCGCCGTCGGCAGGGCCCCCGCCAGCAGTGCTACCGAGGCCGTGATCGCCAGCGAGCGACGTCCGGCCCTGGGCATCCGTCCCATGCGACGGAACGTGAATCTCATACGTACACCCTCCCAGGTCACGTGAGGCCTCCCATGGCGCCGCTCTCCGACGGCGATCCCGGCGGCGCTCCCGTGCCGTCCGGGATTGGAGGCGCGACGACAATATTCGTGTGGGCGACAATTGCGACCAATTGGGTCGACGCGCGCCCACGACGGCCGATCGGCCGAGGGCGCAAGGCATGCGCAAGGGCCGGCGGTCTGGGAAGACCACCGGCCCTTGCCGACCCCACCCCTGGGAGTCGGAGCCTCTGCGAGAGAGGCGAGCTGGGTTCGTCAGGCGAAGGCGACGGCGTCGCGGCGGAGCTTGAGGACGACCAGGCCGAGGCCGAGCAGGGTCAGGCCGACCACGAAGGCGAAGGCGGAGAAGGCGTAGGACAGGATTCCGAGGGCGAGCACGGTGGTGAGCGAGGTGGCGGTGATCCAGCTCATGCGGGCGTCGTTGGGGACCATGACGGGTTCGCCGGCCTCGTCGAGCACGACCTCGCCGGTGGCTTCGTCGATCTGGGGGACCATGCGTTCCATCTCGGCGTAGCGCAGCCCTTCGGTGGACTCGAGCTGGTGGTGGGTGATGATGTCGGACTGGACCCACATGGAGATCGGGCCGCGCACGGCGATGCCGGGGATGGCGGCGTCGTCGGGGGTGACGATGTTCTCCACGGCGGCGGTGCGGTAGGTGTAGATGGCGCCGCCGATGCCGCCGAGGGCGGAGAAGGCGCCGATGATGATGGCGGCGAAGGCGACGAGGGTGAACAGCCGGTTGGGGCGCAGGTGGAGTTCGATCTTGGGGGCGGTGCCCTGGGCGCGGCCGGTGGTGAGGTCGGTGCTCATGTGGGTCTCGCTTGTTCGGTGGGTGGTGGCGCCGGTGTCGGTGCCGTTGGAAGGGAGTGTCGACGGTGCGACGGTTCGTATCGCCGGTCGCAAGGCCTGACCTGGCGCGCGGAAGGTCCCGACCCGGCCGGGACCTTTGCGCCCCACCCGGGCGCGTCCACCGCCTCGGCCCCACACACCCCGCACACCGACGCGGCCACCTACCCGCCGGGCGGTCACGTCCCAGGCAGCGTCACGCCGGGACGAGTTCGCGGAGGCGTGCCGCCGTCGTCGCGTCGAACGGGAAGAACGTCTCGATCGCGAGCTCGGCCACCGTCACGTCCACCGGCGTGCCGAAGGTCGTCATGGTCGTGAAGAAGGCCAACTCGCCCGCCGGGTGCCGCAGGCGGACCGGCAGCACCACCTCGGCGGGGACGTCGAGGTGGCGCGGCAGCGCGCGGACGGTCGGGTAGCGCTCGACCTCGGCGAGCAGGTCGGCCAGCGCCTTGTCCCCGGACAGTTCCACCTCGCGGCGGAGCCGCCCGAGCAGGTGATGGGCCACCTCGTCGAGGTTGCGGATCCGCGGCGCGATGCCGTCCGGGTGCAGGGTGGCCCGATAGACGTTCGCCGGCGGCTCCAGCAGGTGTGCGGCGACGCCGTCGACCAGGACGGCGACGGCCGCGTTCATGTCGACGAGGTTCCACCGGCCGTCGACCGCCAGCGCCGGGTTCGGCAGGTGCCCGCGCAGCACCGTGTCGACGGCCTGCCGCACCGCCGACAACTCCGGCGCCTGCAGCGGCCGGTGCCCGTAGGACGGCGCGAACCCCGCCGCGGTCAGGAGCCGGTTGCGCTCGCGCAGCGGGACGTCCAGCGCGTCGGCGAGGGTCAGGACCATGTCGCGGCTCGGCCGCGACCGGCCGGTCTCCAGGAACGAGAGGTGGCGTGTGGAGACGCCGGTCGCCAGGGAGAGGTCCAGCTGTGTGCACCGGCGCCGCTCGCGCCAGTCCCGCAACCGGTCACCGAAGCTCTCGACGACTCGCTCGGCGCTGCTCACGCGGATCCTCCGGTCTCGCCCTGGCTACGTCGGCACCGTACGTCCGGGCCGCACCGGCGTCCGTTACCTCCCAGGTCATCGACGGTGTGACGTGGCGACCGCAGGGTGGCAGGACCCGCCGGCGAACCGCCGGCACGTCGAGGAGGAAGCCTCATGACCAGCACCGTCCGTCCCACCACCGCGGCCGCCACCGGGCAGGCACCGCGTCGTCTGCCGACTGCCGCCGTCGTCGACCTCGTCGCCGGCGTGGTGCTGCTCGCGCTGGCGGTGGCCGATCCGTTCGGTGCGCCGACGTGGCTGCGCTGGACGCTCGCCGGCGTGGGCGACGTCCTGCTGATCCTGGCCGCGGTCGGTCTGGTCCGGGCACGGCGGTCCGGAGCGCGAAGCCGGATGGCCGGCGCGCGGCGGTGACCAGGCGCAGGGCCGACGGGGTGGGCCGATCCGCGCGCGGCCCCTAGGCTCTGCGCGCATGAGCGAACACGTCACGGAATCCGGCCCGACCCTCGGCGACCTCCAGGCGCGTGCCAGTGCCTGGATCGCGGGGGACCCCGACGAGTCCACCCGCGCGGAGCTGCAGGCGTTGCTCGACGCGGGCGACCAGGCAGAGCTGCTCGAGCGCGTCGGTGTCGGCCTGGAGTTCGGCACGGCCGGGCTCCGGGGGATCGTCGGCGCGGGCACCAACCGCATGAACCGCGCCGTGGTCCGGCGCACGAGTCGCGGGCTGGCCGACCACTTGCTCGCGACGGTGCCCGGCGCCGCCGAGCGCGGAGTCGTCGTCGGCTTCGACGCCCGCGTCGACTCCGAGGAGTTCGCGCGCGAGGCGGTGGCGGTGTTCGCGGGCGCCGGGCTGAAGGTGCGGTGGTTCCCGTCGCCGCGGCCGACCCCGCTGGTCGCCTACGCGCAGCGCGTCCTGGACGCCGCGGCCGCCGTGGTCATCACCGCCAGCCACAACCCGCCCGAGTACAACGGCTACAAGGTGTATGCCGAGGGTGCGGCGCAGATCGTGCCGCCGACGGACGCCGCCATCGCGGCGGCCATCGAGGCCGCGGGTCCGGCGGTCGACATCCCGCTGGCGGACCCGCTGGCCAGCGAACTGGTGGCGCCGGTCCCCGCCGAGGTCGTCGACCGCTACCTCGGCGAGCTCGCTGCCGCGCGGCCCGACACGCCCGGTCCCGACCTGACCATCGTCTACACCCCCCTCCACGGCGTCGGTGGTGAGTTGGTCCAGCGCGCCATGGGCGAGGCCGGGTTCCACGACCTGCACCTGGTGCCCTCGCAGGCGGAGCCCGACGGCCGGTTCCCGACCGTCCGGTTCCCGAACCCCGAGGAGCCGGGCGCCATGGACGCGGCGCTGGAGCTGGCCCGGGAGGTGGATGCGACGCTCGTCCTCGCCAACGACCCGGACGCCGACCGCCTGGCGGCGGCGGTGCCCGACGGCAACGGCGGCTACCGGCTGCTGACCGGCAACCAGATCGGCGTGCTGCTCACCGACCACCTGCTGGCCGGCACGGACGCGGACCGGCCGCTGGTGGTTGCCTCGATCGTGTCCACGCCCATGTTCCGCGACGTCGCCGCCAAGTACGGCGCGCACGCGGAATTCACGCTGACCGGGTTCAAGTGGATTTGCGCCGCCGCACGGGACCTGGAGCGGGCCGAGGGCCGCTCGTTCGTGTACGGCTTCGAGGAAGCGCTCGGCTCCTCGGTCGGGACCGTCGTGCGCGACAAGGACGGCATCGGCGCTGCCGTCGCGTTCGCCGGGCTGGCCCGTTCGCTGGCGGCGGAGGGCCGCACCGTCCGCGACCGGCTCGAGGAGCTCTACCGGCGCCACGGCCTGTGGGTCAGCCACCAGCACTCGATCACGCGTCCCGGAAGCGCCGGCCTCGCGGAGATCGCGCAGGCGATGGCCGTGCTGGAGACGCAGGTTCCCGAGGAACTGGCCGGACAGCAGGTCCTGTCGAGCCTCGACTACCGCGTCGGCGCCGAGGAGCGTCCGCCCTGGCTCGAGGCGCACGACATGGTGGCGCTCGAGCTCACCGACGGGCGAGCCCTCATCCGCCCGTCGGGTACCGAACCCAAGCTGAAGATCTACGTCGACCTCCGCGGCGAGCTGCGCCCCGACGAGGACCTCGACACCCGCGCCGAGGAACTGCTGCAGCGCGCCGCCGCGGTCGCCACCGACCTGGCCGCGTTCGTCGGTCTGAACTGATTGGATCCTGCCCGCCAGCCTGACCGCCCCGGTCGCCGAGGCTCGCCGTCCGATTCGTCGCCCACCCACCAACCTCGATCCACCGCAGGAGATCCCATGCCGATCGCGACCCCCGAGGCCTACGAGGAGATGCTCGACCGCGCCAAGCGCGGCGCGTTCGCCTACCCGGCGATCAACGTCACCTCGTCCATGACCCTGAACGCGGCGCTGCAGGGCTTCGCCGAGGCCGAGAGCGACGGCATCGTCCAGGTCTCCACCGGCGGCGCCGCCTTCTGGTCCGGCTCGTCGAAGAAGCACATGGTCGTCGGTGCGACCGCGTTCGCGGAGTACGCCCGGGTCGTCGCCGAGCAGTACCCGGTGAACATCGCGCTGCACACCGACCACTGCCCGAAGGACAAGCTCGACGACTTCATGCGGCCGCTGGTCGAGATCTCCCGCGAGCGGGTCGCCCGCGGTGAGCAGCCGCTGTTCCAGTCCCACATGTGGGACGGCTCGGCCGTCGAACTCGAGGAGAACCTGTCCATTGCCAAGGAACTGCTCGCGGCCTGCCGTGACGCCCGGGCCATCATGGAGATGGAGATCGGCGTGGTCGGCGGCGAGGAGGACGGCATCGTCGGCGAGATGAACGACAAGCTGTACTCCACGCCGGGCGACGCGATGCGGGTCGCCGAGGAACTCGGCACGGGAGAGCACGGCCGCTACCTGCTGGCGGCGACGTTCGGCAACGTCCACGGCGTCTACAAGCCGGGCCACGTGCAGTTGCGACCCTCGATCCTCAAGGACCTCCAGGACGCCGTCGCCGGCAAGACCGGCGTCGAGCAGCCGTTCGACCTCGTCTTCCACGGCGGGTCCGGTTCGACCCTCGACGAGATCCACGAGGCGCTCGACCACGGTGTGGTGAAGATGAACATCGACACCGACACGCAGTACGCCTTCACGCGGCCGGTCGCCGACCACATGTTCCGCAACTACGACGGCGTGCTGAAGGTCGACGGCGAGGTCGGCAACAAGAAGGTCTACGACCCGCGCGGGTGGGGCGCTTCCGCGGAAGCGGCGATGGCCCGCCGCGTGGTCGAGGCCTGCGAGATGCTGCGGTCGACCGGCACCAAGGTCCGCTGACACGCGCTGCCGACGGGCCGCGCCCCAGCGTGGGCCGGCCCGTCGGCGGCCGTGGCCAGCCGGCGACGACGCCCCGCGCGGGCGGGCAGGGCAGACGCGTGGACCCGATCCCCGAGCAGCGCTTCGAGGAACTGGTGGGGAAGGCGCTCGACGACGTCCCCGACGAACTCTGGGAACAGTTCGACAACGTGGTCGTCCTGGTCGAGGACCGCCACGAGGACGAACCCGACCTGCTCGGCATCTACGAGGGCATCCCGCTGACCGAGCGCGAGGAGTACGCCGGTGCCATGCCCGACGTGATCCGGATCTTCCGCCTCGCGCTGTGCGACTACTGCGACGACGAGGAAGACCTCGTCGAGGAGATCTACGTCACGGTCGTGCACGAGTTCGCCCACCACCTGGGCATCGACGACGACCGTCTCCACGACCTCGGCTGGGCCTAGGCCAGCTGCGGCAGCCGGCGCCGCCAGCCCACAAGCTGACGCTGGTCAGGTTTCGGGTATGCGGTTTGAGCGGATGGGGCCGCGCGGCGACCCACCACCT